>SIRW01000041.1 GCA_004366205.1 Actinomycetota bacterium | reverse complement strand
GTGCCGAACGCCCCGTCGTAGATCACGACCCGCTCCCGGGCCGCCTCGAGGTACCCCACGACCCGCGAGCGTACCGGCGCCCCCCACCGCGACCCGGTGTCGTACCGGCTCGCTCCGCCGTCGCCCACCCCTCGGGCGTCGTCGTGTGGCCCGCCCCCCGGGCGTCGCCGTGTGGTGGGTCCTATCACCCACCCGCCAGCAGTCCGCCCGCCCTGCCCCCCTCCACGCACCCGCCCCGCCCCAACACCGCCCCGCCCCCACACCGCCCCGCCCACACCCGCGCACCCACCTGCACAGCGGCGCGTTTTATCGATTCTGTGTTCGATTCGGCGGGCGATTCGGTCACCGATTCGGCGGGCGATTCGGTCACCGATTCGGCGGGCGATTCGGTGTGTGAATCGATAAAACGCGCGCATGGGGGTGGGCGTGGGGAGAGGTTCGGCAGCGAGGGGGAGAGGTTCGACAGCGAGGGGGAGCGGGGGTCGGGGGGTGCGGGGGAGCGGGGGTCGGGGGGGCGAGGGGGTCGGGGGGCGAGGGGGGAAGTTGTCGCGACCGGGAGGTATCGTTCGGGGCGATCCGCTTGGTCCGCCACGCCGTGGCCGTCGGATCCGGCGGCGCCGGGCGTGGCCCGGGCGACCACGCGCTTCCCCCGCGAACCCAGCAACCCAGCGACCGACGGAGGAAGCCGTGTCCGCCATCCCCGAGGATCCGATCGACCGAGGCGAGCTCGACGAACGCCTCGCCCTGGTCCGCCAGCTCGCCGCCGCCCAGCGGGCCATCGTCCAGCGGCCCGCCACCATCGCGACCCTCCGGCGGCGGCTGCGCTCCACGCCCCTCGGGCCCGAGGCCGGCCCTCGCCGCTACCCGAAGGGCCTCCGCCGCACCTACCGCGACGGTCCGCCGCCCGTGCCGCCCCCCGCCCGGGGCGCCATCGCCCTCTCCGGGCGTCATCTCCGCTACGCCATCGTCGCCGTCCTCGCCCGGGCCGGCGGCGGTCCGCTCGACCTTGAGGAGATCCACCGCCGGCTCCACCTCGACGGCTACTACGTGCACGGCCACTCGCCGGTGAAGTACCTCGCTGACGCCGCCGGCTACGAGCACCGCGTCGGCCGGCTCCGGCGGGTCGCCCGCGGCCGGTACACGCTCGGCACCATCGCGCCCCGGCGCCGCCGGCGGGCGTTGTCGGAGTTCCCGATCCGGGTGGCCGCGGGTCGCTGACTGACGCCCCGGACGCGGCGGGGCCCGCCCCGACGGGCGGGCCCCGTGCGCCGCCCGCCCCAACGGGCGGACCCCGTGCGCCGCGCTAACTGTCGAGCCAGGCCTCGACGAGACGGATCAAGCCGTTGGGTGTGCCCCGGCCGAGCGAGCCGTCGGGCAGGGTCCAGCCCGCGATGTTGCGCACCTGCTCACGGGCGCCGACCGTGGTGGCGGTGCCCACGCCCCAGGTGTAGGGCATCTCCTCGTTGAGGATCAGGTGGATCTGCTCGACGGCGTCGTAGCGCGTGTCGAAGTCGGTGCTGGTCCGCAGGATCTCGAGCTGCTCGTCGATCCCCGGATGCACGAAGTTCGTGAAGTTGAGCGGGTTGTCGAGCGAGCCGTGGGCGTTGCTCAGCACCGTGTAGGGGTCCGAGTCGCCGCCCTGGCGCCAGCAGTTGACCTCGTAGTCGCCGGCCAGGGCCACCTGGATGTGGGCGGCCTGCTCGAGCTGGTTCAGCTCGACCTCGATGCCGGCTTCGCCCCACAGCTGCTGCACCAGCTGGGCGACCTCGATGAGGCTCGGGTCCGGCGGGCAGTTGTAGGTGAACCGCGGCGGCGTGCCCACGGGCTGGCCGTCGGAGCGGTTCGGGTCGTTCACGTACTCCTGGACGAGCTCACGGGCCCGCTCGACGTCCCGCTCGAGCCCGCCGGGGTAGCCCTCGGCCACCCGCTGGGACCACCACGGGCTGTCCGAGCTGAACCACTGGGTGGTGTTGTCGACCAGGCCGTCGTCGCCGAGCACCCGGGCCACGGCCTCGGAGTCACCGGCGTAGCCCATCGCCTGGCGGATCCGGCGGTCGTCGAGGGGCGGGACGGTGGTGTTGATGATCGACACGCCCGACTCGTTGCCGGTCATCAGGTACTGGACGTAGCCGCCCTCCTCCTCCATGGCGATGACCTGCTTGATGTGGCTGCCCCGCAGGGTGTGCATGATGTCCACGTCGCCGGTGGCGAGGGCCGCCACCCGGGTCTCCTCGTCGGGGATCGGGCGGAACACGATGCGGTCGAGGTAGGGCAGCTGGTTGCCGTTGTCGTCGGAGCGCCAGTAGTTCTCGTTGCGCACCACGACGAGCTGGCTGTCGCGCTCCCAGCTGTCGAACACGAACGGCCCCGTGCCGACCGGGCGCGCGCCGGCGTCGGGCCCGGCCGCCCGGGCGGCCTCGACCGAGAACGGCCAGCCGACCGAGCCCCGCAAGAGGTCGGGGAAGGCGGCGTTGGCCGACGAGAGCTCGTAGGTGACGGTGAGCTCGTCGTCGACGCGCATGCCGGTCACGCCGGCGGTCATCAGCGGGCCCTGGGTGTTGGAGCCCTCGACGAACAGGTACTCGTCGAAGGCGTCCTTGAGCGCCTGGGCGTTGAGGGGCGTGCCGTCATGGAACTGCACACCGGGCCGCAGCCGCACGGTCCACTCGGTGACGTCGTCGTTGGCCTCGAGCGACTCGGCCAGGTACGGGATGTTCTCGCCGTCCTCGTTGAGGATGATCAGCGGGTCGTAGATGTGGTGGGCGATGGTCGTGCCGGCGATGCCGAGCGCCGACTCGCCGGGCAGGAACGAGTTGCTCTCGGCCTCGAGCCCGACGGTGACCGACCCGCCGTAGACCGGATCCCCCTCGTCCACCACCGGGCCGCCTCCCGGTCGTTCGTCGTCGGTCGCCGTGCCGTCGTCGCCGCACGCCGCGGCCACGAGGCCGATGACGGCGAGCAGTGCGATCAGCCGGAGCCACACGCTGGTGCCAGCGCCCCCCACTGAGCGTGTCCGGTAGGTCAAGGGTCTCTCCCCCCTGTCAGGCCGCGTCGCGGCATCGCGTGCACGAAGGCACGCAGCGTAGGTGACGATCGTCACCCTGTGGCGTCACCCACTGATGGCCCTGTCACCGACGGCCGAAGCGGGTGACGGCGTGACGGCTACCGCTCGACCCAGGCCTCGACCAGGCGGATCAGCCCGCCGGGCGTGCCCCGGCCGAGCTTGCCGTCGGGGAGCGTCCAGCCGGCGATGTTGCGCACCTGCTCGCGGGCCCCGACGGTCGTGACCGTGCCGACGCCCCAGGTGTAGGGCATCTCGTCGTTGAGCACCTCGTGGATCGCCTCGACCGCCGCGTAGCGGGTGTCGAAGTCGGTGCTGGTGCGCAGGACCTCGAGCTGCTCGGTGATCGTCGGGTGGGTGAACCGGGTGAAGTTGAGCGGGTTCCCCTCGCCGTGGGCGTTGCTGAGCATCGTGTAGGGGTCGCTGTCGCCGCTCTGGCGCCAGCAGTTGCCCTCGAAGTCGCCGGCGAACGCGTTCTGGATGTGGGCTGCCTGCTCGACCTGGTTGAGCTGGATCTCGAGGCCGGCCTCGCCCCAGAGCTGCTGCACGAGCTGGCCCACCTCGATGAGGCTCGGGTCAGGCGGGCAGTTCCACTGGATCCGCACCGGGGAGCCCGGCGGCTGGCCGTCGGAGCGGTTCGGGTCGTTGCGGTACTCGTCGACGAGCTGGCGCGCCCGCTCCACGTCGCGCTCGGGGTAGCCGGGGTAGCTCTCGGCCGTGCGCTCCGAGTACCACGGGCTGTTGGGCGCGAACCACTGCGTCGTCGCCTCGACCAGGCCGTCGTCGCCCAGCACGCGGGCGACCGCCTCGTGGTCACCGGCCCAGGCCATGGCCTGGCGGATGCGCTTGTCGTCCACGGGCGGGCGCTCGGTGTTCCAGATCGTGGCGCCGGACTCGTTGCCCGTCATCATGTAGGAGTTGTAGCCACCCTCCTCGGCCATGGCGTTGACCTGCTTGACGTGGCTGCCCCGCAGGGTGTGCATCACGTCGACGTCGCCCGTCGCCAGCGCCGCCACGCGCGACTCCTCGTCGGGGATCGGCCGGAACACGATGCGGTCGAGGTACGGCAGCTGGTTGCCGTCCTCGTCGGAGCGCCAGTAGTTCTCGTTGCGCACCACGACGAGCTGGCTGTCGCGCTCCCAGCTCTCGAACGCGAACGGCCCGGTCCCGACCGGTCGGGACCCGGCGTCGTCACCGGCGGCCCGGGCGGCCTCGACCGAGAACGGCCAGCCGATGGCGCCCCGCAGGTTGTCGGGGAACGCGGCGTTGGGGGCCGAGAGCACGTAGGTGAAGGTGCGCTCGTCGTCCACCCGCATCTCGGTCACGCCGGCGGCGACCAGCGCGCCCTGGGTGTTGGCGCCGTCGACGAACAGGTACTCGTCGAAGATCTCCTTCATGACCTGGGCGGTGAGGTCGGTGCCGTCGTGGAACTGCACGCCGGGCCGCAGCCGCACGGTCCACTCGGTGACGTCGTCGTTGTGCTCGATCGACTCCGCCAGGTAGGGGCTGAACTCGCCGTCGTCGGTGAGGATGACGAGCGGGTCGTAGATGGCATGGGCGATCGTGGCGCCCGAGATGGCGAAGGCGCCGGTGCCGGGCAGGAACGAGTTGGTCTCGGCCTCGAGGCCGACGGTGATCGTGCCGCCGTAGACGGGGTCGCCCTCCTCGACGACCGGGCCCCCGCCGGGCCGTTCCTCTTCGGCGGCCTCCTCGTCGCGACCGCACGCGGCGGCCACCAGGCCGATGACGGCGAGCAGGGCGATCAGCCGGAACCAGATGGTGCCCGCGCGCCCTGCCGAGGGTGTCCGATGTGCCACGGTCTCTCCCCCTTGTCTGGCCGCTTCACGCGGCGTGCATCGCTGCACCCGAAGCGTACGTGACGGACGTCACGCCGTCGTGGCGCTACCGGTCCAGCCAGGCCTCCACGACCCGGATCAGGCCCTGGGGTGTGCCCCGACCGAGCGTGCCGTCGGGGAAGGTCCAGCCGGCCAGGTTGCGGACGCGGTCGTGGGCGCCGACCGTCGTGGGCGTACCCACGCCCCACGTGTAGGGCATCTCCTCGTTGAGCACCATGTGGATCTGCTCCACAGCCGCGAAGCGCTCGTCGAAGTCGGCGCTGGTCCGCAGCACCTCGAGCGCCTCGTCGATGTCGGGGTGCACGAAGTTGGTGAAGTTCGTGGGGTTGTCGACGGCGCCGTGGGCGCCGTTCAGCAACGTGAACGGATCGCTCTCGCCGCTCTGGCGCCAGCAGTTGACCATGTAGTCACCGGCGATGGCGTTCTGGATGTGGGCGGCCTGCTCCACCTGGTTCAGGCGCACCTCGATCCCGGCCTCGCCCCACAGGGCCTGCACCAGCTGGGCGACCTCGATGAGGCTCGGGTCGGGCGGGCAGTTGTACTCGATCTCGACCGGCGAGCCGGCGGGCCGCCCATCGGAGCGGTCCGGGTCGTTCACGTAGTCCTCGACGAGCTCGCGGGCCCGTTCGACGTCGCGCTCGGGGTAGCCGGGGTAGGCCTCGGCGACCCGCTCGGAGTACCAGGGGCTGTCGGGGCTGAACCACTGCGTCGTCTCGGGCACGAGCCCGTCGTCGCCCAGCACCCGGGCGACCGACTCGTGGTCGCCGGCCCATGCCATGGCCAGCCGGATGCGGCGGTCGTCCACGGGCGGCACCGTCGTGTTCATGATCGACACGCCGGCTTCGTTGCTGGTCATGAGGTACGACACGTAGCCCCCGGCCTCGGCCATCTCCTCGACCTGCTTGATGAAGCTGCCCCGCAGCGAGTGCATGACGTCGACGTCGCCGGTGGCCAGGGCGGCCAGCCGGGTCTCTTCGTCGGGGATCGGGCGGAACACGACGCTGTCGAGGTACGGCAGCGGGTTGCCGCTCTCGTCGGAGCGCCAGTAGTCCTCGTTGCGGACGACGACGAGCTGGCTGTCGCGCTGCCAGCTCTCGAAGGCGAACGGGCCGGTGCCGACCGGGTTGGCGCCGGCGTCGTCCCCGGCGGCGCGGGCGGCCTCGACCGAGAACGGCATGCCGATGATGCCCCGCAGGATGTCGGGGAACGCGGCGTTGGGCCCGGAGAGCACGTAGGTGTAGGTCAGCTCGTCGATCACCTCGACCCCGGTGACGCCGTTGGTGAGCAGGGTGCCCTGCACGTTCGAGCCCTCGACGAAGAGGTACTCGTCGAACGCCTCGGCCTGGACCTGGGCGGTGAGCGGCGTGCCGTCGTGGAAGGTGACCCCGTCGCGGAGGCGCACCGTCCACCGGTCGAGCTCGTCGTTGGGCTCGATCGACTCGGCGAGGTAGGGCCGGATCTCGCCCTCGCCGTCGAGGATGACGAGCGGGTCGTAGATGGCGTGGGCGATCGTGCTGCCCGAGATGGCGAGGGACGCCTCGCCGGGCAGGAACGAGTTGGTCTCGGCCTCGAGGCCGACGGTGATGGTGCCGCCGTAGACCGGGTCGCCGCCGTCGCGGACGGGCCCGGTGCCGGGCCGGTCGATGTCGGCGACGCCGTCGTCGGCGCCGTTGCCGCACGCCACCGCCACCAGGGCGATCGTGGCGAGCAGGGCGAGGAGCCGGGCGAGCGCGGGCGCGCGCCGGCCTGCGGGGGATGGTGCTGGGTGCACGGTGGGAGTCTCCGTCGTGGGGTGTGGGTGCGTGTCGCTGTCGGTGTCGTGTGGTTGCGCGGGCCTCGCCGGCGCGCACCCGGGCCATCGCCAAGGCCCCGGGCGGGTGGCCGGGCCGGTCGGGCTCGAGCGGCCTGCGGCCCCCGCGACGTCGGGACGTCGATGACGGGTGCGTCAGCCACCCTAGGGCGCTCCGGGCCCGAAGTGGCGTCGCCCCCCGCCCCCCGCCGGCCGCGCGGCGGCGTCGAGCCCGCCCGCCCGTGGCTGTCTAGGCTCGCCGGGGCGTGAAGGTCTACACCCGTACCGGCGACGACGGCACCACCGGCCTGCTCTTCGGCGGCCGGGCCCCCAAGCACGGTCCCGTCCACCAAGCGAGCGGCGACGTCGACGAGGCCCAGGCCGCGCTCGGCGTGGCCCGGGCCGAGGCCGAGCGGGGCTCCGAGCTCGACGAGCTGCTCGTGCGGCTCGAGCGCGAGCTGTACGTGCTCGGCGCCGAGGTGGCCACCGCCCCCGAGAACCGGGGCAAGCTCACCCCCGGCGTCACCCTGGTCACCGCCGAGATGGTCGCCGGGCTCGAGGCCCTCATCGACGACCTGTCCGAGCGCTTCGACCCGCCGACGGAGTTCGTCGTCCCCGGCCAGGACCGCACCTCGGCCCTGCTCGACCTCGCCCGCACGGTCGTGCGGCGGGCCGAGCGCTCGGTGATCCCGGTCGCCGCCGGCGGCTCCCACGCCGCGGTGTACCTCAACCGGCTGTCCGACCTGGTGTGGACCATGGCCCGCTGGCAGGAGCGCGAGCACCTCCCCGCCCGCACCCGCCCCCGCGGCCGTGCCGGCTCGACCGAACCCAAGGAGACCTGATGCCCATCGCCTTCGTCACCGCCCGCGCCGTGCCCGACGACGCCGAGGCCCTCGGCGTACCGGTCGGCACGGACCTCGCCGCCGCCGACGGCACCGGCCTCGACCGCGCCTTCCTCGAGGCCCAGGGCTTCGAGGGCAAGCGGGGCCAGAGCCTCGTGCTGGGCCCGGCTGCCGAGGGGCCCGTCCTCGTCGCCCTCGGCGTCGGCGACCCCGCCGGCGTCGACGCCGAGGCGCTGCGCCGGGCCGCCGCCGCCTTCGTGCGGGCCGTGCCCAAGCGCGGGCGGGTCGCCACCACGCTGCTCGCCGCCGCCCCCGACGACCTCGACGTCGGCCTCGCCGCCCGCGCCGTCACCGAGGGCGCCGCCCTCGCCGCGTACCGGTACACCGAGTACAAGTCCGATCCCGACGAGGTGCGCATCGCCGAGCTCACGGTCGTCGGGACCGGCGGGCGCAAGCTCGCCGCCGGCGTCGAGCGCGGCGCCGCCACCTCGCGCGCCGTCGCCCTCGCCCGCGACCTCGTCAACACCCCGCCCGGGGACCTGACCCCCAAGGTGTTCGCCCAGCGGGCCGAGCAGGTCGCGGCCGAGGCCGGGCTCGGCGTCGAGGTGCTCGACGAGAAGGCCGCCAAGCGCGAGGGCCTCGGAGGGCTGCTCGGCGTCGGGCAGGGCAGCGACAACCCGCCGCGCCTGGTCCGCCTCGTCTACGAGCCCGAGAAGGCCCCCCGTTCGACGCTGGGGCTGGTCGGGAAGGGCATCACGTTCGACTCCGGGGGCCTGTCGCTCAAGACGAGCGAGGGCATGATGACGATGAAGAACGACATGAGCGGCGCCGCCGCGGTGCTCGCCGCCATGTCGGTGCTGCCCGCCGTCGGCGCCCGCACGAAGGTGATCGGCTACCTGTGCCTGGCCGAGAACATGCCGAGCGGCAAGGCGATCCGCCCGAGCGACGTGCTGCGCATCCGCAACGGCAAGACCGTCGAGGTGCTCAACACCGACGCCGAGGGCCGCCTGGTGATGGCCGACGGGCTGTCGCTCGCGGTCGAGGACGGCGTGGACGCCATCGTCGACGTGGCCACCCTCACCGGCGCCTGCATCGTGGCGCTGGGCGACAAGGTGTCGGGGCTCATGGGCAACCACGAGGGGTTCGTCGAGCAGGTGCGGGCGGCCGCCGACCGCGGTGGGGAGCAGGTCTGGCCCCTGCCGCTGCCCGCCGACTACCGCAAGCAGCTCGAGTCCGAGGTCGCCGACGTGAAGAACATCGGCAGCGGCCGCAACGCCGGCGCCCTCACCGCCGGGCTGTTCCTCAAGGAGTTCGTCAGCGACGTGCCCTGGGCCCACCTCGACATCGCCGGCCCCGCCCGGTCCGAGGAGGACGAGGGCTACACCCCCAGGGGCGGCACGGGCGCCGCCGTGCGCACGCTCGTCGAGCTGGCCAGCGGGTTCACCAGGCCCAAGCCGGCGAAGGCCACGGCCCAGGCCTAGGCGGGCTGGCGCGCCTCTACCGCCTCGGCCGCCTCGGCGGCGGCCTGCTGGTGGCGCTTCCAGGCCCACACGGCGGCCTCGTGGCACAGGGCGGGGTGGAACCGCCAGCGCATCAGCTGGCGCTCGGTCGCCTCCAGGTCCTCGCCGAGCTCGACGAGCGACAGCGCCAGGCGGCGGGTGCGCCGCCGCACGGCCTCGACGCCGGCGCCGGCCTGGGCCTCCTGCCAGCGGCGGTGCGCCGCCTGGAGCGCCTCGGGCAGCCGGGCGACCTGCCGGGCCGACAGCGGCGGGATGCGCCGGCGGACGGCGAGCACGCCGTCCTCGGGCACGTGGGCGAGCTCGAACTGGCAGCACCGAGTGAGCGCCCGCACGAAGGGGCCGTTGCGGCCGGGCCCTGCCAGGCCCAGCGCCGCCGCCGTCTCGGCCAGGTCGAGCTCGTAGCCGGCCGGCGAGGCTTCGAGCCCCGCCACGAGCCGGCGCAGCAGCCACGTGGTGCTGGGGCCGAGGATCCCCAACCAGTACTGCTCGACGTAGCCGCTGCGGGGGTCCACCCCCCGCTGGTCGATGACGGGGTCGGGCCATGGACGGATCTGCAGCGAGGCGGGCGCGGGGTCGGTGAGCACGGGCGGTACGGATCGCATGGGTCCCTCCGGCGGGGAGAGCGGGGTGCACCGGGGAAGTGTGTTTCGTGATCTTTCATGCAATCCCAAATGCAGCGGCGTGTCAAGCCCGGGCTCCCGCGGCGGCGGGAGTGGCATGCTCGGGGGGTGGACGGCACCGACGGGGACCACGGCGGCGGCCCGCTCGCCGCGCTGGCCGAGGTCCGGGCGTGGATCGACGCCGCCCGGGCGGTCACCGTGCTCACCGGAGCGGGCATCTCCACCGACTCGGGCATCCCCGACTTCCGGGGCCCGCAGGGCGTGTGGACGAAGGACCCCCAGGCCGAGAAGCAGTCCCACATCAGCTACTACCTGTCCGACCCCGAGGTCCGCAAGGCCCGCTGGCAGCGCCTGCTCGCGACGCGGGACGACCGGCGGGAGCCCAACGTCGGCCACCGCGCCCTGGTGCACCTCGAGCGGCGGGGCAAGCTGCACACGCTCATCACCCAGAACGTCGACGGCCTGCACCAGGCGGCCGGCAGCAGCCCCGAGCGCGTGGTCGAGGTGCACGGGACCGTGCGCGAGGTTGCCTGCCTGGACTGCGGCGAGCGGGCGCCCATGGAGCGGGCCCTCGCCCGGGTCGAGGCGGGCGAGGAGGACCCGCCGTGCCGCACGTGCGGGGGCATCCTCAAGTCGGCCACGATCAGCTTCGGGCAGGGCCTGGTCCCCGAGGACCTGCGCCGGGCCGAGCTGGCCGCCCAGTCCTGCGACCTGATGCTGGCCGTGGGCTCGACGCTCAGCGTCTACCCCGTTGCCGAGGTCGTGCCGATCGCCAAGCACGCCGGCGCCCGGGTGGTCATCGTGAACGCCGAGCCCACGGCGATGGACCCCATCGCCGATGCCGTCCTCCAGGGCCAGATCGCCGACATCCTCCCACCGCTCGTGCGGATGGACGGCTGACGGCCCAGATCCCTAGATGCCGGCGGCGGCGACGACCGGAGCGCCGTTGGCCAGCCGGCCGCTGTTGCCCGAGCCGGCGTCGCCGAAGCTGTAGACGCGGCCGTCGGCGTCGACGAGGCGGTAGCCGTTGCCGGTGGCCGTGGCGCTCATCCCGACGATCGGCGCCGGCAGCGCCCGGCCCCCGAGCGAGCCCAGGAAGCGGGCGTCGCCGAAGGTGAAGATGCCGCCGTCGCGGGCGACCATCCAGTAGCCGCGGCCCGTCGGCGTCGGCGTCATGCCGACGATCGGCTGCACCAGGCGCAGGTTGCCGGTCGAGCCGTGGAAGCGGGCGTCGCCGAAGGTGAAGATGCCCCCGTCGCTCGCGAACAGCCAGTAGCCGTTGCCGCTGCGCGTCGGGGCCATGCCCAGGATGGGCTGGTTCAGCCGCAGGTTGCCGGTCGAGCCCCGGAAGCGGGCGTCGCCGAAGGTGAAGATGCCGCCGTCGCGGGCGACCAGCCAGTAGCCGTTGCCGGTGGGGGTGGCGGCCATGCCGACGACCGGCTGGTTGAGCCGCATGGCGCCGGTGGAGCCGAAGAAGCGGGCGTCGCCGAAGGTGAAGATGCCCCCGTCGCGGGCGACCAGCCAGTAGCCCTTGGCCGAGGGCGTCGGGGCCATGCCGACGACGGGCTGGGCGAGGCGCACGCCGCCCAGCGACCCGAAGAACGGCGCGTTCACGGCGAACACGCCGCCGTCGGTCGACGCCAGCCACATGGCGCCGTTGACCGGCCTCTCCGTGCCGGTGTCGCCGGTGATCGCCGGGCCCTTGACGAACACGTAGGTCACCCAGATGCGGCTGCCGTCGGTGACCACGCCGACCCCCACCCGGTTGAAGTCCCCGAGCTTGTTGGCCCGGTGCCCGGGGGAGCCCATGAAGGCGTCGTGCAGGGAGGGCACGCTGCCACCGACCCCGACGTTCTCGCCCCCGCGGGTCCACGTGGGCGTGATCCGCGTCGTGATGGCGGTGCCCAGGTCGGGGCGATGGTAGAGGCGGCCCTCCCGGGCCATGACCCCCGACCACTCGCGGGCGACGGCGTCGGCGGCGCTGTCCCGGGTGAGCGGCGCCAGGCCGGCGCCGGCGCGGGCCTGGTTCGTCAGCCGGAGGAACTCGACCTCGGCCGTCGCCGGCTGCGGCAGGCTCGACGCGCCGGCGGGGCTGGGCAGGCCGGCGACGGCGACGGCGACCAGCAGGGCGGCGGCCAGCAGGCGACGGGCGGGCCGCAGGGGGGACCGGGGCGCATCGGGGGGGCTCGCAACTCTCCTCACGCTCCGTTGCATCGTCTCACTGAGCGTGCGCCTTTACCGGAAGATCCGTACCAACCGGCCAACCGCAGGTCCCACGCCGGTGGCGGGAATCCCGACCGGCCCGATAGGGTTTATGGGTAGGTACGGACCGCGACGCCACCGAGGACGCCACCATGCCCAGCTTCCGAGAGCTCCTGGCCCAGACCCGCCGGCAGATCCGCGAGGTCGACACGGCCGAGGCCGCCGAGGCCATCGCACGCGGCGCCGTGGTGCTCGACGTGCGGGAGGCCGCCGAGTACGAGCAGGGCGCCATCCCCGGCGCGATCCACATCCCCCGCGGCCACCTCGAGAGCCAGATCGAGAACCGGGTGCCCGACCGCCAGGCCCGCATCATCGTGCACTGCGCCAGCGGCGTGCGCTCGGCGTTCGCGGCCAAGACCCTGACCGAGCTCGGTTACACCGACGTGGCCTCCATGGCCGGTGGCTTCAACCGCTGGAAGGACGAGGGCCGGGACTGGAAGACCCCCGAGACGCTCAGCCCCGACCAGCGCAACCGCTACCACCGCCACCTGCTCTTGCCCGAGGTCGGGGAAGAGGGCCAGCTCAAGCTGCTCGACAGCAAGGTGCTGCTGCTCGGCGCCGGCGGCCTGGGCTCGCCCGCCGCGCTGTACCTGGCGGCAGCCGGGGTGGGCACCCTCGGCATCGTCGACATGGACGTGGTCGACGCCTCCAACCTCCAGCGCCAGCTGCTGCACAACATCGACCGCATCGGCGAGCGCAAGGTCGACTCGGCCAAGAAGACGCTCGCCGCCATCAACCCCGACGTGAACGTCGTGGGCTACGACGTGCGCCTCGGCGCCGACAACGTGGCGGACATCATCTCGGGCTACGACGTCGTCATCGACGGCGCCGACAACTTCCCCAGCCGGTACCTGCTCAACGACGCGTCGCTCAAGGCGAAGGTGCCCGTCGTGCACGGCTCGATCTTCCGGTTCGAGGGCCAGGCCACCGTGTTCGCCCCCTACGAGGGGCCGTGCTACCGCTGCATGATCCCCGAGCCGCCGCCCGCCGAGCTCGCCCCCTCCTGCGCCGAGGCCGGTGTGCTCGGCGTGCTGCCCGGCATCATCGGGTCGATCCAGGGCATCGAGGCCATCAAGCTGCTGCTGGGGATGGGCGACACGCTCGTCGGCCGGCTGCTCGCCTACGACGCCCTCGAGCAGTCGTTCCGCACGTTCAAGGTCAACCGGGACCCGGCCTGCCCGGCGTGCTCGCTCGACCCCGAGCAGATCACCATCGCCGAGTACGACGAGCTCTGCATGCCCCACCCGGTCCAGGCGCCGGGCGCCTAGCTCCCGATCGGCCCGGCGCCGGCCGGCTCTAGGCTCGCCCGGTGCTCGACGACCTGCTGCCCCGCCTCGACGAGCCGCTGACGGTCGTCGACGTCGGCTGCCGGTGGGGGTTCTGGGAGCGCTGGGAGGCGCTGGGGGACCGCGTCCGGCTGATCGGGTTCGAGCCCGACGCCGAGGAGTGCCGCCGCCTGGAGGCCGCCTACGCCGGCGCCGGCGGGCCGGCCACCGGCGGGCGGCCGGCGGTGACGGTCGTGCCGGCGGCGCTGGCGGCGACCGAGGGCACCGCCGTGCTGCACCTCACCGCCGAGCCGGCGTGCTCGTCGCTGTACCCGCCGAGCGAGCAGGCCCGGGCCACCCGCCCGGCGCTGCGGGACGTGATCGCACCGGCGGGCCGGGCCGAGGTGCCCACCACCACGCTCGACGCCTGGGCGGCGGCGAACGGGCTGGGCCGGGTCGACCACATGAAGCTCGACACGCAGGGCTCCGAGCTCGGCGTCCTGAAGGGCGCGGTCGAGACCCTGGGGCGCACGCGGACGCTGGAGGTCGAGGTCGAGCTCAACGAGATCTACGAGGGCCAGCCGCTCTTCGGCGACGTCGACCGCTTCCTGCGGGCCCACGGGTTCGTGCTGTGGCGGCTGGGCCACCTCGTGCACTACGGGCTGGCCGAGGCCGACTCTCGGGTCGCCGTGCCCGACCGGCAGTTCTTCGACGACCGCATCGTGGAGGTCCCCGCCGAGGGCGGCCAGCTCTACTGGGCCCACGCCCACTACGTGGCCCGCGACCTCGCCTACGGCCCGGCGGCCGGCGGGCGCCAGGCCGTTCGGGACGCGGCCACCGCCGCCGTGCTGGGCTGGGCCGACCTCGCCCGGGCGGTGCTGCGCCGGGCCCGGTTCCACGCGTGAGCGGCGACCCCGCTCAGCGGGGCGCGGCGAGACCGAGCTCCCACAGCCCGAGCCCGACCGGGTAGGGGTCCTCGGCGAGCAGCCGGCCGCCGAGGGCCCGGGCGTGCGGCCAGTCCGGAGCGGCGATCACCAGGCGGGCCGGTGGCGGCTCGCGGTCGCTGTCGAAGATGGCGAGCCGCCGGTCGTCGAGGCGGAGCTGGTAGGCGTTGAAGGCCACCAGGTTGAACGACTGCCAGTCGACCCCCACGGTGTCCCCGGGGGCGGTGCGGGCGGCCACGTCGTCCTGGATGCTCACGATGCCCGACCAGAACTCGACGAAGGGGCGCACGGTGCGAGCCTCGCCCACGAAGGCCCCCGTCACGAACACGACCGCCAGCACCGCCGTCCCCACCCGCGGGGCCAGCGCCGACGCCAGCAGCACCCCGACGGCGAGCCCGACGGCCAGCAGGCTCAGCCGGCCGGTGGGGATCACGCCGTGGTTGCGGTGGAGGGGGAGCAGGCCGGCGACGTTGAGGGGCATCACGTGGCCGGTGAAGGCGTCGACCCCGCGCACGAGCCGGAGCGTCCCGGCGGTGGCCACGACCGTGAGCACCGCGGTCGCCGCGGGCGCCACGAGCGCACGGGGCGCCCGACCCGGGCGCAGGACCAGCGCGAGGGCCGCCAGGAGCAGCAGGGGGACCAGGGCGTCGTTGTAGCGGCCGTACACCAGGTGGTCGACACGCTCGCCCCGGACGGTGAACACGGCCGACAGCGCCAGCGTGAGCGCCACCCCGCCGAGCACGGCGGCCGCCCACCACCGGGCGGCCCACGCCGCTCCCGTCGGGTCGTCCGGGCGGCCCGTCACGAGGCGGACGAGGACCACCCCCCCGACCACGGCCAGCCCGAGCGACGCCACGGCCAGGTACCACGCCTGGCCGGCGGCGTGGACGGCCACGGTGGGCCAGGCCCCGGGATCGAGCGCGGTGGCGATGACGTCGCCCTCGAGGGTCGGCTGCGCCTGGCTCCACAGGGCGGACCGCAGGTGGCTCCCCAGGGCGCGGGTGCCGGCCAGGACCAAGCCGAGCGCTCCCAGGCCCGCGGCCGCCCCCCGCCACGCCAGCCGGCCCCGCAGGACGAGGCCGACCAGCACGGCCGCCGCGACCACGCCGGCGATCACGGCCCGCTGGTGGACGAGGTAGAGCCCACCAGCCGCGGCGCCGGCCAGGGCGCTCGCCGGCGCCGCGGGCCGGCGCAGCAGGTGGTGCAGGGCCAGAGCCCAGAGCGCGAAGCCCAGCATGAGGAGGCTCTCGGCCCACTCGAAGCCGGACTGCAGCAGCACAGGCGGGTAGGTCGCCGTGACCACGGCGGCGATCGCCGCCCGGGCGCCCGGAAGCCCCAGCGGCCCGCGTGCGAGCCGGTACAGCGGCAGCACCAGGACCACCGCGAGCACGGCGTTGGTACCCAGGGCGAGGCGGTGCTGGGACGCCGGATCCGAGCCCAGGAGGTGGGCCGGCACCAGCACGAGCGGGTACCCGGGCTGGTAGAAGGCGGTGTGGGTGAGGTCGGGCGGGTTCGGGTGACCGCTCAGGTACCGGGCCTGGGCGAGGTAGGCGGCGCCGTCGTCGTAGAGGACCGGACCGGGGGTGTGGCGCGCCAGCAGGAGGTGCACGGCCAGGAGGGCGAGGACGGCCACGACGACGGCGAGCGCCCCACGGCGCCGGAGCGGTTCCATCTACCGTCAGGTTCCCACGCCGGGAGGGGCCCGGCGCGACGCTAGAGGCCGTGCCCGCCCTGCTGGTCCCCGTCTTCGCGGCCCTGGTCCTGGTCGTCGGCCTGCCGGGCGCGGTGCTGCTCGCCCGCCGCGGCCGCGAGGCGCCGGGCTGGGGTCTGCTCGCCGTCGAGGGGCTCCTCCTGGGCCTGGGGTGGTACCTGCTCGCCGGCCTGGTGCTGGCCCACGCCGGCGCGCTGGGGCGGGCCCAGCTGCTGACGGCGACGGTGCCGCTGGCGGCGACGCTCTGGTGGGCCGTCCGCCACGACGTGCGAGCCCTCGGCCTGCCCCGGCTGACGCCGCTGGGCGTGGCGATGGCGGGCGTGCTGGTCCTCGCCGTGGCCCTCCGGGGCGACCCGGTGTACTTCCTCTACCAGACGGCGGACTTCGGCGAGTACGTCAACCGGGCGAACGTCCTGGCCGGCGGTGGCCCGTTCATCCGCTGGTTCCTCCACCTGTTCAGCGTGTGCCTGGCGCTCTCGACCGTCGTCGCCGGCCAGGCCGGGACGGTCGCCATCCTGCCCTTCCTCGGGCTCGTGCTCCTGGTGGTGGTGGTCGGCCTCGTTCGCCGCCTCGGGCTCGGGTCGCCGGCCCAGCTCGCCGCGGCCGGGCTCGTCGCCCTCGGCCCGGTGCCGGTGTGGTTCTCGCAGTTCCCCGCCTCCGAGTCGCTCTACGCCGTGTTGCAGGTGGCGGTGCTCTACCTCACGCTCGCGGCCCTCCAGCGGTCCGGCTTCGCCACCGCCGCGGCGGCCGGCGCCTTCGCCGGGCTCTGCATGCTCACCCGGGGCAACGCCCTGCTGCTCGCGGGCCTGATCGGGCTGGCCGTGGTGGCGGCCGCGGTGCTCGCACGGCCCCGGGACCTGCGCGTCGCCGGCGTCCTCGCGGCGGTGGCGGCGGTGGCGATGTACGGCGGCTTCGCCTACAACGCCCGCTACTCCGACGCCTACTTCCTGCACTTCCAGCTCCCCCGGTTCCTGCCCGGTCCGCTGTACGCACCCGTCTCCCACCTCGACCGGGCCCTGCCCGCGCTGGCCGGGATGATCCTCATCGCCGCGGTGGCGGCCGCCGTCGTCGCGTCCACCCGCTGGCTGGCCCGGCGCAGCCCGCAGGTCGGTCCCCGCACGGCGCTGCTCCTCGAGCGGGGGAGCCTCGGCGCGCTCGTCGCCGGCGGCGTCGTCGCCCTGGGATCGTTCACCGACGCCTCGGGGCTGTGGGAGGCGCTCGGGCGCTTCGACCCCGTCCTGCTCATCCTGGCGGGGGCCGGCCTGGCGGTGCTGCTCGCCCAGGGTCTCGGACCCCTCGACGGTCCGCGCCGGGTGACGGTCGTGTTCGCCGTCAGCACCGCGGTCGCCTTCGCCGTGCTGTTCGCCCACCGCATCGGACCGCCCCGCGAGGCGCCCTACCACCTGTACTGGGAGCGGTACCTCTACAGCGAGCTCTACCCGGTGCTCGTGCTCCTCGCCGGCTGGGCGGTCGCCGCCGCCGGCTCCCTGCTGGCGCGCACCGTCGTGGCGACCCGCGGCGGGCTCCGGCTCGCCGCGGGGTGCGCCGTGGCGCTCGCGTCCGTCGGGGCCGGCCTGCAGCTGTGGGGGGGCGGGGCGCTCGCCCGGGAGCACACCCTGCTCGACGGCGCCTACGAGCAGGTCCGCGCCATCGACCGGCTGGCCGGCGAGCGCGCCGCCCCCATCGTGTTCACCGGGGTCCCCCTCGACGAGCTGCCACCGCATCGGCTGCACCCCAACACGTTCCGCCTGTTCGCGTACCCGCTCTTCGAGACGTTCGGGCGCGAGGTGCTGAACATCCACGACCTGCACCCCGCCGACCCCGACCCGGTGCTCGACCCCGTCGAGGTCGTCGGATGGCTGCGCGCCGGGGGCTACGAGGAGGGCGTCGTCGTGGCGGTCGCCGCCCGGCCCGACCGGCCGTGGCCCGGCCCGGGCGGAGGCGGCGAGCTGTCCGTCGAGCACCGCGGCCGCGTCGAGGTCACCATCCCCGTGCTGGCTCGACGCGTCGGTCGCCCGCAGGCCTGGCGGGTCCTCGTGTTCTGGGTCGACGTGCTGCACGCGTCGCTCACGGACGCGCCGGTCACGGGCCCGCCGCCGGCCGGCCCGGCACCGTCACGGTGAGCACGACCTGGGGGCCGCCCCGGTCGGGGAACCAGGTCCCGTCCACCTGCGGGGCGATGACGGCGGTGTAGCGCCCGGGCGGCAACGGCCGGTCCGGGTCGTCCCCCGGCGCTAGCGCGACCCTCACCCGGCTGCGGGCGCCGAACCCCAGGGTGTGGGGCAGGTCCACGAGGTGCGTGTGGAGCGCTTCCGCGCGCGCCGGGTCGCCCACGGGGTACCACCGGACGGCCAGGCGCACGGCGGGCACGCCGGTCAGCGCGCCCCACCGTACCCACGGCGGGACGTTCGAACCTGGGTGCTCCAGCAGGATCTCGCCCCCGCCGAGGTGGCGCACCGAGCCGGCGAAGAAGCCGTCGTCGAGCCCGGCGGTGTCGGGCGCCACCGGCGCCGCGGTGGCGGCGATGGGACCGGGGACGGCCCACAGCGCCTGGTCCCGCGCCGTCTCGGGGTACAGCAGGGCGGCCCCCCGCCCGACCTGACGCCCCCCCCAGCGCTTCGACCCGATGACCAGCTCCCCGGCGGGACCTTCACCCCGCCGGGAGTCGAACAGCTCCACGCGGTGATCGGGGAGCTCGACGGCGTAGGCGTTGATGACGATGCCGTCCCGGTCGGCCAGGTCGACCGAGAGCACCTGTGGGCCGTCCAGCCCGAGGTCGGCCTCGAGGGCCTTCACCGCTTGGGGGATCGTCACGAGCTCGCCGAACTGCCGGACGAAGGGGTCGAGCGTGCGCGCCTGCACGACGCCGGCGGCCAGTGCGAAGCCGCCGGTGAGCGCGAGCACCGCGAGCGCCGCCGTGCGGCGGCTGGCGGCGACCAGCGCGGCGACCACGACGGTGACGGCGCCCGCCCCCAACGTCACCGCGGGCAGGTCGATGGTCGTGCGGTCCCCGCTCCAGACGAGCACGCCGAGCACGTTGAGGGGCATGAGGTCCCCCGTGAACGCGTCGGGGCCGTACCCCAGGCTCGTCACCAGGCCGAGGACCACGGCGGCCGCGGCCGCCGCCGCCAGGGTCGCTCCGGTGGCGGCCCGCCCGGGCACCCGCCAGCGCCCGGCCGGCCGCAGCATCGCCGCGGCGGCCGCGACGAGCAGCAGCGGCGCGAACACCTCGAGGTAGCGGCCGTACACGTGATGGTCGACCCGGCGGGGGTCGATCACCCCCGCCGCCCCCACCGCCCCGGTGAGCGCGATTCCGGCGAGCACGGCCAGCGCGAACCAGGCTCGGTCCCGGTCCGCTCGGCCGAGGGCGAAGGCCACCAGCACGACGACGCCCGCAGCGGTGAGGCCGGCGCTCGCCACCAGCAGGTACCAGCCCTGTCCGGCGGCCCGCAGGGCGATGTCACCCCAGGCCCCCGGGTCGAGCAACCGGGCGGCGAGGCCCGCTCCGGCGCCGGGCGCGTCGGGCGCACGGGTCGCGGCGCGCAGGGCGGCGTGCAGCGCTTCGGTCGCGCCGAGCGTCCCGACCAGCGTGGCGGCACCGGCGAGCCCGACCCGCCACCGCAGCCGGCCCCGGAGCACCGCGGCCGCCAGCACGAGGGCGGTCACGAGCACGAGCCCCACGGCGCGTGGGTGCACGAGGTACGTGCCGGCACCGGCCGCTCCCAGGGCCACGCTCGAGCGGGACGTGGCCCGGCGCAGCGCTGCCCACAGGGCCAGCGCCCAGAGGGCCACGACGGTGAAGAGCAGCGACTCGGCCCACTCGAAGCCCGACTGCAGCAGCACCGCCGGGTAGGTCGAGGCCAGGCCCGCGGCGAGCACGGCCCGCCAGCCCCGCAGGCCGAACACCGCGGTGGCCAGCCGCCACAGCAGCACCGCGCCGGCGCCGGCCGCCAGGGCGTTCACGACGAGCGCCGACCGGTACACGGTGCCGGGGTCGGTGGTCAGGGCGTACACCGGCGCCAGCAGCAGCGAGTAGCCGGCGTGGTAGAAGGGCGTGACGTCCAGGTCCGGGGCGTGGACCCCCGGCGCCAGCCAGCGGGCGTTGGCCAGGTAGCCCGCCCCGTCGGTCCAGAGGATCACGCCCGGGGTCGCCCGCAGGAGCGCCACGAGCAGCAGGTGCGCCGCCGCGACCACGGCCGCGACCACGGCCGCCGCCACGGCCGCGGCGATGGCGGGTGTGCGGACCGTGCCGGTCCGGGTCACGGCGCGGTGACCGTGGGGAGCGAGCCCCGGTCGCGCCGGTCGGTGGGGCGGCGGACGGTGGGCACGGCGAGCGCAGTGTAACCGGCTCCGGGCGCGGGCCCGGGGGTCCGGGACCGGTAGGGTGGCGCCCCTGCGCGCCCGCCGCCTCGCCCACCTCGGAACCAGCGTCGGCGTCCTGGTCGCCGTGGCCGGCGCCGGGTTCGTCGTTCGGGCCCTGGTGCGCGAGTCCGATGCCGTCGGCGAGGCCCTCGGCAACGCCCGGGCCGGCTGGGTCGTGCTGTCGGTGCCGGTGGCGCTGGCCGCCATGACCGGCATCGGGCTGGCCTGGCGGCGCGCCCTCGAGCTCGTGGGCGGGGGGCACCCGCCGCTGCGCCCGGCGCTGCGCTGGTACTTCCTCGGCCAGCTCGGCAAGTACGTGCCCGGCGGGGTGTGGCCGGTCGTGGGCCGCAGCGAGCTCGCCCGGCGCGACGGCGTGCCCCGCGGTCCGGCCTACAGCAGCGTGGCCCTGTCGCTCGGCGCCACGTACCTGGCCGCCGTGCTCGTGGTGGCGGCCCTGCTGCCCTTCGACCTCGCCGCCCAGCGCGAGGGCGGCGCCGGCGCCGCCCTGCTCGTGCTCGGGCTGCTGCCCCTCGGTCTCGCCGGGCTGCACCCGGGCGTGCTCGGCCGCCTGGTCGCCGGGGCCGAGCGGGTGACCCGCCGCCGGACGGGCATCGACGTCCCCGCCTGGGGCGACTCGGTGCGCCTGGTCGCCCGGCACGTCCCGTCGTGGCTGGGCATCGGCGCCGCCACCTGGCTGGTGGCCGTCGCCTTCGACCCCGACGCCCCGCTCCTCAACGTGGTGCTCGCCGGGGTGCTGTCGTGGGTGGTCGGGTTCGTGGTCGTGCCCGTGCCGGGGGGCATCGGGGTGCGCGAGGCGGCGTTCGTCGCCGCCGCCGTCGGCCTCACCCCCGGCGTGGCCGCCACCGTGGCGCTCGTGTCCCGGGTCGTGTTCATCGCCGTGGACGCGGCCGGCGCCGCCCTCGCCGTGGCCGTCAGCGGAAGATCTCGAGCTTCTCGCGCGGGACCTCCTTGCGCTGCCCCAGGAGGCTCTTGATCTTCACGACCCGCACGAGGAACCAGCTGACGTAGCGGCCCAGGAAGCGGCGCAGCTCCTTGGTCGCCTTGCGCCACTTGAGGTACCGGTAGCGGCCCGCCCGCTGGAGCTCGAGCTTGCGGGTGAGCTCGCGGTGGAACGCCTCGACGTCCCGGCGGGGCGCCAGCCTCGCCGCCTGGCGGTTGGCCGCGACCATCCGCGGGCGGTGCACGCCGAGCTCGTCGAGGTACTCGCCGTAGGCGTACGCGAAGTCGCCGAAGACCACCCGGCGGGTCTGGGACTCCTTGATCTCCTCGACGGTGACGTCGCTGAACACCAGCCGGCCGTCGCCCGCGAGCCGGCGGATCGTGGCGTCGGCCTCGGCGGTGCGGTTGATCAGCAGGCTGATGCCGGTTCGGGTCATCACCGTCGACGGCAGCCAGGCGTCGCCCACCACGAGGTCGGCGAGCATGTTGTGGTGGTTCACGCACAGGTGGCACCGGGGCGTGTTGAACGACCGGTCGAAGGCCACCTGGTAGCCGAAGTCGACCCGCCGGCTGACGGCCACCTCCCGGCCGGCGGCCCGGATGCGCAGCTTGCCGACGGGCCCGTCGCCCCGGTACGAGACCTGCTCGATGGCGTCGGGGTCGAGCCCCTTGAAC
Organism: Actinomycetota bacterium; assembly: GCA_004366205.1. Classification (GTDB taxonomy): domain Bacteria; phylum Actinomycetota; class Acidimicrobiia; order Acidimicrobiales; family CADCSY01; genus SIRW01. Next base: position 13,302 of record SIRW01000041.1, on the reverse strand, counting down.
TGGCAGATCGCCCGGATGGCGTGGTGGCTGTACTGCCACCCGCACAGCAGGCCGATGGTGGTGGCGATGCGGTCCCGCAGGTGGGGCTCGTGGGTGAACACGTACTGCCAGATGCCCTCGAGCTGGCAGGGGATGGCGACGAGCACGAACCGGCCCTCGTTGGCGCGCAGCAGCTCGATGGCCCGGGGCTGGGCGAGGTTGTGGTAGATCGACCCGGGCAGGGTGTCGACCTCCTCGGGGCGGGTGAGCAGCCGGGGCTGGAAGTCGAGGCCCCCGACCTCGGCCAGGGCGATCACGCCGTCGATGTCGGGCCGGGACAGGTGGTGGACCAGCAGCTCCTTGATGAGCCCGCCGGACGACGCCTTGCGGTTGCGCTCCTCGTCGGTGCTCTGGGCGAGCATCACCGAGTGCACCACGCCGTAGGGGGTCTGCTCGGCGCCCGGGAACAGGCGCTCCTGGAGGCCGGGGAAGTCCACCTGCACGGCCGGGCAGACGGCCGCGGCGCGCTCGTCGCTCGGGTGCGACGGCTCGTAGATGAGCTTGTCGGGGTGCAGGCGCAGCTCGACGGTGGGGTCGGCCGCCGCGCAGGCGCCGCAGCCGATGCACATGCTCGACCCGATCACCCCCGACAGGTCGTGGCCGACCCATCCGGTGCCGGTGGGGAAGATCTCCGCTGCGCGCTCGGTCACCGGTCCGCTCCGCGCTCGCGCTCGGCGCCGGCCTCGAGGCCGGCGGCGACGAGGTCGAGGTTGCGCTCGGACGCGGCCCGCATGGCGGGCAGCCCGGCGGCGATGGCGGCCCGCACGTCGCCGGCGGCGGCGTGCAGGGCCCGGAAGCGCTCGTGGAGCGCGGCGGCGTCGACGCCGGCCCAGTCGACCACCCACTCCTCGAGGCCCAGGGCGCCCATGACCTCGGCGTACTTGTGGCTCCAGCCGACGACGAGCACCGGGGTCTCCGTCGCCAGCGCCGAGATCATGGCGTGGAAGCGCGAGGTGATCAGCACCTCGCTGCGGGCGATCAGGGCCCGCAGCGCCGCCGGGCCCAGCTCGTCGGTGATGAGTAGGCAGCGCTCGGGGCGGGCGAGGCGGGCGTGCACGGCCCGGCACACGGGCACGTCGTTCATGCGGTCCCGGCGCTCGCCGGGGCGCGCCGAGTGGGGGAACAGCACGGCGGTGTGGCCGTCGGCGGTGATGCGGTCGACCAGGTCGGCCACCATCGCCGGGTAGTCGACGCCCGCCGAGCGGCAGTACCCGTCGACCACGGCGCTCGGCGCCACGGCCACGAAGGGGTCACCGGGGCCGAGCGCGGGCTGCACGTCGCCAGGCCGGCCCGCCAGCACCCGCTCGGCGGCCGCTACCGCCTCGGCGGGCACGGCCATGAGGAACGCCAGGTCGGCCGCCTCGCTGACGTTGCCGGCGCCCAGCTCGGCGAGGTGCGCGGCGGTGCGCTCACCGCGGGCCCCGACCGCCACCAAGCGGGGGAGGACGGCCCGGGCCGCGGCCCGGGTGGTGCGCCGCCGGAAGGGACCGAGCGCCTGCGCCGCCTTCACGGTGGGCCGCCCGAGCCACAGCGGCAGCGAGGTCATCAGGACGTTGTAGACGAGGATCGGGAAGCCCCGACCGTCGACGAAGCTGATGCCGGCCACGTCGACCACCACGTCGGCATCGGCCAGCGCCCGCAGCGCCGGGAACCGCCGGGCGAGCCACCGCCACGGCAGGCCGAGGCGACGCAGCCCGGCGCACAGCACCGCCACGGGCAGCAGCGGCGCGAGCAGCGCCAGTGGCCGGCACGGCACGATCGTCACCTCGGGCGGGTGGGGGAGGCGCTCGTCGTCGCGGGGGAACGTGCTCAGCACCGCGAACCGGCAGGGCCCCACCCGGCCCGGGAGGGCGTCGATGAGCGCCTGGAGCATCGACGCCGCGCCCTTGTTGGCCGAGAAGGTGGCGCCCAGGGTGGCGACCCGCGTCACGCCCGGCTGGTCGCGCCCGGTTCGGTCCACGGCGGCTCGGTCAGTGCGACGCCGGGTCGATCTCGTCGCGGGGCCGGGCCAGGCGCACCACGAGGTCGGCCAGCAGGCCGATGGCGAACAGCTGGAAGGCGGCGAAGATGATCAGCAGCGTGTTGGCCGCCAGCCGGAAGTCGCGGGTGATCCAGTCGTAGCCGAGCTTGCCGAGCCCGACGACGCCGAGCACGACCGCGAGCGGCAGGAACACCCGCAGCGGGTTGTACGACAGCACCATGCGGATCACCTGGAGGGCGTAGCGCTTGGTGTCGGCCCACCAGTGGAACTTCGAGCGGCCGGCCCGCTCGGCGTACTCGATCGGCATGTAGGTGACCGAGTAGCCGTTGGCGAGGAACGTCATCGTCATCGTGGTGACGCACGAGAACCCGGGCGGCAGCAGGTGCAGGTACTGGAGGGCGACGTCGCGCCGGAACGCCCGCAGGCCCGAGTTGAGGTCGGGGATCTCGGTCTCGACGAGGTACTCGGCGAGCTTGCGGATCGACCACTTGGCCGGCACCCGCAGCGCCTTGGCGGTGCCCTTCTCGGAGGTGCGGGCGCCCACGATCTGGTCGTGGCCCTCCATGGCCTTCACCAGCTCGGGGATGCGCTCGTTGGGGTAGGTCATGTCGACGTCGGTCCACACCACGACCCGACCCCGCGCCGCGTGCGTGCCCGCCTTGCGGGCCGAGCCCGACCCCCGGTTCTTCGTGAACTGGATCAGGCGGATGCCGCCCTGGTCGGACGGGCGGTCGTCGGTGGCGGCGAGCTGACGGAGCTGGTCGCCGGAGCCGTCGTCGGAGCCGTCGTCGACGATGACGAGCTCGTAGGTGTACGGCGAGGCGTCGAGCGCGGCCCGGATGCGGTCGATCTCGTCGTGCAGGTGGCCAGCTTCGTTGTACACGGGCAGCACGACGGTGACGTCGAGCTCGGCGGCGGGGACGGGCGCGGTCACGGCACGGCGAAGCGTAGCCGCCGATGGCCGGCGGTCAGGGGTGGGGCCGCCGATGGCCGGCGGTCAGGGGTGGGGCCGCCGATGGCCGGCGGTCAGGGGTGGGGCCGCCCCGTAGTGTTCGGGCCCATGAGCCGGGGACGCCGCCTGCGGGTGCTGCACCTCACGACGTCGTTCCCCCGCCGGGAGGGCGACCCGTCGGGCCAGTTCATCTTCGACCTCACCACCCACCTGGCCGGCGCCGGCGTGGAGAACGCCGTGGTGGCGCCCCACGACGCCGGCGCGGCGCGGCGCGAGCACCTGGGCGGCGCCCACGTCCGGCGCTTCCGGTACGCCCCTCCGTCGCTCGAGGTGCTGGCCCACCGGGGGGGGATCGCCGCCAACATGCGGCGGCCCGCGGGCGCTGCGCTGGTGCCGCCGTTCCTCGCCGCCTTCCTGCGCGCCGCCTGGCTGGAGGCCCGGCGGTTCCGGCCCGACGTGATCCACGCCCACTGGTGGGTGCCCGCCGGCGTCGCCGGGGCGCTCGTGGGCCGGCGGCTCGACATCCCGCTGGTGGTCACGCTCCACGGCACCGACCTGGTGCTGGCCCGGGGCCGGGCGTTGCGGCGCCTCGCCCGCTGGGTGGTCGGCGAGGCCGCCGTGGTCGGCGCCGTGTCCGAGGCGCTGCGCGCCGATTCGGCGGCGCAGCTCGGCGTCGCGGCCGGCGACCTCGCCGTGCTGCGCATGCCGCTGCGCATCCCCCGCCAGGAGGTCGCCCCGCCGCCCCCGCCCCCGCCGCTGCGGATCCTCGCCGTGGGCCGGCTGGTGCCCGAGAAGGGCTTCGACGTGCTCGTCGACGCCGTGGAGCGGCTGCTCGCCGACGGCGTTGACGTGCAGCTCGACATCATCGGCGACGGGCCGGACCTCGAGCGGCTCGCCGCCCGGGTCGTGGGCGTGGAGGGGCGGGTGCGCCTGCTGCGGGCCCGCCCGCACCACGAGGTCATCGAGCGGCTGGGCGACGCGCACGCCCTGGTGGTGCCGAGCCTGCGGGAGGGGCTCGGCCTGGTCGCCCTCGAGGCCCTCGCCGTCGGCCGGCCCGTGGTGGCCAGCGCCGTGGGGGGACTGCCCGAGGCCGTGCGCCACGAGGCCGACGGCATCCTCGTCCCGCCCGCCGACCCCGGCGCGCTCGCCGAGGCCCTGCGCCGCCTGCCGCTGCCGCCCCCGGTCGCCGAGGCCCTCGCCCGCCACGACCCGGCGACCGTGGTCGACGCGCACCTCGCCGCCTACCGCCGGGCCGCCTCCTGGTCCGGCTGACGCCGCTCACCCGTCACCCGGCGCTTTCCGGACGCTCGAGGCCGGATGGCGACGTTCGGGGTCCGGAAAGTGCGGCGTCGGGGTGCGGCGGACCGGCGCCGGCGCCGGCGCCGGCGGCGAGAGCGTCCTCGCGCTCGCGGTCACGGCGGCGGCCGGCCACGGCGGCGGCCGACAGCCAGATCAGCTCGAACGCGAAGTCCCAGGCCCGCATGGCCACGGCGAAGGCGGCGGCGTCGCCCAGGCTGAAGCGGTGGGCGAGCAGGGCGGCGAGCACGCCCTCGCGCACGCCCAGCCCGCCCGGGGTGATGCCCAGCATGCCGATCACCACGGCGCCGTTGATGGCGCCGATCACGAGGGGGGCGTCGGTCGCCGACAGCGGCAGGATCGACGCCGCCAGGAACAGGAACCCGAGCGACTTGGCGACGGTGTTGGTGGCGTAGATCGCCACCGCCTCGTAGAGCTGGCGCAGGTCGAGGTCGTCGGGCGCCAGCGCCGGCAACCGCGAGACCAGCCGGCCGCCGATCGCCAGCACCCACGGCAGGGCGAGCAGGGCGCCGGCGCACCCGGCGACCAGCAGCAGCCGGATCGGTGCGGGCGCCAGGCTCGAGGGCAGGAACACGCCGGCGACCAGCCCGCCGAGCAGGAGGATGATGCCGCCCTCGACCAGCACGCTCGCCCCCGCCAGCGACCGCGGCACCCCCTCGCGGTGGGCCAGCACCACCCGGGAGGCGACCGTCGCCATGCCCGAGGGGATGAAGCGGCTCGCCTGCGAGACGAACCAGATGCGCATGGCGTCGCGCTTGCGCAGCCGGGGCCCGTAGGCGGCGACGAGGTGCCGCCACGCGAGGGGCAGCAGGAGGCTGCCGCCCGCCACCAGCGGCGCCGAGGCCAGCAGCCACAGGGGCCGGAGCTCAAGGGACGTGTCGCGCAGGGCGTCGACGTTGTCGGCGGCCACCCGCACGAGGAACACCACCACCAGCAGGGCGAAGCCCCACTTGACCGCCGCCCACCCGGCCCGCCGCGACCGCGACCGCGCCGGAGCCGGCGGCGGGGTCACAGAAGCGGGGGCCACGGACGGCAAGTGTCGCACGCCCACCCCGCCCCACCCGGCACCGACGCCGCCCGATGCCCCGGACCGGCACGGGCGTGCAGTACGATTCGGCCTTCATCGGCCGGTTCGCGCACGGGAGCGCCGGACCGGGCATCGTCGAGCAGGGGCAGGCGGCGGCGCGCTCCGCTGCCCCGAGGAGGATCACGTGAGGAGAACGACCCGCCGAGCATCGGTCGCCGTGCTGGCGGCGCTGGCCGTCACCGTGGGTGTGCTGGCCCAGCCCAGCCCGGCCCAGACGCCGGCCTCCTTCCCCGACGGCCACGAGCTCGGCACCACCGCCTACACGCTGCGGTTCGCCGGCCAGGGCCGGGCCGAGACCGCCGGCACCCTCGCGCTCGTCTCGGCGGTGAACCAGGCCAGCTCGGGCGGGTACCCCTTCAACGAGGCCGACGGCGACGACCCCGACCTGGCCTACGGCTTCGGCACGTGCCCCGGCGCGGTGGTCATCGCCGCCCAGGACAACCCCGCCGACGCCCTCGCCTCGGCGCCGCTGAAGGACCTCGTGGCCACGATCGAGGGTCGCTCGATCGACACCGGCGGCGCCGTGCTGCTGCTGACCGGCTCGGGTCGCCAGGGCGCCACGAGCCTGCCGGCCGGCACCCGCGCCGCGCTCGACGCCATCGCCGACGCGTGCGACGACCCGATCGACGCCGTGGTCCTGGGCGGCACGGCCGCCGTGCCGTCCTCGGTGTTCAACGAGGTCAACACCATCGCCCGCAACGTCGTGCGCATCGCCGGCGAGAACCGCTTCGACACCGCCCGGCGCATCGCCGCCGTCGTCGCCGGCACCGCCGGGCTGCCCAACATCACCCTGCACGCCGGGCCCGCGACCGGCGACCGCTCGACGCTGCTCAACACCGTGATCCTGGCCGAGGGCTTCACCGGCGCCGACGCCCTGGCGGTCGGCCCGTTCGCGGCCAGCAACAACGTGCCTGTGCTGCTCACCTCGAGCCTGGGCCTGGCGCCCGAGACGACCGCGGCGCTGATGGCGCTGTCGCCCGACAACATCGTCGTGCTCGGCGGCACCAACGCCATCCCCGAGGAGGTCGCCGAGGCGGCGGCCACCGCGGCGGGCGGCGCTGCGGTCCACCGCATCGCCGGCGAGGACCGCTTCGAGACCAGCGTGCTCATCGCCCGCCAGCTCTTCGGCCACTACGAGGGTCGGGCGTTCGACTCGACGCCCATCGTCGGTGCGGGCGACACCGGCTACTACAGCAACCTGGCCGTCGGCATCGCCCGCTCCGAGGGCCGCACCGACGCCCACGTCGGGTGGCCCGACGCCCTCGCCAGCGCCTACTTCCTCGACACCTACGACGGCACCGCCACCCCGCCCGAGCGCCTGGCGGTGCCCGTCGAGCAGAACGACGGCACCACGACGATCGGCGGTGAGGCGTCCGATCTGGCGAGCCCGCTGCTGCTCGTCGCCCGCGACGGCGTGCCGCCGGTCGTCCAGGAGTACCTGGAGGGGCTCTGGCCCGACGAGGGCTCGATGCGCACCGCCGGCGAGCCCGGCGAGGACAACCACGGCGGCTTCGGCTTCGTCTTCGGCGGCACCGCTGCCGTCGGCGCGGGTGCCGAGCTCGACCTCGCCGAGGTCCTGTCCGGTGGCATCTACGACGAGGACGTCCGTGGCGACCTGGCTCCCGGCATCGTCGGGTCGCAGGTTTTCTACACGAACATGGCGTTCACCGAGCACCACACGACCGGCAGCAACGGGGGCGTCCACGGCGGTCCTGGCGACCCGGTCGAGGCCGAGGGTCCCAAGGTGTGCGCCTACCGCAACGCCCTGACGGGCAGCCAGTGGCTCGCCCTTAACACCTCCGGCGGCGAGCTCGTCGACGCCGGCGCCGTCCCGTTCGAGACCGGCGCCGCCTACCCGGCCGAGCAGAGCCGCTTCTTCTGCGTGCCCGCCACGGGGGTCACCAGCGTCCAGGCCCGGGGGGTCAGCCCCTCCGGGCACGAGACGAGCGCCGTGGCCCTGAGCTGGGGGCAGGGCGCCCAGCGGCTCACCACCACGACCCCCGGTGGCAGCGACCAGACCCTGCCCGCCCAGCGGACCCCCGCGGGCTGCGACCCCCGCGACGCCGACTCGGTGCCGACCAGCCCCACCGTCACCCGCACGTGCACCTGGACCTACAGCGGCGACCTGCCGGTCACCCACCGGGGCACGGCCTACCCCCAGGGCAACTTCAGCCTGACGCTGCAGTTCACGCGCGTCACCCAGTACGGGCCGGGCCAGCCGCAGGCGCGCGTCACGTTCTCCGGCCAGCTCCAGATCCGCAGCAACCAGGGCGGGTCGCTCCTCGCCAGCGCCAGCCTCACGGGCGAGAGCACCTTCGGCGGCCGCACGAGCCCGCAGCAGTCCGAGGCCCCCATGCACCTGGTCGGCTTCTACACGGTCGGCGGGCAGCGGGGCGGGTTCCGGGCCACGATCGGCAACGAGGACCAGATCCTCGGCATCGTCGTCGACGGCCTCGCCTGACCCGGCGATCACCGTCCCCGGCCACCGTGCGAGCGTGACGCCCCGGCCTCCACCGGGCGGGGGCGCCCGCGCGCGCCCGCCGCAGGCCGTGTGGGCGCTCGTCGCCGTGTTCGGGCTGCTGCTCGCCGTGCAGGCGGTGCTGTTCCCGACCTACCGGTCACCGGACGAGCCCGCCCACGTCGACATGACCCGGGCGGTGCGGGCCGAGTGGCGCTGGCCCGATCCGGGGGAGCGGCGCCTGTCGGTCGAGGTCACCAACTCGTGGGGGCTGGTCGCCTACCGCCCGTGGGACCCGGGTTTGCCCTTCGATCGCCGGCTCGCCCCGCCCCGGGGAGAGCGGCTCACCTTCGCCGACCTGGGGCCGGACCGGCCGTCGGACATCCCCCAGCAGATGACCCAGCACCCGCCGCTGTACTACCTGGGCGGGGCGGTCGTGCTGGCCGCGGCCGACGCCCTGCCGTTCACCATGGCCTACGACGTCGAGGTCCTGCTGCTGCGCTTCTACAGCGCCGTGCTGGTGCTCCCCCTGCCGGTGCTGGCCTGGGCGACGGCGTGGCGGGCGACCGGCGACCGGGCCGCCGCGCTCGTGGCGGCCACGCTGCCCCTCGCCGTCCCGATGCTCACCCACATCGGTTCGTCGGTGAACAACGACAACCTGCTCGTCGTGCTCGTGGCGGCCATGACCGCGCTGCTCGCAGGCGTCGCCAAGGGCGACCTGTCGGCCCGCACCGCCGTCGCCGTCGGGGTCCTCGGCGCCCTCGCCCTGCTCACCAAGGGCTTCGCCCTCGCCCTGCCCCCCGTCGTGGCCGCCGCCTACCTCCTCGGCGCCCGCCGCCCCCTCCTCTCCCGGTTCTGGGTGCGCCAGGTTCCAGCGGGCGGGACCGAGCGCCACCCAGAACGGATGGGTCGGGGGTGGGGGCTGCTCGGCCGCCGGGGTGGGGCGGCCCTCGGGGTGATGCTGGCGGGCGGGCTGTGGTGGTGGGTCGCCAACCTGGTGCGCCACGGCTCGCTGCAGCCACTGCCGTTCGTCGAGCGGGGCGTGCCCGAGGGCTTCACGCCCGACCTGGCGTGGTGGGCGCCGTTCGCCCTCGAGCGCTTCGCCTCCCGGTTCTGGTTCGAGCCGGTCACCGTGCCTGGCGGGTCCACGACCCCCGGCGTGGTCGCCTCGCTCGTCCTGCTGGCGCTCGTCGGGGCCGCCTTCGCCGTGGTGCGGACGGGGGCGACCCGCGCAGACCTGGCCGTGCTGTGCCTGCCGTTCCTGGGGATCTTCGCCGTCGTCGCCTATGGCGCGCTCGACCTGTACCTCGACACCGGCGCGCCCCGCGGCATCCACGGTCGCTACACGTACCCGGGCCTCGCTGGGGTCGCCGCCGTCGCCGCCGCCGGGGTGGTGTCGCTGCTCGGTCGCCACCGGCGGTGGGCGCCGCTGGCCGTGCTCGGCGTCGCCGGCGCCCTCCAGCTCCAGGCCGGCGTGTGGACCCTGGATCGCTGGTGGGGGAGCACCGAGACCGGCCTGGCCGACTCCACCCGGGCGCTCCTCGCCTGGTCGCCCCTCGCCTCGCCCGCGCTCGTCGCCCTCGTCGTGCTGCTCGCCGCCGCCTCCGCCTTCGCCGCCCTCGCCCTCTGGGTCGAACGCCGCCGCCTGGCGTGAGCGCAGGCGCCCCGGAGGCGCACAACTGGGTACGGGAGTTGCGGATTACCGGGAGTACCTTTCCCAGTTGTCGTGCACCCGCCCAGCGGAGCAACCTGAGCCGGCTCGCTCCGGCCCACCCCCCGTCCGTAGGCTTGGCCCATGGCCAGCGACGAGCGCCGCAGCACCGACTCGGGCATCGAGATCCGCCCCCTCTACACCGAGGCCGACCTGGCCGGGTGGGACCCGGCCGAGCAGCTCGGCCGGCCGGGCGAGCCGCCCTACACCCGCGGCATCTACCCGAGCATGTACCGGGGCCGGCTCTGGACGATGCGCCAGTACGCCGGGTTCGGCTCGGCCGAGGAGACCAACGAGCGCTTCAAGTTCCTGCTCGCCAACGGCCAGACCGGCCTGTCGTGCGCGTTCGACCTGCCCACCCAGATGGGTTACGACTCCGACCACCCCCGCGCCGAGGGCGAGGTCGGCAAGGTGGGCGTGGCCATCAGCTCGATCGACGACATGCGCCGGCTCCTCGACGGGATCCCCCTCGACGAGGTCACGACCTCGATGACGATCAACTCGACCGCGGCGATCCTGCTGCTGCTCTACGAGCTGGTCGCCGAGGAGCAGGGCGTCGACCCGTCGAAGATCGGCGGCACCGTCCAGAACGACCTGCTCAAGGAGTACATCGCCCGGGGCACCTACATCTACCCGCCGCGGCCGTCGATGCGGATCATCACCGACCTGTTCGCCTACTGCAACGAGCGCATCCCCCGCTGGAACACGATCTCGATCAGCGGGTACCACATCCGCGAGGCCGGCTCGACGGCGGTGCAGGAGATCGCCTTCACGCTCGCCAACGCCATCGCCTACGTCGAGGCTGCCATCGAGGCCGGCCTCGCCGTCGACGACTTCGCCCCCCGGCTCAGCTTCTTCTGGAACGGCCACAACAACTTCTTCGAGGAGATCGCCAAGTTCCGGGCGTCCCGGCGCATGTGGCACAAGCTCATGACCGAGCGCTTCGGCGCGCGCAGCGACAAGTCCAAGCTGCTGCGCTTCCACACCCAGACCGGCGGCTCCACGCTCACCGCCCAGCAGCCCGAGGTGAACGTGGTGCGGGTCGCGCTGCAGGCCCTCGCGGCGGTGCTCGGCGGCACCCAGAGCCTGCACACCAACGGCTTCGACGAGGCGCTCGGGCTGCCGACGGAGCGGGCCGCCAAGATCGCCCTGCGCACCCAGCAGGTCATCGCCCACGAGTCCGGGGTGATCGACACCCCCGACCCCCTGGCCGGCTCGTACTTCGTGGAGTCCCTCACCGACGAGCTCGAGGCCCGGGCGTGGGAGTACATCGAGAAGATCGACGCCATGGGCGGCGCCGTCGCCGCCATCGAGGCCGGCTACCAGATGGACGAGATCGAAGCCGCCGCCTACGCCTACGCCAAGGCGGTCGACGACGGCGAGAAGGTCATCGTCGGCGTGAACCGCTACGTCGACGAGGACCACGCGGATGCCGAGGTGTTCCCCATCGACCCCGAGCTCCAGCGCCGGCAGGCCGAGCGGGTCCGCCAGCTCAAGGCCGACCGCGACCAGGCCGGCGTCGCCGCCGCCCTCGACGACGTGCGGGCCGCGGCGCGGGGCACGCAGAACCTGCTGCCCCCCATGAAGGAGGCCCTGCGCCGCCGGGCGACCCTGGGCGAGGTCAGCGACGCCCTGCGCGAGGTGTTCGGGGTCTACCAGCCCGCCCGCTGACGAACGCTGATCCGGGCTTGTCCTAGCCGTGCGCCAAGGCCTCGGTCAGCGTCGCGCTGGTGGCCCCGCCGGGCTCGCACGACAGCCGCAGCTCGATCGGCGCGCCGGCCAGCGCGGCGCCGATCGTAATCGTCATCGGTCCCGCTTCGAAGCTGACGGGCTGCCCGGCGGCGTCCGTGCGCGTGAACTGCTGCTCGAAGGGGCCGACGTCGAGGCCAACGGGCTGGTCCGGCTCGAGCGTGAACGTCGCAGGGGGAACCTCAGCGACCAGCTCTTCGCCCTCCACGCCCACTCCCGGCAGCACCCGGATGGTCACCTCCGACAGCGACGCGGTCGTGATCCCCGCTTCGATCACGCTGGCGACGATGTCGGGATCGACGGCGAGCGACCCCGAGAAGCGCGCCGTGAACGCGTCGCCTTGGGCGGGCACCGGTGCGACCGGGTCCACCGTCAGGGTGGGCTCGAAGTTCACTGCGCCCTCGGCCAGCACGTCCAGCAGCGTCTGGCTCGTGGCGTCGGCGCCCGTGCACGTGTAGGTGGGTGTGGTGCTGGCACCGGCGAGGTGGAACGAGCCCTCCACCTGCGCGGCGAGGCCGGTCACGGCGACACCCTCGTCGGCGCAGGCCCCTTCTGCGTCTTGGGCGGCGGCGCGGCTGGCGGCGACGTCGCTCGCACGCAGCCCGTCGACGAGTGCGCGCAGGGCGTCCCCGACGGCGCCCGCAGCCTGCTCGGTCGCGTCGTCGAGCGCCGTGACACCCTCAGGCGTCAACGGCGCGGTGACGATCTCGGGGAGCTCCGAGCAGACGGCGGCGGCTGCGCTTGGTTCGTCCGCGCTCGGGCTGGCGGCACTCGGGGTCTCGTTGCCCCCACCACAGGCGGCGAGCACCGCGACAGCCGGGAGCAGGATCGAAGCCAGGCGGACGGGGATCGATCGGTGCGGCTCCATGGCCCGGCACGGTAGCGCTCAGCCGGGCTGGCGCGCGCTCGGTGCGACGGGCCTGCGATCAGTGCGGACAACTGGCCGGGGGGGCGATGACAGAAGAACCGGGGAGGCGGGCCTTGGTACTGCCTGCTCTCGGCGGTGCCCACCGCCCGGCTGGCGGCCACCGGGACGACGTCGATGAGGGTGGTTACACTCCGGGTCCGGCGGGGGTAGCACGAGGCGGGGACTACCCGGAGACCGGCGCGGGAGGCGTGGTGGCCATCTCCATCGACGACAGGCTTCTCGTCGAGGCCCACAAGGCGGGCGACCCGGCGGCGTTCGCCGCGCTGGTCCGCAACCACCACGGCTCGCTGATGGGCCACGCGCTGCGGCGCCTGCGCGACGGGCAGGCCGCCGAGGACGCCGTGCAGGAGACGTTGCTGCGCGCCTTTCGGGCCCTGCCGCGCTTCAACGGGGAGTACAACGTCGCCGGTTGGCTGCACCGGATCCTCGAGAACGTCTGCGCCGACGAAGGCAGTCGCCGCGCCCGCGAGTCGGCGCTCCTCGACCGGTTCGGTCGATCTGAGCGGCTGGTCGAGCCCGCCGCCGACGAGGTCCTCGGTGTCGACCTTCCCCACGGCGAGCTGGCGGACGCATGGGCGCGGCTGCCCCGGAACTACCGGGAGGCGCTCGTGTTGCGGTTCGTCCACGACCTGACCTACGACGAGGTGGCGCAGGCCGCGGGTGTCACCGAGGACAACGCCCGGGCGCGGGTGCACCGGGCGCGGGCGGCCCTGCGCCGGGCGCTCGGCAGCGTCGCCGCCTTCGCTGCGTTCGTCGTCCCCTTGAGCCGCCGGCCGGGCAAGGCGCTCGCGTCGGCGGGCGCGCCCGCTCCGGACCCCGCGGCCGCGGCGACGGCGACGCACGCGGCGAGCGCCGGGCCGATCACGTGCGCGGGTGTTGCCGCCCAGGTGGCCCCTGTCGTCAACGAGGTCGCGACCGGCAGCAGCGTGGTGGCGCACAAGCTCGCCGTGGCCATCGGCGTCGCCGCGGCGCTCGCCGTGCCGTCGAACGTGCAGCTCAGCCACGGCGGGGCCGCGCCTGCACGCCCGGACACGGCCGTGCTCGGCGAGGCGGCCACCGGCGAGGCCGGTGGCTCGGAGC
>SIRW01000040.1 GCA_004366205.1 Actinomycetota bacterium | reverse complement strand
TCTCGGCGCGGATGGCGTCAGTGGGCGATACTCGTGCTGGCACGGGTGTAGGTCTCCTTCGTGAGTTGGGAAGCTCCAGAAGGAACCTACGCCCTGGCCGCTTTTACACCGTCGATGGGACGCCACCGGACGGCACCGGCCCGCAGCTCAACGTCCGTGCCATTGTCACAGCTCCGAGGCATCATGTGACCGTGGACGTGAAGACGCTCGACCGAGAGGTCTACTCGGAGGCAGACGCCGCCGAGATCCTGCGCGTCGCGCCGTCCACGCTGCACTGGTGGCTGGAGGGACGGCAGCAGGGGTCGAAGGTGTACGCCCCCGTCTTGCGCCCCGAGCCGACGGGTTCCCGATCGTTGACGTGGGCCGAATTTGTCGAAGCCGCGCTCCTGCGCCAGTACCGCCGAGAGTTCCAGGTGCGCCTGCAGGAGATCCGGGACTTCATCGCCACGCTCCGCGAGAAGGAGGGGGTTCCGTACCCACTGGCCCACTACCGCCCCTGGGTCGGTGAGGGCCGCCGACTTCTGCTCGAGATGCAGCAGAAGTCGCAGCTCCCCGGCGAGCTGTGGCTCGTCGCCCCCGCCAGCGACCAACTCGTGCTCACCGAGCCAGCGGCGTCCTTCCTCAAGCGCGTGGAGTGGGACGACGATCTGCCAGTGGCATGGCGGCCCCACGACGACGACGCATCGCCGGTGCGCTGCCGGCCGACCCAGCGATTCGGTCGCCCATCGATTGGCGGTGTCAGCACCGAGGCCATCGTGGAGCACCTTGACGGGGGCGAGGACGAGGAGGAGGTCGCCGAGCAGTTCGACCTGAGCCTCGATGACGTGCGCTGGGCACGCTCGTACGAGCTCTCTCGCCGCACGCCCACGGCGGCGTGAAGCCTGCCGAGGTCCGCTTCTACTTCGACGCGGACATTCTCGGTCTCGGAAAGCTGATCAGCGGGCTGCGTTCGGACTGCACCTACCCGGGCGACCCCGGCGCGGTCATCCACAAGCGGCAGCGTCCGCCGTGCTCGGTCACGTCGCCTGGGACCCCCGACCCGGTCTGGATCCCGCAGGTGACCGCGGAAGGCCTGCTCGTCATCACGAGGGACGCCAAGATCCAGAGGCGGGTCGCGGAGGTTCAGGCGGTGGTCGAACACGGAGCGGGCGTGGTTGCTCTCGCCAGCAAGGACGCTCGCACGCTGTGGGATCAGCTCGAGGTGCTAATGGCCCAGTGGCGGGCGATCGACGAGCTCCATGGCCTACCCGGGCCCTTCATCTATCGCGCCAGCCGAACCGTCCTCTCCAAGGTGGACCTCGACGGCTGAGGGTCACCCCGGCGGACCTCCCAGGGTCCTCGCTCACCCCGAAACCCTGCCCACACAGTTTCACCGGACGGTGATCCCCCGTCGGTTCCGGTCTCCCGGGACCGACGGGGACACGCTCGGGTCCGTCCCGGACGGGGCCGGAAGCGTGCGAATGGCCGGGCCAGTCGTCCCGTGTCGCTGCGAGGATGACGCCGTGGGTGTCGATCGTGCGCTGCTGCTGCTGCGACCCGTCCATGGCTGGTTCTTCTTCTGGGAGCGGGTCATCCCGTCGCTGTACCGCGTCGTGGCTGTCGCGGTGGCCGCGGCGATCTCGGCCTTCGCTCTGGTGCTCGCCGGTCTGCCCTGGTGGGTGGCGGTACCCATCGGCGCAGCACTGTGGGTCGGCCTCGCGGTCGTGCAGGAGCACGACGAGCGAGTTCCTCGGCCGGTCGACGAGGTGTTCGTGCGCGCCGTGAGGGAGCGGGTCGAGCCGGTGCTGGTAGCTGCGGGGTTCACCTTCAACTCGGCTTCGGGTGGGCAGCGTGCGCGTCGGGACACCACCGATGTCGTCCTCTACGAGGCCGAACCTGGCCGGCACCCGTCGCTGGGCGAAGGCGACAGCCCGTGCCTCGACCTGTGGATCCGTCGCGATGTCCGTTCCGGCACGATGGAGGTCTCGGTCGGCTGGCACGACCTGGAAGCCTTGGTCGAGGAGGACCCCGAGCTGGCGGCTCGAGTGATGCGGGCCGGCGACGCGACCGAGGATGCCGCGGCCCTGGCGCGGGCTGTCGCGTTCGTCTTCGGAGACCGCTGAACGAAGAAATCGCCCGCCACGGCGCGAGACTTTTCGGTTCCCAGGGGCCTAGTGATGCATGGAGAGCGTCACGCGACGCCCGGCTGGATGGGACGCGGGCCGGTGATGAGCGTCGACCCCCTCGGGCGGGAGGGTGCGGCGGCGTACTACCTGGAGGTCATCGCCGGCGGTGTCGAGGACTACTACCTGGCCCCGGGGGAGGCGCCCGGTCGGTGGCTCGGGCCGGCAGCCGAAGCGCTGGGGCTGCGCGGGGCGGTTCGGCCCGAGGATCTGGAGTCGCTGCTGGCGGGCAACGACCCCCGCACCGGCGCCCATGTGGCGACGTGGCTGACCAGGCCGGGCTATGACCTGACCCTGTCGGCGCCGAAGTCCGTGTCGCTGCTTTGGGGACTGGGTGACGACCGCGTCGCATCGGTCGTCCGTGAGGCGCACGACGAGGCGGTCGACGCGGCGATGGGCTACCTGGACCGTGAGGGCTGCAAGGTGCGGCGGGGTCGGGGCGGTCGGCTGCGCTTCGACGGGGACGGGTTGATCGCTGCGGCGTTCCGGCACCGGACGAGCCGGGAGGGTGATCCGCAGCTGCACACGCACGTGCTGGTGGCCAACATGACCCGCGGCCCGGACGGGGAGTGGAGCTCGCCGTTTGGCAGGGTGCTGTTCGGGCACGCCCGGGCGGCGGGCTGCATCTACCAGGGGGTGCTGCGCCGCCGCCTCGTTGAGCACCTGGGGGTCCGCTTCGGTCCGGTGACGAAGGGCTACGCCGAGCTCGTCGGCATCGACCAGGACGCTCGACGAGCCTTCAGCCGCCGTCGGGTCGCCATCGAGAAGGCCATGGCCGAGCACGGCGTCCGGTCGAAGCGGGGCGCCCAGATCGCCACCCTCGACACGAGGCCGGACAAGCCCGAGGCGATGACCGAGGAGGCGCTGCGGGCCGCCTGGGCCGAGCGGGCCGAGGAGATCGGCCTCGACGTACGTCGGGTCCTCGGCCGTCCCGGCCCGGTGCCTGCGAAGTCGGGAACCGACGCGCACCTGGCCACGGTGCTCACCGAGCGGGACGCGAGCTTCCAGCGCCGCCGCGCCGTCGAGGCGGTGGCGGAATCGTCACCGAACGGGCTCCTGCTCGAGGAGGTCCTCCACCGCGTCGACGGGTTCCTGGCGGGGGAGCAGGCCATCTCGCTGCCGACGGGACGGTGGACGACTCCGGAGATGCTCGCCATCGAGGCCGAGGCCCTCGACCTGGCCCAGCGACAGCGCCCGGTGCCGGCACCCTCGGCGGACCTGGTTGCCGATGCCGTCGCCGCGAGGCCATCGCTCAGCGGAGAGCAGCGCCGAGCGGTGCGCCACCTCACCAGCGATGCGTCGGTGAGCCTCGTTGTCGGCCACGCCGGCGCCGGCAAGACGTTCGCGCTCGACGCCGCCCGCAGCGCATGGCAGGCGAGCGGCCACACCGTGGTCGGCTGCTCGCTGTCGGCACGGGCGGCACGGAACCTCGAGGCGAGCGCCGGCATCGCCTCGGACACCGACGACAAGCTCCTCAGCGACCTGGACGCCGGCCGCAGGGCGCTCGACGCCACGAGCGTGGTGGTCGTCGACGAGGCAGGGATGCTGGGCAGCCGGCGGCTCGTCCGGCTGCTGCGCCACACCACCGCAGCCGGCGGGAAGCTCGTCCTCGTCGGTGACCCCAGGCAGCTACCGGAGATCGACGCCGGTGGACTCTTCGCCGCCCTCGCCCGGACCTGCGGGCACGCCGAGCTCACCGAGAACCGCCGACAGCACGACCGACGCGAGCGCCGCGCCGCCAGGGAGCTGCGCAGCCGCGAGGTGGAAAAGGCGCTCCTCAGCCTGAGCAGGGCCGGTCGGCTCAGCACCGACGACAACGCCGACGCGCTGCGCGACCGGCTCGTAGACGACTGGCATCTCGAGACCCGGGACGGCGCGGATGCCGTGATGCTCGCCATCCACCGCAGCGACGTGGCCGACCTGAACGCCCGCGCCCGAGCCCGCCTCGCCGCCGCCGGCCAGCTCGGCGAGGTCCTCCTCACGATCGGCGACGACCAGTTCGCCGTCGGCGACCGGGTCATGGCCCTGCGCAACGACCGGCGCCTCGGGATGCTCAACGGCACCACCGGCACCGTCGTCGGGGCGGCCGGTCGCAGCCTGGTCGTGCGAACGCCCGACGGGGACCGGGAGGTGCCGCTCCACTACGTCGCCGAAGGCCACCTCACCCACGCCTACGCGCTCACGGTCCACAAGGCGCAGGGGCTCACCTGCGACGTCGCCCTCCTCCTCGGCGACGACACGCTGTTCGCCGAGGCCGGCTACACGGGCATCACCCGCGGCCGTCAGCGCAACCAGCTCTACGTCGTGCGTGGCGAGGACGGCGACGGCCTCGACCCGCTCCGCCGGGCGCTCGGCCGGTCGGGTGCCACGCACACCGCCATCGAGCAGCTCGGGCTGGCGCGGTGAGCGAACCGGCGCCCGCCCGACCTGACGGCGAGCAGCTCGACGACGTCGACCTCCACCCGTGGGTCGCCAAGGCCCGCGCCATCGACGCCGCCTCCGGCGGGAGCGAGCTGAGCGCCGAGGCACTCGCCCAGTTCGTGCGGATCCTGCGGGTCGCTACCGCGGGTGCCAGACGAGCCGGCCGGGGTCGAAGGCGCGCCGTCCCCGCTGGCCGGGCAGCACCTCGACGCGCTGGATGACGAGGTCGATTAGCTGGCGCTGGAACCCGATGCCCCGCTCCTCCCACAGCGCGTCGAGCTGCTCCACGGTGGGGGGCAGGTCCCGCAGCACCGAGTGCTCCGGGGTGGTGAAGACCTTGCGGTGCAGCGCGTCGATCGCCTCGGTGAGCGCCTCGTAGCGGCGCTCGTAGGCGGCCTTGGTGACCTTCTGCTCCAGGTAGAGGTCGAGGAGCCGGTCCCGCTGCGCTTCGGCCTCAGCGAGCTGGTCGGCCAGGCTCTCGGACTCATCCGCGGCGGAGTCGGCGAGGCGGGCGAGCTGCTTGCGGTACTTCGGGTCGCACAGCTTGCCGATCACGTACTGGCGGACCTCGTCCTCGACCGGCTCGGCGAGGATGACGCGGGAGCCGCAGCCGCCCAGGCCCGCGCCCTTGCGGCACGAGTAGGCGCGCTTGCCGCTCTGCTTCTGCATCGACCGCAGCTTGCCGCCACAGGACGAGCAGAACAGGAACCCCACCAGAGGGTAGGTGCGGGCACCGAAGCGCCGGTTGCCCGACGCCGGCCGGGACTCCAGCGCGAGGGTGAGCCGCTCCCAGGTCGCCCGGTCGAACACCGGCTCCCACGACCCGTCGGCCACCACGACGCCGTTGTGGGCCCGCAGGCCCGCGTAGCGGGGGTTGCTCAGGATGCGGGTCAGCACGTTGGTGCGCCACTCGGTGTTCCGTGCCGTCGGCACGCCGCGATCGTTGAGCTCGTTGGCGATGCGCCACAGCGACTCGCCCAGCAGCACCCGCTCGGCGACCTCGCGGATCACCTCGACCTCGGAGGCGATGAGGCTGATCGTCCCGTCGTGCGGGCACCCCGGCACCTCGCAGGCCTCGGGCCGCTTCCCGGAGCAGGAGTAGCCGTAGGGCCGGCCGCTGATGCGGGGCTTGCCCTCGCGCGCCTCCCGGGCGCGCACGTCGCGCATGCGGTCCGACAGCTTCTTGGACTCCTCGCGGTCCATCGAGGCCCGGATGCCGATCTCGAACTCGCTCAGCCAGCCGTTGGGCGTGAGCACCGATCGGTCGGTGTCGCAGCCGGCGTCCTTGAGCGCCTCGATCAGTGGCGCCCAACCGGGCCCGCCTCCCCGGGAGAGCCGGTCGGACTTGTAGGCCATCACCGCTCGGGCCTCGCCGCTGCGGATGCGCTCGAGCAGGTCCAAGAAGCGCGGCCGGCCCCGCCCCCGATCCTTGTAGCCCGACGTGCTCGGCGGCTCCACCAGCGTGTCCACGATCACCGCCCCGAACCGGCCAGCCGCCTCCGTGCAGCGCTCGACCTGGGTCGGGATCGACTCGGAGCGGTCCCGCGTCACGCTCTGGCGGATGTACAGCAGCGTCGGGATCGGCTCGCCGCTCATAGGTGTCAAACACTAACAGAGTTGACCAATACCAAGAACACCCCGATCGAGGCCCTGGAGCGGCACTATCCGATGCGTGTGCTGCGGTACCGGCTGCGGCAGGGGAGCGGCGGCGCGGGTCTGTGCCCGGGCGGCGAGGGCATCGAGCGCGATCTGCTCATGCTCGAGGACGTGACGGTGTCGCTGATCACCGAGCGGCGCGTGTCGCGGCCGTGGGGGCTGGCCGGCGGCGGGCCGGGGGCGACCGGCGAGAACTGGCTGGTGCCGGGCGGCGACGAAAGCCGAGCGGAGCGGCTGCCCGACAAGTGCACGATCCGGATGCAGGCCGGCGACGTGCTCCGGATGCTGACCCCCGGCGGGGGAGGTTGGGGGGCACCATGATCACGTCGATTCGGGCGCGGTGATTGGAGCTGATGAATGGACGACGCTGAACGGCATCACGAGGAGGTCCGAGCGGCGTACCTCGACGCCAGAGACGAGCTGGTGGACGAACTGATCCGCCGGATCAGCACGGCGGTCCGCGGCCGCCTGCCTGACGCCACGCAGATCGATCTCGACGCTCACGTCCTCGAGGACGGTCGAGCATCGCTGGAGGCGGTCGCCATCCACCGGGC
The DNA here is from genome assembly GCA_004366205.1 of Actinomycetota bacterium. Lineage (GTDB taxonomy): Bacteria > Actinomycetota > Acidimicrobiia > Acidimicrobiales > CADCSY01 > SIRW01. The sequence continues at coordinate 14,965 of SIRW01000040.1, read as the reverse complement.
TGGTCTGTCGACAGTGCAGGACCTTGAGCTGCAGGACCTCGTGAATGCCGAGATTCGACCATTCCTGGATGAGCTCGGCGAGCTCTTGCCATCGGACGACCTCACGCACATTGTGCTGTAGCCGGCCTGGTGCGGCCTGTTCCACCGGGTGGTGCCCGGCGGCAGCCTGTCGGGGAGGGACAGGACGTCGGTATCGGCGACCCGGGGGTCCCGCTCTCCTCGGGTGTTCTGTTCGCCCACTTGAGCATGCCGAGCGGTGCAGAGGCGGTACGGGAACCGTCGATCTGGGCGGCTCCTCGCACAACGGCACGGCGCTGGTCACTCCAAGGCGAGTCGGCGGCTACATCGTCGATCGTCTCGGTCGGCCGGTGAGCAGACATCCGCTCTCGAGCCGGCCCGAGCCGACCTCGAGTCAGGGATGTCGTCTAGCGGCGCCAGAAGAGGTGGGTGACTCCGCTGGGGCTGGGGACGCGGTCGCAGTGGTACCTGTCGAGGAGCTCGTCGGGCGAGTTCCCAGAGGCGCTCGCCGCGGCCGAGGTCGAGGGGCGCCACTGCGACGTGCAGCGTGTCGATTAGGTCGGGGTCGAGGAACTCGCGGACGGTGTGGACACCGCAGCCGCAGCGCACGTCCGTGCCGTCGGCGGCGGCCTTCGCCTGGGCGAGCGCGTCGGCTGGCGAGGCGTCGATGAAGTGAAAGGTCGTGTCGGCGAGCGTGAACGAGGGCCGCACGTGAGGCGTGAGGACGAAGACCGGCGTGTGGAAGGGCGGGACGTCGCCCCACCAGCCCTTCCATTCGTGGTCCGCCCACGCGCCGCTCTGGGGACCGAACTTGTTGCGGCCCATGATCTCGGCGCCGATGTTCCGGTGGAAGTCGCGGACCATGTAGTCGTCGAGGCCCTGGGACCCGCCGGGCTCGGTGCGATTGGGCCAGCTATCGGTGGCGAAGGCTCAGGCGCCGAGCGCGACCGGGTCGGCGTGGCCGAAGGGCCGCTCCAGGCTCTGGCCTTCGCCGGCGCCAAAGCCATCCCGCGACACGAAGAAGTTGTGGACCCGCAACCGTTGGGTCATCGTCAGGACCTCCGAGTCGACTCGCGGACACCGCCAGGACAACTCACGTCAAGCCGCAGCTCGCGTGGGCCGGAATCGAAGAGCAACCGCCCCTGTCCGGAACTCGTGGCGATCCACCAGCTCGAGCTGGATGCGCTCGCGAAGACCGGCGAGCAACGTCGGCCCGTGCCCGGCAAGGACCGGCTGCACTAGGAACTCGTACTCGTCGATCAGCCCCAGATCTGCCAACGCCAGGGGGAGCGTCACACCACCCACAAACAGGCGCCCGCCTGGCTCCTGCTTGAGCCGCTGAACTGCTTGCCCCAAGTCGCCTCGCACCAGCTCGGCATTCCAATCGACCCCGCCCAGCGTGCTCGACACGACGTACTTCCTCGCCCCGTCAATGGTCTCGGCGAAGGGGATCTCCCACTCATCCATCCAGTCAGGCCAGGTGCCCGTGGCCGGCCGCCGCCACGCCGACTCCATCATCTCGTAGGTCACCCGGCCGAACAGCAGGGCATCGGCTCCTGCAATCGCAGCGGTCCAGTAGCGCATCGACTCCTCGTCCGGCGGGAGCCCTGCCTCGTGATGGCAGCAGCCGTCGAGCGTAACGTTGATCGAGTAGCGAAGTGGTCGCATGTCCTTGCTCTCCCTAGGCGCGCCGCGCGTTCCATTCACCGGACCGTACTCAGACGACTGTCGGCACCACTTCTCATCGGCGTCCCGATCGCACCTACGCGCCACCGGCGTGGTGCCAGCCAGACCGCAGACCGACGGCGCGCCCGATTCGGCGAGCTGGGTCACGCCAGGCCGGGCGATCGGACGCGACCGAACGCCGACTGCCCCGGTGGTTGCAAGGCCCCCACGCGCTCAAGGGGCGCTACGCAGGCGTCGCGAGGAGCGCCGTCGATGACGATGGGCTGTTCGGAACCGAAGCCACGTGGGATCTGGGGTGAGGACGGTCCTGCTCGACTCCCATGTCGTCCACTGGTGGTCGGCGGAGCCCGAGAAGCTCAGTCCCACGGCGACACGCACGATTGAGAGGGCCGACGAGCTGGCCGTGGCATCGATCACGTGGTTCGAGCTGGCCTGGCTGGCGGCGCACGACCGCATCGTGTTGGCGGTGCCGATCAGGTCGTGGCTTGACGGCCTCGCCGCCGATGTCCGCAGCGTGGGTACACGCCGGCGATCGCCGCAACTGCCGTCGCGCTCCCGGCGTCGTTTCCGGGGGACCCCGCGGACCGGCTGATCTACGCGACGGCGATCGAGCATGGGTGGGAGCTCGTCACCAAGGACAGGCGGATCCGCCGGTACCGGCACCCCCGACCCGTCGCCGTCTGGTAGCTCGAGGCAGGCGACGGCGATGACCGAGCCCCGCCGGCGGCCTCGGCTCCCTGGCAGTCCCGAGCGGGGGTGGCCGCTGGCGCGCCTAGCGTGGCGCGGGTGACGACGTACGAGCCGTTCGTGCCCACGCCGGGCGAGCCGCTGGTGGTGGCGCACCGGGGCAACTCCGGTCTGGCGCCGGAGAACACCCTCGGCGCTCTCGAGCTGGCGATCCGCCAGGGCGCCGACCTGCTGGAGATCGACACCCAGCTCACCGCCGACGGTGAGCTGGTCGTCATCCACGACGCCACCCTCGTGCGCACCACCGACGCGCCGCGGCGGTTCCCCGACCGCTCGCCCTGGGACGTGCGGGCGTTCACGCTCGCCGAGATCCGCGAGCTCGCCTCCGGCGAGGTGGACGGGACGCCGCAGCAGGTGCCGACCCTCCACGAGGTGCTCGAGCTCGTCCGGCGCCACGACGTGGGCCTGCTGATCGAGACCAAGACCGAGCACACCGGCGAGGACCTCGAGCCCGCCATCGGCGCGCTCGTCCGCCGCTACGACGACTGGCAGGCGTGGGTCCCGGCCCGGCTCATGGTCGGGTCCTTCGAGTGGGCCTCGCTCCACCGGGCCGCCCGCGAGCTGCCGGGCGTGAACCTGGCCTTCATCCTCGTCTACCTCGCGGCCGAGGGCCCCGACGCCGCCAGCGGCGACGGGACGGTCGTGCAGGTCGAGCCCGCCACCCCCGGCGTCGTGGAGCCGGGCACCGCGCTCGTCGAGCTGCGCGACCGGCTCGCCGCCGACGGCGTCGGCTACCTGGGCATGGCGGCCATGGGGGTGCAAGGAGTGCTCGCCAACGACTTCACCGCCGCCACCGTGTCGTTCTTCCGGGCCGGTGGGGTCGAGATCAACTTCATCACCGACGACCCCGACGTCATGCGCCGCTACGCCGAGGCCGGCGTCACGAGCATCCTCACGAACCGGCCCGACGTCGCCGTCGACGTGCTGCGGGGGGTCCGGTGATCGGGCGGGCCGGCGGGCTACGCTCGCTTCGCAGCGGCATCGGAGAGGGATCACTGCGGTGGGGGGCGACGACCCGGAAGCGACCATCGAGCTCGTGGCGGACACCTCGAGCACACCCGCCGCGCGCCGGTTCCTCGAGCGCTGCCTCGCCGAGTGGGGCTGCAACGGCCGGTTCGACCAGGCCGCGCTGCTGACCAGCGAGCTCGTGACGAACGCCGTGCTCCACGCCCGCTCGCCGGTCCACCTGCGGGTCCGCCTCGGGCGCGACGTGCTGCGCGTCGAGGTGACCGACCGCTCCAACCTCGAGCCGGTCGTGCGGCGCGTGGGCCCGACGTCGACCCGGGGGCGGGGGATGTACCTGGTGTCGACGCTGTCCCGATCGTGGGGCGTCGACGGGCGGCCCGAGGGCAAGACCGTGTGGTTCGAGGTGGACCCGTGAACCGGGGCGACGCCGTGCGCGTGGAGGTCCCCGCCGGCGTGCTCGTCGAGAGCGAGGAGCAGATCGACGAGCTCGTGCGCGAGCTCGAGCTGCTCGAGCTTGGCGCCCGCGCCGGGTCCGACGCCCAGGTGCCGCCGCGCCTGCGGGTGGTGGTCAGCGAGGTGCTCGACCTGGTGCAGGAGGTGCGGGCGGCGGCTCGCCGCCAGGCCGAGGACGTCCTTGACGCCGAGGGGCGCGACGCCACCGTCACCCTCGAGCTGCCCGGCTCCACCTCCGTCGCCGCCCTCGTCCACCTCTACGCGCTCCTCGCCGAGGTCGACGAGCACTGCAGCCGAGGCGAGCTCCTCACCCTCGCCGCCCCCGAGCACGTCCAGCGCTTCCGAGCCGACCTCATCGACCGCCTCCGCCCCCACACCTGACCCGGCCCGGCTTCCGCCGCGCCCCCATGGCGCGCTTGGCTTCCGCCGCACCCCCATGGCGCGCCTAGTGTCGCTCCATGGACATCAGCGGAGTCGCAGCGATCATCTCAGGTGGTGCCTCGGGCCTCGGTGAGGCCACGGCGAGGACCCTGGCGGCGGCCGGGGCCACGGTCACCATCGCCGACCTCAACACCGAGCGGGGCAAGGCCCTCGCCGACGAGCTCGGCGGCGCCTTCGCCCAGACCGACGTGTCCGACGAAGCCTCGGTCGCCGACGCCGTCGCCGTGGCCGTCGACACCGGCGCCCCCCTGCGGATCGCCGTCAGCTGCGCCGGCATCGGCTGGGCCCAGCGGACCATCGGCCGAGACGGCTCCCCGCACGACCTGGCGCCCTACACCAAGGTCGTCGAGGTCAACCTCGTCGGCACCTTCAACCTGCTGCGCCACGCCGCGTCGGCGATCAGCAGGACCGAGCCGCTCGACGACGGCAGCCGGGGCGTCGTCGTCAACACCGCGTCGGTCGCCGCCTTCGACGGCCAGATCGGCCAGATCAGCTACTCGGCCTCCAAGGGCGGCGTGGTCGGCATGACCCTGCCCGCCGCACGCGACCTCGCCCCCGTCGGCGTGCGGGTCTGCACGATCGCCCCCGGCCTGTTCGACACGCCGCTGCTCGGCACCCTGCCCGACGAGCAGCGCCAGGCCCTCGCCAAAGACGTCGTGTTCCCCAAGCGGCTCGGCCGCCCCGAGGAGTTCGCCGCCCTGGTCCGCGCCATCGCCGAGGTCGACTACCTCAACGGCGAGGTCATCCGGCTCGACGGCGCGCTCCGCATGCCCCCCAAGTAGGGCGGGTACACCCCCGGGCATGCGCAACTCCGACGGCACGCAGTCGCTCAGCCTCGTCGAGGTGCTGCGCGACCTCGAGAGCGCCGGCTTCACCGCCGACCTGGCCGCCCGGGACGGCGAGCAGGTCCACTGCGGCGCCTGCGACGAGACGAGCGCCGCCACCGACTTCGCGCTCGGTCCGCTGCAGCGCACCGAGGGCGAGTCCGACCCTGCCGACATGTCCGCCGTGGTCGGGCTCACCTGCCCCCGCTGCGGCGAGAAGGGCGTGCTCATCCTCCGCTACGGCCCCGAGGCCGATCCCGCCGACGCCGGCGTCATGGCCGCCCTGGAAGCCGCCCGCGACGCCCAGCAGCACCACACCTGACCGACCCCACACCCCCCATCTCGTTCTGTGAGGATTTTCTGGGGCATAGCAGGAGAAAATCCTCACAGAACGCGTCGAAGGCCGGTGACGGGGGCGTTCACGAACCGGGCGACCTGGGCGGCCACACCAGCCGGGTCCCGCCGGACGCGCCTGCCGCTGAATCGCCGCAGGTCCCAGCCGGCGTCGAGGATGCGGTTCTGACGGTCGAGGTCACCGTCGAGCGCCTCGGCGCCGTGGGCGTCGGCGCCGTCGATCTCGATCGCCCGCTGCAGCGCCGGCCACGCGGCGTCCACGACCGCCACCTCGCCGTTTCCGAGGTCGAGCCGGTGCTGGCGCTCGGGAGGCGGGACCAGCCCGGCAATCGCCCGCCAGAACTCGACCTCGGCCCCGCTGCCGGCGGGCCCACCCGAGGGCCGGCCCTCGAGGATCGCTCGCAGCGCCCGCGTGCCCCGCACACCCCGCCCACCCTGCTCCTCGATGAAGCACTCGACCTTCCGAGCGGTGGTCAGGCCCTTGCGGATGGCGCTCTCGAGCCCTTTTTCCACGACCCTCGGCGACAGGCACGACGCGCCGTCGAGCAGGGTCCGCTCGATGGTCGTCACCGGGATGCCGTCGACGACCGTCAGGGGGACGGGCCGGCGGGTCCGGTGCACGATCACGCCCTCCGGGCACGGGCCATGGGTGTACGGGACGATCACCTCGAGCGGGGCGGACCGGAGCCCGTCGATGGCCCAGACGACGAACGCCGCCCGGTGGGAGGCACCCGTTCCGGATCCGGCCGCCAGGCACGCCGCGAGCAGCTTCCCCTCCCACGACAAGGGGGCGTGTGCTGTCGTGTACACACCGGCTTGAACGACGACGAGCCGGGCGTTCTCCCTGCGGGTCTGGATGAGGGAGTCGCTGCCGCCCGCGGCGAGCAGGTCTGCTCGGGTCACCAGGTTCCGCTGCTGGCGGGCCACCTCGGCTGTGCGCCGGTCGCTCTCGTGCATGGCCCGACATGCAAGCAGGGGGGTGTATCACTCTCGTTCTGTGAGGGTTTTCTCGCCCATAGCAGTAGAAAACCCTCACAGAACGAAGTTTGGGCGGGCGGCGGGCGGCGGGCGGGGGCGGGCGGCGCCAGGGTGAGCAGCCGGCTACCAGGTGCGGCGCTGGCGCAGCAGGTGGTCGATGGCGACGGCGGGCAGCGGGCGGCAGAAAAGCTGGCCCTGGGCCTCGTCGCAGCCCAGGTCCGCCAGCACCCCGGCCTGCTGGGAGGTCTCGACCCCCACGGCGGTGACCCGCACCCCGAGCGCGTGGGCGAGGTCGACGGTCGCGCCCAGCACGCCGGCGTCGTCGGGGAACCGGCCCAGGCTCCCGACCTCGCCCTGGCCGACCTTGACGCTGCGCAGCCGGGGCAGTCGCCGCATCTCGGCCAGGGCCGCACCGCCGGTGCCGAATCGGTCGAGCGCTAGCTGCACGCCCGCCCCCGCCAGCTGCTCGAGCGCCCGTTCGACCCGCTCGTCGTCGCCCACCTCCAGGGGCCCGTTCAGCTCCAGGCAGAGCTGCGCCGCGGGCAGTCCCGCCCGCTCCAGCACCGCCGCGACCTGGTCGGCGAAGCCCGGCGTCGTCAGCTGACGGACCGAGGTGTTCACCCCGACCAGGAGCGGCGCCTCGCCGTCGCCGGCCCGCAGGCGCGACCAGAACGCCGCCTGGTTGCACGCGGCGTCGAGCACCCACGACCCGAGCGGCACGATCAGGCCCGTGTCCTCGGCCAGGTCGAGGAACCGGCCGGGTGTGACGAGCCCGCGGGTGGTGTGCTCCCAGCGCAGCAGCGCCTCCACCCCGGCGAGCCGCCGGGACCGCAGGTCGATGATCGGCTGGTAGTGCAGCCGCAGCTCGCCGCGGTCGACGGCGCGCCGCAGGTCGTTCTCGAGGCGCTGGCGCTCGATCGTGCGCTCCCGCAGCTGCTGGTCGAACACCTCGTAGCGGCCCCGGCCCAGCTCCTTGGCCCGGTACATGGCGACGTCGGCGTCGCGCAGCAGCGCCTCGGGTGACTCCTCCGGGTCGCCGGTGGCGAGGGCCACCCCGACGCTGGTGGCGATGTAGACCTCGCGCTCGCCCAGCCGGAACGGCCGGGCCAGCGCCGCGGTGATGCGCTCGGCCAGCCCGCTCGCCTCCTCGGGCCGGCTGATCTCCTCGCACAGCAGGACGAACTCGTCCCCGGCCAGCCGGGCGACGGTGTCGTGGGGGCGCACCTCGGCCTGGAGCCGCTCGGCCACGGCGACGAGCAGCTCGTCGCCGACGTCGTGGCCGAGGCTGTCGTTCACGAGCTTGAAGCGGTCGAGGTCGACGAACAGCACGGCGGCGGGGCCGGGCCGCCGCCCCGACCGGGCGAGGGCCTGGCGCATGCGGTCGAGCAGCAGGGTGCGGTTGGGTAGGCCGGTAAGCGGGTCGTGCAGCGCCTGGTGGGCGAGCTGGGCCTCGACCTCGACCCGCTGGCGCTCGGCCCGGTTGCGCTCGCTCACGTCGGTGACGACGCCCATGGTGCCGACGATCCGCCCCCGCTCGTCGCTCATGGGCACCAGCGTCAGCTCCACCTCGAGCCGCTCGCCGGCCTTGGTGAGCCGCTCGGTCTCGACGGTGATGGTCTCGCCCGCGAGCACCCGGGCGTGGATCTCGTCGAACTCCTCGGTGCGGTCGGGCGGCACGGTGGGAAGTGGCCGGCCCAGCACCTCCTCGGCGGTCCAGCCGAACAGGGCCTCGGCGGCGGGGTTCCAGTGCTGGACCCGGTTGTCGGCGTCCAGGTCGATGATGGCGAGCGGCGACCGGTCGAACAGGGCGCGGAAGTGCCGCTCCTGGCGTCGGGCCGCCCGGTAGCGGAGGTGGTCCTCGACGGTGGCGGCGGCGAGCGTCGCCAGGTGGGCGGCGAGACCCGCCGCTTCAGCGGCCGTGGCGTCGTCGTCCCACAGGGGGAGGAGGCGCAGCTCGCCGATCGACTGACCGTCGCCCGTCGCCAGGGTGATGACGCCGACGTCGGGTCCCGGAGGGTCGCCCAGGACCGTCGCCACGGGCGGACCGTCGGGGGAGCTGGCCACGCCGGTCGCCACGGCGTCGGGCGCGCCGGGCGGGTGGACCCGGACGACGGCGACCGGGGAGCCCGTGACCGCCCGGGCCACATCCGCCAGCACCGCGGCCAGCTCGTCGAGGGAGCGCTCGGGCCGCAGTCCCGCCAGGGTCTCGAGCAGCCGCTTGCTCACCGCCCGAGCTCCTCCCGCAGCGCCGGCTCCAGGTCGGTGTGGTGGTGGCGGAACCCCGACTGCTCGAGCCGGCGGGGGAGCACGCGCTGGCTCGTGAACACGACCTCCTCGGTCACCTCGCCCCCGAACAGCAGCTTGGGGCCGAAGCGGGGGACCGGGAGCACCGCGGGCCGACGGAGCACCCTTCCGAGGGTACGGGTGAACTCGGCGTTGGTCACGGGTTGCGGGCCGACGAGGTTCACGGGGCCGCTGGCGTCGGCGGCGAGGAGGTGCTCGATGGCCCGCACCTCGTCGGTGAGGCTGACCCACGGCCACCACATCGACCCGTCGCCCAGCCGACCGCCCACGCCCAGCTTGAAGATCGGGAGCAGCGTGCCGAGCAGGCCCCCCTTGCCCGAAACGACCAGGCCGGTGCGCAGCAGCACGGTGCGGACGCCCGCCTCGGCGGCCGGCGCGGTCGCCGCCTCCCAGTCCACGACGAGGTCCGCGAGGAAGCCCCGACCGCGGCCCGACTCCTCGGTGAGGGTCTCGTCGCCGCGGCTGCCGTAGTACCCGACGGCCGAGGCGCTCAGGAACGCCGCCGGTGGGCGGTCGAGCTCGGCGATGGTGGTGGCCAGCAGCCGGGTCGGTCCGATGCGGCTGTCCCACAGCCGCTGCTTCTCGGCGGTGCTCCAGCGCTTCGCGCCGATCGAGCGGCCGCCGAGGTTCACGACGGCGTCGACGCCTTCGAGCCCGGCGGCGTCGATCGTCCCGGCGTCGGGATCCCATCGCATTGCCTCGGGGCCCGGGGCGGTGCCGGTGGTGCTCGTGCCCGGGCGGATGAGGCGCACGACCTCGTGACCCGCCTGGGTGAGGCGATCGACGAGCGCGCTTCCGATGAGGCCGGTGGAGCCGGCGACGGCGATCCGCATCCCGGTAGTGTCCGTCATCGGCGACCGTCTTGCCGAACCCGGCCCCGCCGGGCGAGCATCGGCCTCCCATGCCGCCCTCGCCCTCGCCGCCCGCCACGCCCCCGGAGCCGCCGCCGCCGTCCGCCACGGTGCACTCGCCGTCCACCTCCCCGGCGCCGGAGCAGCACTCCGTCCTCGGCCTCCTGGCCGCCCGGGTCGTCGCCGCCGCCGGCGCGGCGTTCGGTCCGGAGGCCGCTGCCGGCCTGCCCGGCGATCCCGTCCTGCCCACCCGCGACCCCCGCCACGGCGACTACCAGAGCCCGGTCGCCATGGGCCTCGCCCGGACGCTGCGGCGCCCGCCGCTCGAGCTCGCCACCGAGCTCGCCGCCGCCCTCGACGTCGCCGACGTCTGCCACGAGCCCGAGGTCGCGCCGCCCGGCTTCGTGAACCTCCGCCTCCGGCCCGAGTGGCTCGCCGGCCGGCTCGTCGCCGGCCTCGGCGACGAGCGCCTCGGCATCCCGCCGGTCGAGCCCGCCCAGACCGTGATCATCGACTACTCGGCGCCCAACGTCGCCAAGGAGATGCACGTCGGGCACCTGCGCTCCACGATCATCGGCGACTGCCTCGCCAACGTCTTCGAGTTCCTCGGCCACCGCGTCGAGGGCGTGAACCACGTCGGCGACTTCGGAACCCAGTTCGGGATGCTCGTCACCCACCTCGAGGAGACCCAGCCCGACGCCCTCGAGGCGGGCGAGGCCGACATCGCCGACCTCGAGGCCTTCTACAAGGAGGCCAACACCCGCTTCCAGCACGACCCTGACTTCGCCGAACGGGCCCGAGCCCGGGTCGTGGACCTGCAGGCCGGCGAGCCCCGCGCCCGGGCCGCGTGGCGGTCGCTGCTCGCAACGTCCCGCAAGGTCAACCAGCAGGTGTACGACCTGCTCGGGGTCACCCGGCTCGTCGAGCGGGGCGAGTCGTTCTACGAGCCCATGCTCCCCGAGGTCGTTGCCGAGCTGCGGGCCAAGGGCCTCGCCGTGGAGGACCAGGGCGCCACGGTGGTGTTCGTCCCCGGCTTCACCAACAAGCAGGGTGACCCGCTGCCCCTCATCGTCCAGAAGCGCGACGGCGGCTACAACTACGCCACCACCGACCTCGCCGCCCTGCGCTACCGGGTGGCCGAGCAGGGCGCCGACCGCATCCTCTACGTCGTCGGCGCCGATCAGGCCCAGCACCTCGAGATGGTGTTCGCCGTAGCCCGCATGGCCGGCTGGGTGCCCGACCACGTGCGCACCGAGCACGTGCCGTTCGGCCAGGTCCAGGGCGAGGGCGGCAAGAAGCTGCGCACCCGCTCGGGCGACACGGTCCACCTCGCCGACCTGCTCACCGAGGCCGTCGACCGGGCCCGGGCCTTCGTCCTCGAGCGGGCCGCCGAGCGCGGCGAGGACCCGCCGGCCGACCTCGACCGGGTCGCCCACGTGATCGGGATCGGCGCCGTCAAGTACGCCGACCTCGCCCAGAACCGGCAGAGCAACTACGTGTTCAGCTACGACCGGATGCTGTCGCTCAAGGGCAACACCGCGCCGTACCTCCAGTACGCCTACGCCCGCATGCGCTCGATCCTGCGGGAGGCCGGCTGGGCGGACGGCCCGCCCGCCGGCGTCGAGGTCCGCCTGGAGGACGAGGCCGAGGTCGAGCTCGCCCGGCAGGTGGTGCAGCTCGCCGACGTGCTCGACCGGGTCGTGGCCGACGACGCGCCCAACCACCTGTGCGCCCACCTCTACGAGCTGTCCCAGGCCTACAACCAGTTCTACGAGCGCTGCCCGGTGCTGCGTAGCGAGGAGCCGACCCGCACCAGCCGCCTCGCCCTGTGCGAGGCCACCTCCGCCACGCTGCGCCTCGGCCTCGGCCTGCTCGGCATCGCCGTCCTCGAGCGCATCTGAGCGGCGTCCCGGCGCCGGCCGTCGCCTCGGGGCAGGATGGCGGCCGGCCGGGCGCCCGCCCGGCGAGAGAGGGGGGAGTCGTGCTGCGCGAGTTCCGGGACTTCGTCGTGCGCGGGAACGTGCTCGACCTGGCGGTCGCCTTCATCATGGGCGTCGCCTTCGCCAACGTCGTCAACGCCTTCGCCGACCACGTGCTCATGGCCGCGGTGGCGGCGGTGTTCGGCGAGCCCAACTTCGGCAACATCACGATCACCGTCGGCGACGGCGTGATCGGCATCGGCATCCTCATCACGGCCGTGGTGAACCTGCTGATCATCGCCGCCGGCGTGTTCGCCATCGTGAAGGTCGCCGCCGCCGCCCAGGCCCGCCGGGCGACCGCCGCCGAGGACGAGGCCCCGGTGCCGAGCGACGAGGCGCTCATCCTCGCCGAGATCCGCGACCTGCTGCGGTCCGGCGCCGCCGGCCCGCGCTGAGCGCCGCGGGACCGGGGGCAACCCGGGCAGGCTGCGTTTCCCCGGGCGCGGCCGGGTAACCTCGAGTCGTGACCAAGCTCGAAGTGAACCGCGGCCCGCAGGTCGACACCGGCGTCGAGCTCGATGAGGAGGCCCTGGCCCGCACCATCGAGGCGATCCGCCCCGCCGTGCAGGCCGACGGCGGCGACATCGCGCTGGTGGGCGTGGAGCCGGGCGGGGTCGTGCGCATCCGGTTCATGGGGGCCTGCGTCACGTGCCCGATCTCGAGCGCCACGCTGAAGGACGGCGTCGAGCGCATCCTGCGCGACCGGGTCCCCGGCGTCACCGCAGTCGAGCAGGCCGAGGACTGAGCTGACGTGGCCCGTACCGATGCCAACCCCCCGATGCCGGAGTTCCCCGGTGGCGAGTACACGCTGGCCGAGGTGGAGCCCGACGTGCTGGCGGGGTCGGTGAAGCCCAAGCAGTTCCTGCACATTGACCAGGCCGAGTGCATCATGTGCGAGGGCTGTGTGGACATCTGCCCGTGGAAGTGCATCCACATGCTGTCCACGGAGGCGATCGCCGAGGCGCAGAACACGGTGGCGCCGGGGCTGGACCCGGATGACCACGTGATCTTCGTGGTGGACGAGGACGTGTGCACGCGCTGCGCGCTGTGCGTGGACCGGTGCCCGACGGGTGTGATCGTGCTGGGCAAGACGGGGGTGGCGGCGCGCGACGGTGACGCCCACCAGCGCGACAGCAGCCACGGCTACGCCTACGGCATGCGGTTCTAGGACGAAGCAAGCGACGAGGTAAGCGAGAGCGAGGAGCGACGTGGCCAAGACCGTCGAAGGGAGGACCCGAAGCCAGCAGCTGGCCGACCGGCTCAGCCAGCTCGGTGACACCATCCAGGGCTCCCAGGCCTGGAACTCGATCTTCCGCCCCGGGTCGATCTTCCGGAAGGGCTACACCGACAGCCCCCGGAACCGGTCCTACGTGGTGATGAACAGCGTGCTGTACCACCTCCACCCCGTGAAGGTGAAGCGGCACGCCGTCAAGGTCAGCTACACGCTCTGCCTGGGCGGGCTGAGCTTCTTCCTGTTCATCCTGCTGACCGTCACCGGCATCTTCCTCATGTTCTTCTACCGGCCCACCGCCGCCCAGGCCTGGACCGACATCGCCGCGCTCGAGACGTCGGTGACCTTCGGGCTGCTCGTGCGCAACATGCACCGGTGGGCCGCCCACCTCATGGTGCTGTCGGTCTTCCTGCACATGGCGCGGGTCTTCTACCACGGCGCCTACAAGGCGCCCCGCGAGTTCAACTGGGTGGTCGGCGTGATCCTGCTCACGCTCACCCTGCTCTTGTCGTTCACCGGCTACCTGCTGCCCTGGGACCAGCTCGCGCTGTGGGCCGTGGCCGTGGGCACGAACATGATGGGCTACACGCCGGTGTTCGGCGACCAGGTGCGCTTCGTGCTGCTGGGCGGCGTCGAGATCGGCGCCGAGACGCTGATCCGCTGGTACGTGCTGCACGTGCTGTTCCTGCCGTTCGTGCTGACGATCTTCCTGGCCGTCCACTTCTGGCGGGTCCGCAAGGACGGAGGCATCAGTGGCCCGCTGTAGGCCGGTAGGCGACGAGGCACGCGGACCCGGCCTGGGTAGCGTGTATGGGGGAGTGACGCGATGACCGAGGTCCCCGAGCACCTCCTCCGCCGGGCCAAGGAGCGCCGCGAGGCGCTCGGCTCGTCGGGCGGCGACGAGGGCGGCGAGGCTGCGGCCCCCCAGGGGGCCGACGAGGCCGCCTCCTACGCCGAGGCCGAGAAGACCGGCAAGATCCCCGCCCACCTGCTCGAGCGCAGCCGGGCGGCGCGGGCCAAGGCCGGAGGCGGCGAGGCGCCGGCGTCCGAGGGCGCCGCCACGCCCGCCGCCGGTGCGGTCGCCACCGCCCCGCCCCCGCCACCGACGGTAGCCGGCCCCGGCGGGCACACCCAGCGCCTGCTGACCGTGGTCAAGGCGGGCTCGATCCAGGACGTCAAGGCCAAGCCGGTCGACAAGGTCCACACCTGGCCCCACCTGCTCGTCGTCGAGTTCGTGGCGGCGCTGGCCATCACGGCGTTCCTGTTGATCTTCTCGATCTTCGTCGACGCCCCGCTGCTCAGCCTGGCGAACGCGAACGAGACGCCGAACCCCTCGAAGGCGCCCTGGTACTTCATGGGCCTCCAGGAGCTGCTCACCATGTTCCACCCGATGGTGGCGGGCGTCACCATCCCGGGCATGGGGATCTTCGCCCTCATCCTCGCTCCCTACACCGACCGGAACCCGAGCAACAAGCCCGAGGACCGGAAGTTCGCCATCTCGCTCTTCTCGGTGCACCTGATGTTCTGGGCGATCCTCACGATCATCGGGTCGTTCTTCCGGGGCCCCGGCTTCAACTTCGTGTTCCCCTGGATCGACGGCATCTTCTTCCACTTGTAGGAGCCCCCGATGGAGACCACCACCGCGCTCACGATCGCAGTACCCGTCGTCGTCGTCCTCGCCGCGGTCGTGCTGTTCGCTGCGTCACGCCGGCGCGATGAAGCCGTGCTCTCGCGCGAGACGATCAAGGCCGACCGCAGCGCCAGCCCGTTCCTCGAGTCGCCCGAGGGCGCTCCGACCGGCAAGGTCTACGAGCGGGCGGCGGTGGCCGAGCGGCAGCGCTCGCGCGAGCTCGTGCCCGCCGGCGCCGCAGCCCCCCCCGCCCCGTACGTGCCGCCCGACCCCGAGACCATCGGCGTCACCCGCCGGCAGTTCTTCAACCGCAGCATCGTCGCCATGATGTTCATCAGCATCTCCGGCTTCGGCGGCGCCGTTCTCGCCTTCCTGTGGCCGCAGCTCACCGAGGGCTTCGGCACCCGGATCCGGGTCGGCAACGCCGACGACCTGCTCTCGACGATGCGCGAGACCCGCGAGCCCGTCTACGTGCCCGAGGGCCGCTTCTACCTGAACCCCTA
>SIRW01000039.1 GCA_004366205.1 Actinomycetota bacterium | reverse complement strand
CAACGGCGATGCTGCCCGTCTCATTCAGGAAGAGGGCGGCCTAACCGACGAGTCGATCCTTCTACTCGGCTCCGTGTATGGGGACGAGGAACTCCCTTACTGGCTCGAGGTCTGGCAAGACGAAGTGGAACGAGGGCTCGAGGACGCACCAGCCATCTTCGGGAATCGTCGCACCACGGTTCTTCAGCTCATCTCGACCCGTAATGACTGCATCTTTCTGCTCGCCGAGATCGATTTTACGGAATGGGTCGATGAAGGACCTGTTGAGAGACAGGAGATCTACATGGCGCTTGGACGGACAGCGTCAGAGCGTGTACTTGAGCGGAATCCGACCGGTTGGCGGATCATCCTCGAGGCTTACAGGCCGGACGGAGAAGCCCTGGAGGATCCGTGCTGACACGAAATCAACATGCGGTTGTGCTGGCCGTGGCCATGCTGACGCTGCCTGCGGGAAGCGAGGTCAACCACCTCAAAGCAGAAGGGCAAGCTGAGTGTCGCCATGCCAGCCGCACCAGCAGTCGCTGTGAGGTGTCGAGGCGGGAGGTGCGGGAGGGGCCGGGGGGGCAGCGGGTGACGGGGGCGGTGCGGCCGGTGGCCCAGATCGATCCCGATGCGCGGGTGGTGCGGTTGAGCAACGGGGAGTGCACCACGGTCGGCGACGTGCTCGACTTCATCGGCGAGCGCCGCCAGCAGGCCGACAACACCCTGCGCACCCGCAACTGCCCCGAGGGCCGCCCCGCGCTCACACCCGAGATGCTCATCGAGGAGCTGATCGTCGACATCGACCTGCCGGTGCCCGGCGCGCACATCGCCCCCGGCTGGATGATCGTCGGCCGCAGCGCCTACCTCGAAACCGGCGCCACCATGACCTACACCCACCCGCCCCTCGACACCCCCCTCGGGCGCCGCAACTGCCACGACCCCGGCGGGCCCTACCCCGACGGCACCATCACCCACGCCTACACCCGCGCCGGCCACTACGACATCGCCGTCACCCAACACTGGACCGCCACCTGGGCCGTCGGCGACACCACCGGCCAGATCGGCGGGCTCCAGACCACCACCACCCTGCCCCAATTCGAGGTCCGCCAAGTCCAAGCCGTCCGACGCCGCTGAACCTCCCGCTCCCGTCCGCGCGCCGCGTGTTGGGTAAAGCACGGATCGTGGGAACAATGGAGCGGTGTGAAGGCCCGTCGACCTCCTTCGACGCAGCACCGGGCCCGAGCGCTGGCGATGGGGACCGGCTCGCTCGCCACGGTGGCACTGCTCGCCGCCGTGCTCGCCGGGTCCACCCCCGCCGGCGCCCAGCTCGACGGCGGCATCATCCCCAGCCCGACGACCACCACGACGGCGACGGACGATCCGGGCGGAGACGACGGTGACGGGGGCTCATCGATCCTCGATCCGGTGACGCCTCGCCCATCGCCGACGACAACCACGACCCAAGCCCCGACGACCACCACGACCCCGCCCCCGCCACCGCCACCATCCGGTGAGCCGCCGCCTCCTCAGGACCAGCCGCACCAAGGAGCCCCGCCGCGGGAAGACCGCGGCGACGAACGGGTCGGCTCCCTGCTCGACACCGCTCCCGGCCGGGCATGGGACGCCGACTTCCCGCCGCACCTGCGCGCCCGCACGGACTCGGTCCGGCGCTCCGGGCCCCGGAGCACCCGCCCGCTGCTCGACGCGCTCCGCCCGCTGGTCGACATGGGCATGACCGAAGTCGAGGCTGCGATCGTGGGCTTCGGGCGCTTCCCCGTCGCCGGCCACGCCCGGTACATCCACGACTGGTGGTTCCCCCGGTTCGGACCGGGGTGGCGCCTGCATCAGGGGATCGACATCTTCGCCCCACGAGGCACCCCGGTGCGAGCGCCGGTCGACGGCACGGTCCGCACGAGCACCGGTGGCCTCGGCGGCCTCGCCGTGTACGTCGACCAGCCGGACGGAACCTACTACTACCTCGCCCACCTCGACCGGTTCGCCGACGGCCTCGAACCCGGCCAAGCCGTCCGCACCGGCGACGTCGTCGGGTACGTCGGCACCACGGGCAACGCGGTCACCACGCCGCCGCACCTCCACATCCAGATCCACCCCTACGGCGGCGCCCCGATCGACCCGAAGCCGATCCTCGACCGCTACCTCGACGACGCCATCGCCCGAGCCCCTGAGGTGGTGGCGGCGTACCAGCGGGCAGCGATCGACGCCATCGACGAGGGCCCCACGGACGAGGACGCCGCCGTCGGTGCGGTCGTCGCGCTGGTGATCCCTGACCACCTCCGGGAGTCGGCCGTGCACTGGACGCTGGCCCAGGACGCCGTGGTCACCCCGCTGCACCTCGCCCTGCGCGCCGCCGAGGAGGCGGCCCGGGGCATCGACTGGCCCGCGCGGGAAGAGCGGCGACGTCAACTCGAGATGGACCGCCAGCTCGCGGACCAGTACGCCCGCAACCTGCTCACCCCGCTGGTGCCGCCCGGCCTCGCCGCTGTCCTGCCCTGAGGCCCCGCCGCCGGATGGCCGCGCGGCCCGAAAGTTGTTAGGGTTCCGAACCATGGATGCGCCGCTGGGGGTCGCAGCCGGCGGCGACCTCGACGACGGCAACGACGACGCGCACGCCCCGGAAGCCACGCCCGCCGGCGCCACGGTGGCGGCCCCGGCCGGCGCCCAGGCGGCGCCCGCCGCGAGCGCCTACGAGCCACCCCGGCCGATCGAGCTGCCCGCCACGAGCCGGAGCCAGCGGTCGGTGCGGCGGGTGCAGACCGTCGCCACCTTCACCCGGCACCTCGGACCCGTGCTCGCCCGCCGAGCCGCCCGCCGGCCGGCGCCCGCAGCCGAGGTGGGTCGGCGCCTCCGGCGCGCCTTCGAGGCACTCGGGTCCACGTACGTGAAGTTCGGGCAGCTCGTGGGCTCCTCACCCGGCGCCTTCGGCCCCGAGGTGGCCGACGAGTTCCGCAGCTGCCTCGACACCGGACCACCCGTGCCGTTCAGCGCCGTGCGCGCCGCCATCGAGACCACCACCGGGCAGGCCCTCGGCGACGTCTTCGCCCACGTCGAGGAGCACCCCATCGCGGCGGCGTCGATCGCCGTGGTGCACCGAGCCCGATTGCGCGACGGCCGGGACGTCGCCGTGAAGGTCCTGCGGCCAGGTATCGCCGAGCAGGTCACCATCGACCTCGACGTCATGGAGCCGCTGTTCCGCCGGCTCGCCCTTCAGGGTGTCGGTGTCGCCGGTCCCCTCTTCCGCTTCCTGCGCGGCTTCCGTACGCAGATCGCCGAGGAGCTCGACCTGCGCAACGAGGCCCGAACCATGACGCACTTCGCGGCGCTGTTCGCCGAGGCCGGCCTCAGCCAGATCGTGGTGCCCCGTCCCGCCTCCGGGCTCAGCGGCCGGGACGTGCTGGTCATGGACTTCCTCGACGGCGTCGCCATCGACGACCTCGACGCCATCGCCCGCCTCGGCCACGACCCCGGGCCCCTCGTGCGGGACCTCCTGCGCAGCTGGTTCCTCACCGGGCTGCGCGACGGCATGTTCCACGGCGACATCCACGCCGGGAACCTGCTGCTCCTGCGGGACGGGCGGGTCGGCATGCTCGACTGGGGCATCGTCGGCCGGCTCGACACCAGCACCCACCGGCTGTTCCGACGGTTCGTCGAAGCCGTCCTCGGCGACCAGTCGGCGTGGCCGGAGATCGTCGAGTTCCTGCGGGCGAACGCACCGTTGCCCGTCGACGCCGAGACCTCCGACGGTCGCCGGCTCGCCGACGCCGCCCGGGAGGAGATCGAGGGGATCCTCACCCGCCCGTTCGGTGAGGGTGAGCCTCAGGGGAGCGTTCAGCGGCCAGGGCCCGCCGGGCGAGCGCACCGGCGCCCGGGCCGGTCGCTCGCGCGCCGAGCGCCGGCGCCAGCGCAGCCGCCTCCGCGAGCGCCGCCAGCGCATCATCGGCTCGGGCTTTGCCGACTCGGGCTTCGCTCAGTCGAACTTCATGCTGTTCAAGCAGCTGCTCTACTTCGAGCGCTACGGCAAGCTCTACCTGGCCGACACCGCGCTCATGGGCGACCGGCCCTGGCTCGAGCACGTCCTGGCGACGAGCCCCGCACCGGGACCCGAACCCGCCGCCCCACGACCGGGCGACTGACCCGGCCGGTACCGAGCTGGGGCGCGCCGCACGGGTGGGCTCCCGCGGTCGAGCGCGGGTCGCTGTTGCGCCGGGCCGGTGGCGCGGCTACACCTGCCTCGTCTCGAGTTCTGGGGGGTCCCGACGTGGCGGACGCGGCAACGGACTACAAGGTGATCGATCGCAAGATCGGTCTGATCGGCGGGATCGTGCTCATGGTCGGCACGGTGATCGGCATCAGCGTGTTCCTGCTGCCGGGCGTGCTGATCGGTGACGCCGGGCCGAGCATCACCATCGCCTTGCTCATCACCGCCATCCCCATGGCGTTCTCGATCATGATGCTGCTCCAGCTCGGCGGCGCCATGCCCGTCGCCGGGGGCGTCTACGTGTACGCCTCCCGGCTGATCAGCCCCGTGTGGGGCACGATCGTGATCGCCCTGGTGATCCCCGGCATCTGGGCGGTGCTGCTGTTCACCGCCTTCGGGTTCGCCGAGTTCGTGCGGGTGCTCGTGGACATCCCCGCCTGGATCCTGATGGCCGGCGTGCTCACCCTGTTCATGGCGCTCAACCTGCGGGGCATGACGTTCGTGGCGACGGTCCAGCTGGTGATGGTCGGGGCCATCGTGCTCGGGTTCCTCGCCTTCATCGTGCCCGGGGCCTTCCAGGTCGAGGCCGCGAACTACACGCCGATGTTCCCCGAGGGCACCGAGCCGTTCATCCTCGCCGTGGTCGCCCTGTTCATCCCGTTCCAGGGCTACTCGATGATCGTCGAGCTCGGCGAGGAGCTGCACGACCCCATCCGCAACATCCCCCGGGTGCTCATCTACGGCATGGCGCTGGCGGTCGTGCTGTCGCTCGGGCTCGTCGTGGTGTTCACCGGGCTCGACGACTACCGGGTGCTCGGCGACCTGGGGGACGGTGGCGTCGCCGAAGCGGCCAGCGAGTACATCGCCGGCTGGGTCGGGGGGGTCGTGGCCTTCGCCGCCATCCTCGGGGCGTTCACGACCCTGAACGCCATCATCACCTCGTACTCCCGCACGCTGATGCGCGCGGCGCGCGACAACGTGATCAGCCCGTGGCTCGCCCAGATCCACGGCCGCACCGGCGTTCCCCACTGGGCGATCATCGTGCTCTCGGCGCCGCCGATCCTGCTGATCCCCGTCAACCCCGGACCCGTGGTGCTGCCGGTGTTCCTCGCCCTGGTGATCCTGTTCGGCGGGTTCATGTCGGCGATCGCCCTGTGGAACCTGCCCAAGCGCTTTCCCAACGCCTACCAGAACAGCCTCTACAAGCTGCCCATGCCGCTGCTGAAGGTGGCGTCGATCGGCAGCGCCGGCTCGGCGGCGGTGTTCTGGCTCGCCGTTGCTCCCCAGGCGATCGAGATCATCGCGGCCATCGCCGCCATGGGCGTCGCCGGCGCCTGCTACCACGCATACCGGTCGAGGAAGGAGCGGGAGTTCGCCGACCGGCTCGCCCGTCTCGACGAGCACGAGGCGGCCGTAACCGTGTCGGCACCCAGCGAGGACGGCGGCACCGGCGTGCCGTTGGTCACCGGAACCGACTGACAGCGACGGCCGGGGCCGACGCCGCTCCGCGGCCACCGACGTGGCGCCCGGCTGGATCCGGCGCGGAGGCGGACGCAGGGCCCGGCCCGGCTCCGGCGGCGCCGCGCCGTCGCGGTCAGAGCTCCACGAAGCCGTGCGGGGGCGGGACCTCGCCGAGCCGCTCGAGGCCGAGCAGGCGGAACCGGCGGACCAGCGCCTCGGGCAGCCGGGCGAGGGGTACCTCGCCGGCCTCGATCGCCGCCAGCTCGACGCCCTCGACGCCGAGCTCCTCGGCGAACTCGTCGATCCCGACCCCGGCGACGCCGCGCGCCGCCAGCGCGGCAGCTCCCACATGGGGGTGGGCGGCACCGCCCCGGGCGAGCTCGGCGGCGATCCGGGCGGCGAGGCGCGCCACGTCGGGCCGCCACTTCCCCCCGGTGCCGCCGGGCCCGCTCATCCGGCCCGGCTCACGCCAGCAACCGCAGCTCGGCGAGCGGCGCGAAGCGGTGGTCGCGGGCCGCCAGGTCGCGCAGGCGGTCGCCCATGCGCTTGGTGGCCTGGCGGACGGCGTCGGGCCGCATCTCGAACAAGGGCCCCACGGTGGTGGCCGGCGCGGTGTCGCCGAGGCTGCGCTGCACGGCGACCTCGAGCAGGACCGCCCGGTCGCGCCGGCTGCCGACCCGCTCGAGGCCCTCCTGCAGCAGGGCCACCCGGGGGTCGCGGCCGGCCAGGCCGGCGAGGACGTCGAGCGGCTCGGGCTCGGTGGACTCGAGCCGCTGGACCTCCTCGCCGCCCGGCCCACCCCGGCCGCCCGTGCCGCCGTCGTGACGTTCGTCGTCGAGCCCGTCGTGGTGCTGGCCCACGTGCCGGCGCACGACCTGTCCGACGCGCCGCTCCGCCCAGACCCACGGCAGCGCACCGCCGTCGGGGTCCCAGGCACCGGCGCAGGCGAACAGCTCGATGCACACGTCCATGACCAGCCCGTCGAGGTCGTCGGCCTCGGTGGCGCCCGCGCCGACCCGGCGCAGCTCGCGCCGGACCGCTCCGCCGATGCGGTCGCCGAACTCGGCGTACAGGGTGAAGACCGCAGCGCGGTCGCCGGCGGCCATGCGGGCCATCACCTCGACCAGCCGCCGGAACGCCACTTCCTCCATCGCAGTGCTCCTTTCCCGGCCCGCCGCCGTGGCGGGCGATCGGAGCCCATGATGACGAGAGGGTGTGACAATTACGTCCATGTCATTCCGAACGGGCCGCTCGGGCGGGGCCGGGAACGGCGAGCGTACCGAGCGGCCGGCCCGGAGCGCCGAAGCCGGGCCGATCCTGTGCTGGCACGGCCCCTCAGACGCCCAGGCTCGCCGCCTGCAGGCGGGCCAGCGCGTCGGGGTCGCCGCCGAGCTCCACCTGGGCCGCCTCCTGCCGGCCGAACAGGTACAGCAGCAGCTCACCGGGGGTGCCGGTGAGCACGGCGGTGGGGCTGCCCCGCCGGACCCGCCGGGTCGCCCCGGTCGTTCGGACGAGCTCCACGCCGATCCCCCGGACCCGGGCGAGGAGCACCGGCGCCCACGCCCCGAGGATCCGCCACAGGGCGTCGTCGAGCCGGCCGTCGCGGCGCGGCTCCTGGCCGTTGGCGCGCCGCACGTCCTCGTGGTGCACGAACCACTCGTGCAGGCTGCCGAACCCGGCGACGCCGGGAAGCGCGAACGGTCCGGGCGGAGGGCCGTCGCGCAGCAGGCGGACGAGGTCGGGCCAGTCGCGCGCCGCGTACTCCTGCGTCACCCGCTCCGTCCGCCCGGCGAAGGGGCCCCCGACGATCCCGATGACGGCGTCGGGCCGTCGCTCCCGGACAGCCAGGTGGGCGGCGAGGTCGCGGGTGGTCCAGCCTTCGCACAGCGTCGGCGCGTCGGGGCCCAGCTCGAGGAGGAGGTCGCACAGGGCGACTCGCTCCTCCCGCACGAGATCACGCATGCTCACAGCGGGTCCAACGCCGCGGGACCCGCCGGCGTTCCCGCCGTCCACCGCACCGACGCCGCCCTTTGCCCCGCCGCCCGGCCGCGCCGCCCGTCTGCGCGTTCTCGAGGCTGAGCGTTGCGGATCCCGGCGCGCTGGGCCTCGAGTTGGAGGCCGGTGCGGAGGCCACCACGGCCCGTGGCGGTACACCCGTTCGCAGGGAATGACAGGCGCGGTATTCTCGGGGCATGGGCCACGAGGACGCGCCCTGGGCGGAAGGGTTGAACGCCGCGCAGCGCGCCGCGGTCGCCCACGACGGCGGACCGTTGCTCGTCGTCGCCGGGGCCGGCACCGGCAAGACCCGCACGCTCGCGGCCCGCGTCGGGCGGCTGCTGTGGGAGGGCGCCGAGCCCGAGCGCATCCTGCTGCTCACGTTCTCGCGGCGCGCCGCGCGCGAGATGCTGCGCCGGGCCGAGCACCTGGGCGCCGACCGGGCGACCACCCGCGTGTGGGGCGGCACGTTCCACGCCGTCGGCAACCGCCTGCTGCGCGAGCACGGCCGAGCCGTGGGCCTCTCCCCCGACCTGTCGATCCTCGACGCCGCCGACGCCACCGAGCTGCTCGGCGTGGTCCGGGCCGACCTCGGCCTGGCCGAGCGGGGCCGGCGGTTCCCCAAGAAGGAGACGCTGCTCGACATCTACTCCCGGGTCGTCAACGCCCAGGAGCCGCTCGGCGAGACGCTGCGCCGGCGGTTCCCCTGGTGCGCCGAGGACGAGGGCGACATCGCCTCGGTGTTCACCGCCTACACCGAGCGCAAGCGCAGCCGGGGCCTGCTCGACTACGACGACCTGCTGCTCTACTGGCGGGCCCTCGTCACCGCCAGCCCCGCGGCGGACCTGCTGCGCAGCCAGTTCGACCACGTGCTCGTCGACGAGTACCAGGACACCAACGTGCTGCAGGCCGACATCGTGGCCGGCCTGTCCCCCAGCGGCCGGGGGCTGTTCGTGGTCGGCGACGACGCCCAGGCCATCTACGGGTTCCGGGCGGCGGCGTCGGACAGCATGGCCACGTTCCACCGGCGCTTCCCCGACGTCGAGGTGGTGACGCTGGAGGAGAACTACCGGTCGGTGCAGCCCGTGCTCGACGTGGCCAACGCCCTCATGACCGACGCCAGCGGCCTGTACGCCAAGGAGCTGCGCACCACCAGGCCCCGGCCCGACGCTCCCCGCCCGACGCTCGCCCGGGCCAGCGACGAGGGCGCCCAGGCCGCATTCGTGTGCGCGCGCCTGCTCGAGCACCGCGAGCAGGGCGTACCCCTGCGCGAGCAGGCCGTGCTGTTCCGCAACGGCCACCACAGCGGGCGGCTCGAGATCGAGCTGGCGCGCCGGCGCATCCCGTTCGTGAAGTACGGCGGCCTGAAGTTCCTCGAGTCGGCCCACATCAAGGACCTGCTCGCGCTCTTGCGCCTGCTCGACAACCCCAACGACGAGCTCGCCTGGCACCGGGCCCTCGGCCTGCTCGAGGGCGTGGGCCCGGCCACCATCCGGTCGATCATGGCGGCGCTCGACCTGCCGAACCCCAGGGCCGTGCGCACGTTCGTCGACGACCCGCCCGCGGTCCCGCCCCGGGCCCGCGCCGACGTCGACCTGCTGCGCGAGGGGCTCCGGGCGTGCCTCGACGCCGGGGCCGACACCGAGGGGGGCGTCGTCTCCCCCGCCAGCGAGGTCGAGCACCTGCGCACGGTCACCCGCCCGCTGTTCGAGCGCCGGTACCCGCAGGCGCAGGCCCGGCTCACCGACTTCGAGCAGATCCAGGCCATGGCGGCGGCGTGCCCCACCCGGTCGCACTTGTTGGCCGAGCTCACCATCGACCCGCCCAGCCGCACCACCGACCTGGCCGGGCCGCCGCTGCTCGACGACGACTACGTGGTGCTCAGCACGATCCACTCGGCAAAGGGCTGCGAGTGGACGGCCGTGTACGTCATCCACGCGTCCGACGGCAACATCCCCTCGGACATGTCGCTGTCGTCGCCCGAGGGCCTCGAGGAGGAGCGCCGCCTGTTCTACGTGGCGCTCACCCGGGCCCGCGACCACCTCTACGTCACGTACCCGCAGCGCTTCTACGACCGGCGCTACGGCCTCGACGACGCCCACAGCTGGGGCCAGCCCAGCCGGTTCCTCGACGCCCTCGCCGCGCACGTCGACGAGCCGCCCATCGAGCACTTCGCCGACCTCAACGGCGACACCGTCGCCGACGCCGGCCCCGACACCGTCACCGCCCAGGTCACCGCCCTCTGGAGCTGAGCCGCCGGTGTACGGCGGCACCCGGGCCCCAGCGCGTCGCGTCCGGCGCCGGGCCCGGGCGTCTCGCGTCCGGCCCCGGCACCGGGGCTCGCCGTCCGCCACCGGAGCGATGCGGCCCTCAGGCGCTCCCGGCGTCGGGCGCCTACCCGGTCGCGCCCATGGCCTCGGCGGCTCGGCGCTCCATCTCGTCGGGTGCGACGTCCTCGACGTGGGTGGCGACGAGCCACCGGTGGCCCCACGGGTCCTCGAACGACCCGGTCCGATCGCCGTAGAACTCGTTCTGCACCGCCCGAAGCTCGGTGGCGCCCGCGGCGATGGCCCGCTCGAACACCTCGTCGACATCGGTGACGTAGAGGTGGAGGGTGACGGGCGTGCCGCCCAGCGCTTTCGGCCCCCGGTAGCCCATGTCGGGCCACTCGTCCGAAAGCATGATCACCGAGTCGCCGAGCTGCAGCTCGGCGTGCCCGATCTTGCCGTCGGGCCCGGACATGCGCCCCCGCTCGGTGGCGCCGAGCACCCGGCAGTAGAAGTCGATGGCGTCAGCGGCGCCGTCGGTCACGAGGTACGGGATCACCCGCGGGTACCCCTCAGGGATGGGCTGGACGTCGGCCATTGGCGGCTCCCCCTTGTCGGTCGCTCCGAGGCTGGAGCGAACTTGTGTTCGGTAGCCTACGACGGCGTCGGCGTACCCCGCAAGGACGATCTCCGTTCGCGGGAACCGAGCGGCCGCGCAGGCCGTCAGAACAGGCATGACCCGCCGGGCCGGACCGATCCTCCTCGCCGCGCTGGTGCTCCTCACCGCAGCCTGCGGTGAGGAGCCGGCCGGCCCGGCGGGCCCAGGAGACGACCGGGCGCGCGAAGGACCCGAGGCGCTGTGGGGCCGAACCTTCCTCTCGGTCGCCGTCACCGAGGACGGCGCCGAACGTGCCCTGGTCGAGGGCACGAGGATCGAGCTGTCCTTCGACGACGACGGCCGCAACCTCGGTGCCCACGCCGGCTGCAACCACATGGGAGCGGAGGTGGAGATCGACGGCGAGCGACTCCGGGTGGGCGACATCGCCCAAACGCTGATCGGTTGCCCGAGCGACCTCGAGGAGCAGGACCGGTGGCTGGACGGGTTCCTGCGGTCGGACCCGCGCTGGTCGCTCGCCGGCGACGCCCTCACGCTCACGAGCGGCGGGACCGAGATCGAGCTGGTGGACCGCCGCGCCGCCGAGCCCGATGCCCCGGTTGAGGGGACCCGGTGGGAGGTCACGACGATCGTCGACGGCGAGATCGCCTCGTCGGTGCCGGCGGGCACCGCCGCTCACGTCGAGCTGGCCGACGGTCGGCTCACCGGGTCCGGTGGCTGCAACGAGCTCGACGGGCGGGTGACCGTGGCGGACCGCACGATCGAGGTCCACGAGCTCACCACCACCGACATGGCCTGCGAGCCCGATGCCATGACCCTCGAGCAGGCCGTGCTCGCCGTGCTCGCCCCGGGCACCGTGGGCTACGAGGTCGAGGGTCCCGTCCTCACCCTCACGCACCCTTCGGGCGCCGGCCTGGTCCTGCGGGCCGCCGGAGTCGGCCGAACCGGCGCTTCTCCCTGACCGGTCGTTCCGGGTGGCTCCTGTGCCTCCCACGCGAGACCTGGCCCACCCAGAACCAGATCGGGGCGGCGGCTCACGCGGCTCAGCCGCGGTCGATGATGCGGATGGTGCCGGCGGCGGGGTCGAGCTCGACGGTGGCGCCGTCGGGGACACGCGTGGCGGCGTCGGCGGCGCCGACCACGGCGGGGAGCCCGAGCTCGCGGGCGATGACGGCGGCGTGCGAGAGGGGGCCGCCCTCTTCGGTGACGACACCGCCGGCCGCGGCGAGCACGGCGTTCCACGCCGGGCACGTGCCTCGCGTGATGACCACGTCGCCCGGCTCGAAGCGGGCGAACGCCTCCGCCGGATCGAGCGTCACGAGCGCCCTGCCCTGAACCACGTCCGTGCCGATGCCGACGCCCGAGAGCGGCGGGCGCTCGCCCAGCTCGCTCGTGCCGAGGTCACGGGTGGTGAGCAGCGCCCGGGTGATCGTGCGCATGGCCGCCGGCATGGCGTCCACCGGCAGGTCCTGCGCCGGGCCCAGCGACGCCGGAGGCACGGCAGCCGTGAGCCGGTCCCGCTGGGCCCGCCGGGCCGCCGCCTCGTCGGCGCAGACGGGCGCTACCCCGTCGGAAGCGGCGCTTCGAGGCGCCGCGGTCGAGCCCGCCGCCGAACCCGCGACCGGCGAGGCCACTGTGGCGACGAGCTCGTCGACGGTGAGCTCGACGGCGTGCTCCGGGTCCTGCAGCGCACTCCGTTCGGCGAGCCGGCGACCGGCCTCGAGCATGGCCCGCCGCAGCAGGCCGACCGGCCAGGCGGCGGTGAGCAGGCCGTTGTCGTCGCGCACGCCGTAGGTCGCCCGGGCGTCGGTCAGTAGCTGGTCCCACTCGTCCCGGTCGGCCGCGGGCACCCGCGCCCGCAGGGCGTCCTCGGCCCGGTGATCGACGTCCACCGTCGGACCCGGCGACGCCGACACGGCGAGGGCGGCCGCCGACGCACCGGGGCCCGGCGCGGACTTCCCAGCAGCCTCGCCGCCGCCGGGGGCGACGCCGGACCTCCCGGCGCCACGGGCCCCGCCGGACCTCCCGGCGCCACGGGCCCCGCCTGGCCCCCCTGCGGGCGTCGGAACGTCGGGGAGCTCGGCGGCGCAGCGGTCGTCGAGGTCGTAGCCGGTGACGAGCCGCCAGCGCGGCAGCGTGCCGTCCCCCCGGGACGCCGGCGACGACCCGGCCAGCAGGTCGGCGGCGGCATGGGGATCGATGCCCCAGTCGATCGCCCGGGCGAGGAACATGCCGGTGGGCAGCAGGTCGGTACCGTGCAGGCGGAAGTGGTCGCGGTAGCCCGAGGCGGCGTTCGCCCGGACCGCCCGCAGGTGCGCGACGAGGCCGTCGTCGTCGAGGCCGGCCGGATCCACGGCGTCGAGCTCGGCGTTGCGGGCCAGCCACGCAGGTCGGTCGACGCCGAACCAGCGCTCGGCCTCGGCGAGCCAGCGCCGCTCGGCGACGGCCCGAGCCGCGGCCCGACCACGCCGCCGGAACACGGGCACGAGCCGCACGGCGAGCCACATCGCCCAGGCCGGCGGCACGCGGTTCGAGCGGGGCCCGACGAGCGGGGCCGCGGAGATGAAGACTCGGCCGTGGACGAACGCGGGCTCGATGGTGCGCGCCGGCAGACCGTAGAGTGCGAAGTGCTCGGCCTCGCCCTCGGTCATCCCCTGGGCGAGCAGGCGCTGGTACTCGGGCGTGAGCGCCCGGGGAAAGTGGTCGTGCAGGCCCCGCCAGTCGCCCTTGCCCGGCGGATCCCAGCGCAGCGGGGCGGCCTCTTGTCCGGAGGCGGCGTCGGTGTCGGTGGTCCTCGCTGTGGGTGTCATCGGCGCGTCTCTCTCCGGGTTGCGGCGTAGAGGGTGTGGACGGCCCAGGCGCACCACTCGGCGGCATCGGCGGGATCGACACCGGCCTTGTCGTGCAGCTCGAGCAGGGCGGTGGAGGACGTGAGGACGTCAGCGACGCCGAGCAGGCGCCGGCCGATCTCGCTGCCCGGATCGATGCCATCGGCCTCGAGCAGCTCGGACATCAGAGCGTGCTTGGCCTGCCAGCGACGGCGGTGCAACTCGCGCCCCACCGGCGAGGCCATCTGGCCCCGCACGAGCGGCAGCCGATCCGCCAGCTCGGACCACGTCGCCCGCAGGCCCGGACCGAGCTCGGCGAAGCTCTGGGGCAGCCGCTGGGCCGCGGGCGTGAGCACCTCGGTGGCGGCGGCGTCGAGCAGCGCCTCCTTCGTCGGGAAGTAGCGGTACACGGTCGCCACGCCGACGCCGGCTTTGCGGGCGACCGCCGGCACCGAGATCGCCGCCGGATGCTCCTCGGCGACCAGGTCCGAGACCGCTCGCACGATCCGGGCGCGGGTGGCCGCCCGGTGCTGGGCCCGCAGGTCCGAGCCCGGCGAGCCTCGGCTCCCGGATGGGCTCGCCGGACCCGCCGGGCTCGTCGCCTCGACCCGCCTCATGAGACGATCCATCTCGACATGAGAAGAACCGTCTCACACAAGCTGGATCCGCGCAACCCCCCTCTCCCTCCCTCAGCTGGCGGCCTCCCCCGGCGACAGTGCCGGCTTCGAGCCGATGTCGGCCTGGTCGGCGGCGACCACGCCCGCCGCGGCGGCGACGCCCCGGGTGGGGGTGATGACCTCGTCGATCAGGCCGTAGGCGACGGCCTCGTCCGCGGTCATGAAGCGGTCCCGGTCGATGTCGCGCTCGACGTCCTCGACGGACCGGCCGCTGTGGTGGGCGATGATCTCGGCCATCCGCTTGGTGATGGACAGCACCTCGCGCAGCTGGATCTCCATGTCGGACGGTGCACCACGGGTGCCGGCCGACCCCTGGTGGATCATCATGCGGGAGTTCGGCAGGGCGTACCGCTTCCCGGGCGCACCCCCGGCCAGGATCATGGCCGCCGCCGACATGCCCATCCCCACGCAGATCGTGGACACCTCGCAGCGCACGTGCTGCATCACGTCGTAGATCGCCATGCCGGCATAGGCCGCTCCGCCCGGCGAGTTGATGTACAGGAAGATGTCGCGCTCGGGGTCCTGGGACTCGAGGTAGAGGATCTGGGCGACCAGCAGGTTGGCGATCTGGTCCTCGACCTCCTGGCCGAGGAACACGATGCGCTCGCGCAGCAGGAGCGAGAAGATGTCGAAGGCCCGGTCACCGCGGGCGGACTGCTCGACGACGGTGGGGATCAGCGTGGCGCTCATACCTGCGATGCTATATCAGATGTGCGATATCATGTCAGCGATGCACCCGAGCTCGCGCACCCCCACAATCCGTTCTGGGTGCGGCTGGTTCCACGCTGGTGAGACCAGCGCCACCCAGAACGGCGATCGGGGCGGGGCCACGGGGGTGGCGCCGTCGTGAACGAGCGGCGGCACCGGCCGGCGTTCCCGGGCTTCGCCGACATGGCCGACCGGCGCCGGGCGCTGGCCGCCGAGCTGGTC
>SIRW01000038.1 GCA_004366205.1 Actinomycetota bacterium | reverse complement strand
CCAGGGTCAGCGGCGGCCGCGCCGGAAGTACAGGATCGGCCCGATGAAGTTGACGGCGATGATCGCCGCCCACTTCTTCTTCGAGCCGTTGATCTGCTCGGCCGGCCGCTCGGCCAGGTCGGCCCACGCCGACACCGCCAGCGACACCTGCACCGCCGTGAGCGCCATCACCAGCACCTTGCCGGAGACGGGCAGCTCGTCCCATCGTCGTGACCGACCCATCCGTGCACCCTACCGACCGATCCGCCGCCACCGGCCGCCCGGTAGGCTTGCCCCACCGCCCGGGGACGTAGCTCAGCTGGCTAGAGCACCTGCTTTGCAAGCAGGGGGTCGTGGGTTCGAGTCCCATCGTCTCCACCACGAACGTCCTGGTCAGGGCCTTGCGGCTCGACCGGAGGCTCCATCGGACCGGCCGGCGTGCCCAGTTCGTGCCCACTTCCGGTGGACTCTGGCGCGTCATCGTGGGCACGGGAGGGGACGGGCGGGTCCTCGCCGAAGCGCTCGAGGAACTCGACGATCGCGGCGTCCTGGCCGTCGATGACGTGCTGGTACCGGAGCGCGGCGGCCGCCGAGGCGTGGCCGATCCGTGCCATGAGCGCCTTCAGGCTGGCGCCACTCGCGGCGGCGAGCGTGGCGGCGGTGTGCCTCAGGTCGTGGAACCGGAAGCCGCTCATGCCGACCTCGGCGGTGGCCGGCTCCCAGACCCGTCGGCGGAAGTTGCTGCGCCGCATCGGCTGGCCGTCGGCGCTAGGGAACACGAGGCCCTCGGGCCCGGGCAGCGCGTACAGGTCGATGTGCACGGCGAGCGACCGGGCGACGAACGACGGGATGCCGACCGTCCGCTTCCCGGCAGCGGTCTTGGGCGGGCTGAACGTGAGCGTGCCGTTCACCTCGCCGAGCTTGCGGGCGACGGTGACGACGTTGCTGTCGAGGTCGACGTCGCAGCGCCGGAGCCCGGCCAGCTCACCCCAGCGGAGACCGCTGTAGGCGGCGGTGAAGACCAGCGCCTCCCACCGGGGCCCGACGGCGGCGGCCAGCGCCGCCACCTGCTCGGGGGTGGCGATCTGCATCTCGTCGTGGCGCTCGGTGCCGGCGCCCTTGAGCGTGCACGGCGAGCGGGCGATGAGGCCGGCGTCGACCGCGCCGTCCATCGCCCCGCTGAGGCAGCGGTAGGCCTTGGCCACGGTGTTGGCGCTCAGGTCGGTGCGGTGCAGGTCGGCGAGCCACGCCTGCACCTCGGCGGCGGTGATGCGGCCAACCGCAATGGACCCGAACCGGGGGAGGACGTGCCGGCGCAGCAGGTACCGGTACAGGTCCTGCGTCGCTGGCGCGAGCTTCGGTGCCTTCGTCACCATCCACCGCTCCGCCCACTCGGCGAAGGGGACGTCGCCGAGGCGAGGGTCCTGCCACTCGCCCCGGCTCATGTCCGTCTCCACGGCCGACAGCCACCGCCGGGCGTCGCCCTTGGTGTCGAAGGTCTTGGGTGCGGCGACGCGGTTACCCGCGGCGTCCCAGTAGCGGGCCTGCCACCGTCCCGAGGGAAGGCGACGCACCGATCCCGTTCGGCGTCGTGCCGGCATGGTGCCTCCAGCGGTGTGGAGTCATCGAGGCCGAGTGAACGGCGAGGCCCAGTGGGCGAGTTGATCCTACGACGACGATGTGACGGTCAGGCGGTCTGGCCGGGCCAGCGCCGGTACCCGTCGATCCACCGGGCGAGCTCGGCGCGGTCGAAGCGGATGTAGTGGCCCCACTTGATGTAGGGGATCCGTCTCTCGAGGACGAGGCGTCGGATGTGGCGGATGCTGACGCCGAGCAGCTTGGCCACGGCGGCGATGTCGAGCAGCGGCTCGGGGAGGTCGTCCCTCTCGCCGTCGTCGCTGTTGGTGATGGGCATGTGAGCTCCTCTCGATCGGAGCGGGGAGGCGGGCCCGGGCTCGCCCGCGAGAGCTGTTTGCACCACTAGGCCCCTGGGGGCGCCGGAATCTCGCGCCCGATCGCGCGATTCCTCGCTGGGTCCTCTCATCGCCGGGCGAAGGTTTGACCGCCACCGCACGTCCCACCCCACCAGGCGCCCATGGACACGCTCACTGCCGCTGACACACCATGGAGCGCCGCCGTCATCCGGTCAGCGCGAATGCCTCGACGGCCGGCGATTCCCGGGCCATAACGCCAAGGCGACGAACACGATTGCAACCCCTCCGGGTTGCTCGTCCCGGGAGCGCCATGGCCTGGTTTCGGATGATGGGCATCGACTCGGTCGAGTACCACCGCAGCACCGTGCTCGGTCGCGCCGACGACCATGAGGGTGCCGCCCTCGGTTACTACGGCAGCCGCGGCGAGACGCCTCTCGAGTGGGGCGGCCGCCTGGCCGAGAGGCTCGGCCTCGTCGGTGCCGTAGACGACGCCGGCTACGAGGCCATCTACGGCCGCGGCGGCGCGCACGACCCGCACCTCGGCAGGCGGCTGGTGGCGACGCGCCGTCCGGGCGTCGAGCTGGTGGTGGCCGCCCACAAGAGCGTCGCTGTGCTCGGCGTCATCGGCCGGGCCGATGACATGCACGCCATCCTCGACGCCGAGTCCGACGCCACGATGGCGTTCCTCGACGAGTGGTTCTCCCGGCAGGGCGGACGGCGCGGCAAGGCCCAGCGGCGGACCGCCACCAGCGGGCTGCTCTGGGCCCGGACCCGCCACGCCACTTCCCGGGCCGGCGACCCGCTGCCGCACGATCACGTGCTGATCGCCAACCTCTCCGAGATGCTCGACCGGACCGGCGGCTGGAAGGCGCTCGACACCGCCGGGATGCGCGACCTGGTGCACGCGGCGACCATGGCCGGTCGGATGGCAGCAGCGGCCAAAGCGGTCGAGCTCGGCTACGCCATCGAGCCCGACCATGGCCCGTCGGGCCGCCTCGATCACTGGGGCATCGCCGGCATCCCGGGGGAGGTGGCGGAGCTGTTCTCGAAGCGCTCGGCGGCCATCGAGGACGAGCTGGCTCAGAAGGGCTTCCGCTCCTACCGCGCCCGCGGGTTCGCCGCTCACAACACCCGCGACCCGAAGCAGGACGAGTCGCCCGAGGCCCTCCTCGTCCGCTGGCTCGACGAGCTGGACGGCATCGGCTGGCCCACACGCAAGCTCATCCACCGGCTGCAGCACGTCCAGCGCCGCCAGTACCAGTCGCTGCGGACCCTCACCGACACCGAGCGCGCCGAGCTGGTGCAGTCGATGTTCGGACCTGACGGCCCGCTCGCCCAGCGCAAGGCCTTCACCCGGGATCGCATCATTCGGGACGTCGCCCCGCGCCTGTACGGCTGCGTCCCCGAGGAGCTCGACCGGGTCGTCACCGCGATCATCCAGCACCCCGAGGCCATCCCGCTCGTCGGCCAGCCCTGCGCCCGCGGCCGCGCGTGGGCAGCAGCCTCGGTCATGGCGACGGAGCAGGCCATCGAGGACCTCGCTCAGCGACTCACCGAGCGCGAGGGGAGCGCGGCGGTTCCGGCGGCCACCGTCGATGTCGCCATCGTCGCCAAGGAACTCGCCCTGGGCCGCAGTCTCACGGCCGGGCAGCGCCGTGCGGCCGAACAGATCACGACTTCCGGCCGCGGGCTCGACCTCGTCGTCGGCGTGGCCGGCTCCGGGAAGACCGCTGCCCTCGATGTCGCCCGCTCGGCGTTCGAGGCCGCCGGCTACCGGGTCCTCGGGACCGCGATCAGCGGCCAGGCCGCCCGCGCGCTCGGCGAGGCGGCCGGTGTCGAGAGCCGCACCATCGCTTCACTCGTCTGGCGCCTCGAGCACGGCTCACTGCGCCTCAATGACCGCACGGTGCTGCTGATCGACGAGGCCGGGATGGCGGACGACCGGGCGATGCTCAAGCTCCTCGCGGCCGTCGACGTCGCCGGAGCGAAAGCCGTCGTCATCGGCGACCACCACCAGCTGGGCGCCGTCGGCCCCGGCGGCGGCCTCGAGGCCCTGGTGAACCGCCATGGCCCAGCGGTCCACGTCCTCGACGAGAACATTCGCCAGCGCGATCCCGCCGAGCGCCAGGCGCTCGACGACCTGCGGGCAGGCAGCGTCGCAGCGGCAGTCGACTGGTATCGAGCCAACGACCGCCTCGTCACCGCACCGGCCCGAGATGAAGCGCTGGACGCAGCCGTCGAAGCCTGGTTCGCCGACGTCCAAGCCGGCCGAGAGGTCGTCCTCATGGCCTGGCGCCGCTCCGATGTCGCCGCTCTGAACGAACGAGCCCGGGAGCGCTTCGTCGCCGCCGGCCTGGCCGCCGGCCCCGACCTGGAGGCGCCCGGCGGCAAGCACTACGCAGCCGGCGATCGAGTTGTGACCCTCGCTCCCAGCGATCGCGCAAGGTTCGTCAGCAGCCAGCGCGGCACGGTCACGGCCGCGCGAGATGGCGCGCTCACCGTGCAGTTCGACGATGGCCGCACGGACACGCTCACCGACGACGAGCTCGGCGCTGACCGCCTCGATCACGCCTACGCCGTCACCGTCCACCGCATGCAAGGAGCGACCATCGACCGAGCCCACGTCTTCGCCGATGGCGGCGGCCGAGAGCTCGCCTACGTCGCCATGAGCCGTGCCCGCGAGACCAGCCGGGTCTACGTCGTGGCGGACGACCTCGACCAGGCCGGGGAGGACGTCACCGTCGAATGGTCAGCCGACCGCCGCCAACGGTGGGTCCTCGACGTCGACGAGCCCGCGATAGAGGGCCGACTGCATGGGCCGAACCTCGCCCATCGCGCCGAGAGCGCTATCCGTCTCGCCCGGTTGCGGGCCGAGCGCGACGCGGTCCAAGCGGTCGCGCCGGAGGCAGACGCTCGGCTCCGATCGCTGGACCTCCAGCTCCAGCTCGAGCAGGTCGCGCTACGCCCTATGCCGCCTGCGCATGGCGTTGCCGTGGGGCGCTGAGGCCGATCCATCCGAACGCGGCACCTACTGGTGTTCCACGGTCCCCGGAGCAACAATCAGGTTCAGGCGACGCCAGGCAGCACAAACCGCGCCTGCTCGGCCCGGAGCATCTGGAACGGCGTCATGCACTTGACGCGCATCCCGATGCAGGCGTCAGGGATCTTGATCTTCTTAAGCGACGGTGACGGCACTTCGTGCGTGACGACGGTGTGGCCGCCGGCGTGAGCATGCGAAACGAGGTAGTAGTCGGCCGCCTGCAAGAAGATGTTCACGGCCGCTTGCTCGTAGCCAGCGCCGTTCGCCCACGTGCTCACCGCGCGCAGGCTCGCGAGCACATCGGCATCGGGTGTGAGGAAGAACTCATCACCGCGCTGCTGTGCCCATGTCGCGAGGTCGTCGCCTCCACCGACCAGTTCGTCCTTCACCTTCTCGATGCTGAGCACCTCGCCTGCTGCGGCCCGCTGATCGACCCAGTCCCAGAACGCCGGGCAGAAGTCGAAGCCGTAGTGCAGGTTCTTCGCTTGGATGAAGACGTCCGAGTCGAGCAGATACGCCATCAGCCAACGCCCAGCCGCTCGGCGAGCTCACGGAACGTCGACTGCTTCTTGAAGCCCAGCATCTCGAACGCCTCGGTGTACAGGGTCTGGCCCTCGAGCGTGCTGGTGATGAGAGCTCGGGCGAATCTCTTGCTCACCCGGACCGGCTGCGTGTTGTAGAAGTTGCCGCCGCTGTCAGTTCGCTCGCCGAGCAACTCGAGCACGCGGTCGAGCTCGTCCCGGTAGGCCGATCGGTACGCGTCCCACGCGAGGTGTCCGGCATCGTGGATCCGGCGCAGAACCACGAGCGTGCTCACCTTGAACCGCTTCGCCAGGCGGTCCAGTTCATCGGTGAGGTCGGCTTGCCGGTCGAAGTCGGCGGTGAGGTCGCGCAGTGGAACCAGGAACTCGGCGGCGACCTGGTTGCACCAGCGTTCTGCGTCGATCGTGGGGCGCGCCGTGAGGTCGGCATCGGACAGCGCCGTCTCGCCGAGCCACAGGTGCGCGAGCTCGTGCGCCAGCGTGAAGATCTGTGCGGCCTTGGTGTCGGCACCGTTGACGAAGACCAGCGGAGCGAGGCGATCGACGAGAGCGAGGCCTCGGAACTCGCGAGGGTCGAGCTTGCGATGGGTGTTGCTGCCGACGACGCCGTTCACCATCACGAGGACGCCTGCCTCCTCGGCGGCCTCGGCGAGACGGCGGAGGGCTTCGGTGAAGGTCGCTCCGCGCTCGTCGACTTCGAATCCGAGGGTGCGCCGCATAGCAGTCGCGACTTCCGACACGGGTACCGCCGTCGTGGCGGAGCCGATGAACGGGACGGGGTCCTCCTGGTTGACCTGCGCGAACGAGCGGTACCACTCCTGGCGCTGCTGGCACTGGAAGATGGTGTCAAGCAGGTCGGCGCTCGGTTGCTCCACCCCGGCATCCGCCATCGTTCGGTAGTCCGGGATCGGTACCGACTCTTCGGGGGGTTCATCGAGGAACAGGAAGCCGACCGGCGTGTGAGTGGCCCGAGCGAAGTCCTCGAGCTGCTTGAGCGTGGGCGATGCCTCACCCTCCAACCACGCCTCGAGCTTCGGGAACCTCCGCGAGAGGGTCGCGTCGTCGACCCGGGACCGGTCTTTCGCCCAGGTGATGACCCGAGGGGAGACGTCGACGCGGACCACCATTCGAACCATTCTGACCGGCCTCAGTGACATTGCCCTGGCACCGGTGGGTTGCCGGCGGTCCTCAGGTGGCTACCGAAAGGTCAAGAGGAAGGGGCTCGGTCTTCGCGACGATGTAGGGATGCCGTCTGCCCCAGACGACTGGCTCGCCGCAGGGCCATCGCATCTCGTCGATGCGGAGGTGCTCAACCGTGAGCTCCACGATGCCTGGCTGGACTTCGGAAGTGCAGGCCTGACGGACGGCCAACTCTGGCTCCTCGGGGACCGCGACTTCGCAGTCGGGACGGATGGCGCCGTCCGGAGAGGCCGCTTCTGGTGGCAGTTGACCATCGCGGGCGTCACATCGTTCGAGATCGATGATCCCGACGGGCTCGCCGGCATCGTCGTGTGTTCGGTCGATGATGCAGGCGACTCGCTGGTCTTCGGGGGCTGCACGCCCGGGCGGCTCGTCGTCCACGGGTTCTCCGAGGCACGGCTGGAGATCAGTCCCCACCGCCTCCCGCGCCGAAGGCGAACGGGCAAGGACTACGTATCTCCACCGCCGGAAGGCTCGGCCCTCGTCCGTAGGGTTGAGGAGGTGGTCCGAGGCGCCCTTGCCAGGTTCGGGGGCGAGACAGCAGCGGAGGTGACCACGATCTGGAGCCCGAGGGCGGGGATGTGGTTCGTGGAGGTCGAACCGGCGCGAAGCGGTGCTGCGACTGTCTCGGTTGGGATCATGGGCGACGAGTTCGTGCTGTCGCTGCCGAACAGCCACTGGGAGATCTGGCGGTCGAAGCGCGGCCCCGACCCGCTCGTCCTCCTCAGTGAGGACATCGAGGCCGTGTTCGCCGGCCGCGTCGAGGAGGGAGGCTGGGGCAACGACCGACCCGTTCGCCTCACTCTCGCCGATGGGCGCAATCGAAGCCTCGGCGCGATGCGGCTCCCGATTCCGTGGCGCTGGCGACGGCGCACGGCGTACGAGCCGTACAGCGGCGAAAGGGAGACGCCTGCCTGATGCCGCGCGCCTTCTTCCTCATCGCTGACGACGGCGTCCACGTCGAGGCAACGATGCAACTTGCCGCCGGCTACATGGAGCCGGTTGACGTTCGAAACGGTGAGTACGAAGCGGTGTTCGACGAGACCGGCCGGCGCTACGACGTGTCCGTTGCGGACGACGTCACGCGCTTGACCCCGACTGAAGAAGTCGATCGGGACCGCCTGGTACGCCTCCTCCGCGAGCACGTCCGTGGCGAGAACCTGGGACTCGGCCCGGAACACTTCGACGATCCTCTTGCCGTAGCGGCGGCCATTTCCGAGTGGGAGTGGGCGCACCGATGGCCGAAGCGACCCCGCTGGTTGAGTCGACGCATCCACGGCGACGGTCCAGCAATCACGCGCTGACGAGGTGCGACGGTCGGGCGAGGCCGGATCTCGTGCCCAGTTCGTGCCCACAACAGTGGGCACGGGCGGTCAACCAGCGGTCATGGCGGTCAGCGAAAATGGCCGCTGAGCAGGGAGTTCACGAATCTCGGCCCGGTGGCTCGACCTCTGGATCCTGCTTTGCAAGCAGGGGGTCGTGGGTTCGAGTCCCATCGTCTCCACCAGCAGCCCGCTGCTGGAGTGAATAGTGGGATCGAGATTGCCCGTGGGGGGTAACTCGAGACCTCCGTTCGGGGAGCGCCGCCGGGCGGGGCGGGGATCTGCCGCCCACCCGACTCTGGATCGAGTCCAGAATCAGCGGTAGGGTCGGAGGCGTGACCACCGAAGCCCGCCGAACCGCCGACGACACCGATCGGCTCCGCCGGGCGGGACTGCAGGTCACGGCGCAGCGGCAGGCGGTGCTGCGGGCCGTCGCGGCCCGCCCCCACAGCACCGCGGAGGACGTCGAGGTCTTCGTGCGGGCCGAGCTCGGCAGCGTGTCCCGCCAGGCGGTCTACGACGCCCTCGGCGTCCTCACCGAGCGGGGCGTGCTCCGGCGGATCCAGCCCGCCGGCTCGCCCGCCCGCTACGAGGACCGGATCGGCGACAACCACCACCACCTGGTCTGCCGGGCGTGCGGCCGCATGGTCGACGTCGACTGCGCGGTCGGGGACACGCCCTGCCTCACCGCAGCCGACGACTTCGCCTACGAGATCGACGAGGCCGAGGTCATCTACTGGGGGCGGTGTCCCGACTGCGCGGCGGCGCCGCGACCCGAGACCGACCAGCCAGCAACCGCGAGAAAAGGAGCAGGACCGACGTGAGCGAACACGACAAGGCTGCGACCCGCAGCACCAGCGAGAGCGAGAACCCGGTCATCCCGGCACCCGAGCCGGCGACCGACCGCCGCCCGCGCACGAACCGGGACTGGTGGCCGAACCAGCTCGACCTGTCCGTCCTCCACCAGCACTCGCCCCGCGCCAACCCGCTGGGTGAGGACTTCGACTACCGCAAGGCCTTCGAGGGCCTCGACGTCGAGGCGCTCAAGCGCGACCTCATCGAGCTCATGCACACCTCCCAGGACTGGTGGCCGGCTGACTACGGCCACTACGGCCCGCTGTTCATCCGCATGAGCTGGCACGCGGCCGGCACCTACCGCATCCACGACGGCCGGGGTGGCGGCGGCGACGGCGCACAGCGCTTCGCGCCGCTCAACAGCTGGCCCGACAACGCCAACCTCGACAAGGCCCGCCGGCTGCTGTGGCCGATCAAGCAGAAGTACGGCAACAAGATCTCCTGGGCCGACCTCTTGGTCTTCGCCGGCAACGTCGCCCTCGAGGACATGGGTTTCAAGACGTTCGGGTTCGCCTTCGGGCGCGAGGACATCTGGGAGCCCGAGGAGATCTTCTGGGGTCCCGAGGACACCTGGCTCGGCGACGAGCGCTACAGCGGCGACCGAGAGCTGGCCGAGCCGTTCGGCGCCGTGCAGATGGGCCTCATCTACGTGAACCCCGAGGGTCCCAACGGCAACCCCGACCCGCTGGCCGCCGCCCGCGACATCCGCGACACCTTCGGCCGGATGGCCATGAACGACGAGGAGACCGTCGCCCTCATCGTCGGCGGGCACAGCTTTGGCAAGTGCCACGGCGCGGTCGGCGAGGAGTACGTCGGGCCCGAGCCCGAGGCGTGCCCCGTCGAGCACCAGGGCTTGGGGTGGAAGAACACCTACGGGACGGGCATGGGCCCCGACACCATCACCAGCGGGCTCGAGGGGGCGTGGACCCAGACGCCCACGCAGTGGGACAACTCGTTCCTCGACAACCTCTTCAACTACGACTGGGAGCTCACCGAGAGCCCCGCGGGCGCCAAGCAGTGGCGGCCCACGAACCCCGAGGCCCAGGGCACGGTGCCCGACGCCCACGACCCCGACAAGCGCCACGCGCCGATGATGCTGACCACCGACCTGGCGCTGCGGTTCGATCCGATCTACGGGCCCATCGCCAAGCGCTTCCACGAGAACCCCGACCAGCTCGCTGAGGCGTTCGCCAAGGCGTGGTACAAGCTGCTGCACCGCGACATGGGGCCGGTCTCGCGCTACCTCGGCCCGTGGGTCCCCGAGCCGCAGCTGTGGCAGGACCCCGTGCCCGAGGTCGACCACGAGCTGATCGACGACGCCGACATCGCCCAGCTCAAGGCCACGCTGCTCGACTCGGGGCTGACCACCGAGCAGCTGGTCCGCACGGCGTGGTCGGCGGCGGCCTCGTTCCGGGGCACCGACAAGCGGGGCGGCGCCAACGGCGCCCGCATCCGCCTCGCGCCCCAGAAGGACTGGGAGTCCAACGAGCCCGCCGAGCTGGCCACGGTGCTGGCCACCCTCGAGAAGATCCAGCGGGACTTCAACGCCTCGGCCACGGGCGGCAAGAAGGTGTCGCTCGCGGATCTCATCGTGCTCGGTGGGTGCGCGGCGGTCGAGAAGGCGGCCCGGGACGCGGGCTTCGACGTCACCGTCCCGTTCGCGCCGGGCCGCACGGACGCCACCCAGGAGATGACCGACGCCGAGTCGTTCGCCGTGCTCGAGCCCCGGGCGGACGGCTTCCGCAACTACGTCCGGGCCGGTGAGAAGCTGTCGCCCGAGACGCTCCTGCTCGACCGGGCGAACATGCTGACGCTGACGGCGCCGGAGATGACGGTGCTCGTCGGCGGTATGCGGGCGCTGAACGCCAACCACGGCCAGTCCGCCCACGGCGTGTTCACCGACCGTCCCGGTGTGCTCACGAACGACTTCTTCGTGAACCTGCTCGACATGAGCACCGAGTGGAAGGTGTCGGAGACCGAGGAGAACGTCTACGAGGGCCGCGACCGCGCCACCGGCGAGCTCAAGTGGACCGCCACCGCCGCGGACCTCGTGTTCGGCGCCAACTCGCAGCTGCGGGCCATCGCCGAGGTGTACGCCCAGGACGACTGCAAGGAGAAGTTCGTGCGCGACTTCGTGGCCGCCTGGGACAAGGTCATGAACCTCGACCGGTTCGACCTGCGCTGATCGGCCTGCGCTGACCGCCGCGCCGGTTCCCCCGAACCGGCGCGGCGGGGCCGATCGAACCGCTCCAGAACGAGGCGCGACCTGCCGATACCTCCGGGACAGCCGCTGGGGCGCGGCCGCCCACGAGGAGGTGCTCGCGAATGGAACGGCAGCCGGGCGACGGTGGCCTTCGACCGCTGCGCGTCGTCCTGATCGAAGACGACGAGGACGTGCGGAACCTGCTGGAGGTCATGCTCGAGCTCGACGAGCGCTTCGACCTGGTCGCCCAGGCGGGCGACGGGCGACAGGGCCTCGAGCTCGCCAAGCGGCTCCGGCCCGACGCGGTCGTGGTGGACCTCGAGCTGCCGGAGCTCGACGG
The DNA here is from genome assembly GCA_004366205.1 of Actinomycetota bacterium. Classification (GTDB taxonomy): domain Bacteria; phylum Actinomycetota; class Acidimicrobiia; order Acidimicrobiales; family CADCSY01; genus SIRW01. The sequence continues at coordinate 19,215 of SIRW01000038.1, read as the reverse complement.
CCTGGAGGCGATCCCGCTGCTGCGCCGAGAGGTGCCCGGCGCGGCGATCGTGGTGTTCTCCGCGTTCCCCGACCCCTACACCCTGGGTGACGTGCTGCGGTTGGGGGCCACCACCTACGTCGACAAGGGCGCGGCGTGGGCCGAGCTGTTCCCCGCCATCCTGTCGGCGTGCAGCGCCGAGGCCACCGCAGGTCCGGCGAGCGCCGGCTGATCCACCCCGACTTTCCGGGCGCTCCGACGCTCATCGGGTGGTCGGGCGCCCGGAAAGCACGTCGCCGGCGACGGGTCGGGTCGCTTCCCGGGCACGCCAACGCCCATGGCCGGTCGATCGCCCGGCGGTGCCCGAGACAGCACCCGGCGATTGCTAGCATCGAACAGTCGCGCGATCCACGTTCAGGGAGGCCATCGGTCGGTGAGCAACGTCGAGCCCCTGTCGAGCGCGCCGGCCGCTCGTCGCCGCCGGCGGCCCACGGCCACCTCGGCGTTCGGGGTGGGCCGGCGCGAAGGGCACGACGCCTCGGCGTTCTACGCCCGGTTCGCCACCCCAGCGCTGTCCCGCGACGACGCCGTCGCCGCCCCCGCGGTGCGGGACCGGATCTGGGTGGGCGACGCCCGCCGGATGGACTCCTCCGGTGACGTCGCCGACGGCTCGGTCGCCCTCGTGGTCACGTCGCCGCCCTACTTCGCCGGCAAGGAGTACGAGACGGCGCTCGGCGAAGGCCACGTGCCCGCCAGCTACCGCGACTACCTCGAGATGCTCCACGCCGTGTTCGCCGAGTGCCGGCGCAAGCTCGAGCCCGGTGGGCGCATCGCCGTGAACGTCGCCAACCTCGGCCGCAAGCCCTACCGGTCGCTCGCCGGCGACGTGGTCGCCGTCCTGGAGGACCTCGGGTTCCTGCTGCGGGGCGAGATCGTGTGGCGCAAGCAGCTCGGCGCCAGCGGCTCGTGCGCCTGGGGGAGCTACCGCAGCCCCGCCAACCCGGTGCTGCGCGACACGACCGAGCGGGTCATCGTGGCCGGCAAGGGCCGCTTCGACCGGGCCCGCACGCCCGCCCGCCGCCGGGCCGAGGGCCTTCCCCACGAGGCGACGATCACCATGGACGAGTTCGTCGACGCCACCCTCGACGTGTGGGACATCCCGGCCGAGAGCGCCACCCGCGTCGGGCACCCCGCGCCGTTCCCCGTCGAGCTGCCCCGCCGGCTCATCGAGCTGTACACCTACCGGGGCGACCTGGTGCTCGACCCGTTCATGGGCGTCGGCTCCACGGCCGTGGCGGCCGTGCGCACCGGCCGGCACTACGTGGGCTTCGACACCGACGCCGGCTACGTCGCCCGGGCCGAGGAGCGCCTCGCCGAGGAGCGCGTGCGGGTCGCCACGGCGCCGGCCCCGGCGGGCGGCGAGAAGGCGACCACCGTCGCGCGCCGCCTGCTCGAGGCCGCCGGGTTCCGCGGCATCGAGGCCGGCGTGGCCTTCCGGCGGCTGGGCGTCGAGGTGGCGTTCGCCGCTCGGGACGCCGACGGCGACCGGTGGCTGTTCGACCTGGCCGGTGGCTTCAGCGCCACCCGGCCCGGCCTGCGCCGGCCCGACGTGCTCTGGCGGGCGCTCGGACGGGCCAGCGTGCTGCACGAGGCCCGCCGCCGCGGCGAGGAGGGCCTCGGGCCCCTCGTGCTGCTCTCGGTCGACCTGCCGGCCCGCAACAGCGCCGGTGACCGGGCGCTGCGCCAGGTGCTCGCCGGCCACGAGGGGCCGTTGCACGGCGTGGCCGCCCTGCTCGCCGCCGACACGCCGGAGCGGCTGGCGGCGTGGGCGGAGCGGGGCCGGCAGCCGTCGCGCTGAGGTGGCCGACGACCGCACCGTCGTCACCGAGCTCGCCACGGGGCTCGGGATGCTCGGCCACCGCGACCCGGCAGCGGCGCTCGCCCGAAGACCCCCGGCGCTCGCCGTCGACGGCGACACCTGGGCGCGGCTGGCGGCGCTGCACGCCACCGGCTCGTTCGCCGGCGAGTTCGCCGCCGCGTTCGCCAACGGCCGGGCGTTCCTGCACGCCCGCGACGCCCTGCGCGGCCGCGTCCCCGTGCTCGTGGAGTGGACCGGCGGCCGGCGGCCCCCGGGCGACGAGGTGGCGCCCATCGACCTGCGGGTCGACCACGTCTACCTGGTGAGCTGCAAGTACCTGTCGGCGAACATCGCCAACCCGTCGCCCGCCCGCATCTTCGAAGGCCTGCTCGCCACCGCGGGGAGCTGGTCGCGCGAGGACTGGTACCTGCGGACCGCCCCGGAGGAGTACGCCGAGCTCTACCGGATCTGTCGGGCGGCCGCCGGGCTCACCGGGCTGCCCGACGACCCCGCCGCGCTGGGGCCGGAGCAGCGCCGGGCGCTGCGGCACGCCCTGCCGGCGCGGCGGTTCCCCCCCGAGGCCCGGCACGCCTACCAGCGCTTGTGCACCCGGGTCAGCCACGAGTCGGCGGCGCGGTGGCGCCGGCGCCTGACCGCACCCGCCGAGCGCGAGCGCATGCTCTGGCGGCTGCTGCGGATCGGCAGCGCCCCGTGGTTCCTCCTGGGCAGCGACCACCGGCGCCCGCTGCGGCTGCGGATCGCCAGCCCGTGGGACTGGCGGCAGCGCTACCGCCTCGTCGACCTCGCCATCAGCCCGGCGGCGGCGGGCCAGCCCCGGGTCGACTGGGTCGCCCGGTGCGAGGACCGGGTCGAGCGGGTCCGGCGGACCGTGCGCGGCCACGTCGAGGTGCGCTGGAGCCACGGCCGGTTCGCCCAACCCCCCGAGGCGAAGGTCTACCTCGACACCCCCACCGACGAGCTGCCCGGCTACTTCCCGCTCGACCACGACGACGCGTCCCCGACCCTGTTCGACCCACCCGCCGGCCCGTAGGACGCGAACCGGCGGGCGGTCCGTTCAGGCGCCGGCGAGCTCGCGGGAGGCGAGCCAGCGGTTGACGACCGCCGCCCCGGCGGTGGCGGTCGCGCCGGCGGCCAGCGCCTGGCCCCACCCGACCGGCCCGAGCGGCCGGCACCCGAAGAAGGGGCTCACCCCCGGGGTCTGGACGATCGCCGCGAGCAGGGCGAAGGAGCCCAGCCCCGTGGCGAGCACCAGCGGGCTGCGCCCGTGCCCGGCGGCGACGGTCTGGCCGAGCTGGGCCGACACCAGCGCCACCACGCCGACGGTCCCGGCGCGGGCGGTCGTGCCCGTCAGGCGGGCCGCGCCCCACGCCGCGGTCGCCGACGCCGCCGTGGCCACCGCCCGCACGGCGATGTCGCGGCTGAGCGCCGAGCCCAGCGACTTCTCGGGGCCCTCGCGCAGCAGCACCTCGGGCCGGCGGTCCCGGGGCGGGCGCGTGGCGACGGCCAGCGCCGGCGCCAGGTCGGTCAGGAGGTTGACGAGCAGGAACTGCCGGGGGTTCAGCGGCGCCCGCGGCGAGAGCATCGACGCCGCCACGGTGAACCCGACCTCGCCCAGGTTGCCGCCCACGAGGATCGCCAGGGCGTCCCGCACCGAGCTCCACAGGGCCCGGCCCTCGACGATGGCGTCGACGATCGTCTCCACCCGGTCGTCGGACACGACGACGTCGGCGGCGTCGCGCGCCGCTGAGGGTCCGGCCCGGCCCAGGGCGACCCCCACGTCCGCGAGCCGGATGGCGGGGGCGTCGTTGGCGCCGTCGCCGGTCATGGCCACCACCCGGCCCCGCCGCTGCAGGGCCTCGACGATCCGCAGCTTCTGGGCGGGCGTGACCCGGGCGAACACAGCCACCGACTCGATCACGGCGTCGAGGGCGGCGTCGTCGAGGGCGTCGAGCTCCTGGCCGGTGAGGGTGCCGTCGGTCTCGGCGAGGTCGAGCTCGTCCGCGATGGCGGCGGCGGTGATCGGGTGGTCGCCGGTGATCATCACCGGGCGCACCCCGGCTGCCCGCACGGCCGCCACGGCCTCGGCCGCCGCCGGCCGGACCGGGTCGGCGAGGCCCACGAACCCGAGCAGCTCCAGCCGCTCCACGTGCTCGTCCTCGAGCTCCTCGTGGGCCGGCGCCGGCCGCTCGGCGACGGCCAGGACCCGGTAGCCCCGGCCGGCCAGACCCTCGACGACCTCGTCGAGCTGGGCCCGGACGGCGTCGTCGAGCTCGACGACGGTGGCGCCCCGCCGCCAGGAGACGCACAGCGGCAGGACCACCTCGGGCGCTCCCTTCACGCTCAGCCGGTTGCCGCCGGCGTCGCGGCCGAGCACGGCGTGCAGGGCGCGGTTTGCCTCGAACGGCAGCTCGGCCGTGGGGCGCCACCCCGGGACACCGGCCTCGGGCGTCAGCCCGGCCCGCTCGCCGCCGGCCACCACCGCCCGGTCGGTGGCGTGGGTCAGCGGGTCCTCGTCGGGGAGCGGTGTGGCCCGCAGCGCGGCCGCCAGCACGTCGCGGCGCTCGCCGGTCGCGTGCTCGGGTCGCTCGCGGGTGACCCCGTCGGTGACCCGGCGCAGCGCGAGGCCGCCCTCGGTGAGGGTGCCGGTCTTGTCGAAGCACAGCACGTCGACCCGCCCGAGCGCCTCGATCGTGCGGGGGTTGCGAACCACGGCGTTGCGGCCGGCGAGCCGGCGTGCCGCCGCCAGCTCGGACGCCGACGCCACGAACGGGAGCCCCTCGGGCACCGCCGCCATGGCCAGGCTGACACCCGTGCTGAGCACGTCTCGCAGGGGCCAGCCCCGCAGCACGCCAGCCACGAGCGCGGCCACTCCGGCGAGGCCGACGCCCGGCACGATGCGCTTCGAGAGCTCGGCGAGGCGCTGCTCGACGCCCGACGGCGGCGGCGCCACCGAGGCCATGGCGAGCCCCCGTCCGGCCTCGGTGTCGGCGCCGGTGGCGACGACGAGGGCGGTCGCCCGGCCGGTCGCGATCGTCGTGCCGTCGAACAGCATGCAGGCCCGCTCGGCGACCTCGGCGCCGGGGGTGGGGTCGAGGTGCTTGGGCACCGGCATGGACTCGCCGGTCAGGTTCGACTCGTCGGCCTCGAGCGCCTCGGCCTCGAGCACCCGGCAGTCGGCGGGCACCGGGTCACCTGCGTCGAGCTCCACCACGTCGCCCGGCACCAGCTCGTGCTCGGGTACCCGCCGGGTCGACCCGTCGCGCCGCACGACCGCCTCGATGGCGGCCGCCTCGAACAGCTCGGTGACGGCCCGGTCCGCGGCGAGGCGCTGCACCGCCCCGACACCGGTGTTCAGCGCGATCAGGGCGCCGACGAGGGCGGCGTCGAGCGTGGCGCCCATCGCCGCGGAGATGCCCGCCCCGACCGCCAGGACCGGGTTCAGCGGGTTGGCCAGCTCGGTGAGGGCGTGGTCGAGCAGCGCGGGGGGCGTGGTGGGTGACCGGGGCGCCCGGCGCGCCCGGGCGCCGTCCTCGGTGAGCCCATCCGTGCCGGCCTGGAGGCGCTCGAGCACCTCGGCCAGCTCGAGCTCGTGCCAGGGGGTGTCGTCGGAGGAGACGATCCGCGGGCGCTGGGCGAGCGCCGCGCCGCTGGCGGCGCCGGTCACCAGGGCCACGGCGGCCGCCCCGTTGACGAGCGTCAGCGCCCGCCGGCCCGCCGTGCGGCGCGTGCCCGTCAGGGCCAGCACGGCGCCGGCCGCCGAGCCGAGCCCGGCGAGGGCGGCGCTGCGGACGCTGACCTGGCGCGCCTCGGCCGTGGCGGCGACGATGAGCGCGGCCTCGGCGAGCTGCCGGCCGCAGACGAGATCGGCGCCCCAGGGCGGCCGGCCGGTGGCCCGGGTGACGCCCACGCCGACGTCGGCGGCGGCCAGGCCCCGCTTGCCGCGCCGGGCGATCACCATCACCCCCGCGCCCTGGGCCTGCAGGGCGCGCACGGCAGCACCCAGCTGCTTGCCGCGCGGGATCGTCTCGTCGGCCCCCAACCGCCGGCCGGCCGCCCCCTCGCTGCCGGCCACCACCAACCGGTGCCCGGCCGCCCGGACGGCGTCGACCACCAGCTCGGCCCCGGGGTCGAGCACCGGTTCGGCCGCCACCAGGCCGTGGAGGCGACCGCCGCGGTGCAGGGCCAGCACGGTGGCGCCGGCGCGCCGCACCTCGCGCGCCCGGCTGACGGCGCCCCGGGGGAGGGGGTGCAGCCGGGCGCCGTCGCCGAACGGTTCCAGCACCCATCCCTCGCCGGTGCGGGACGCGCCGGGGTCGAGCGGGTCGAACAGGTCGCGGGCGAGCGCCTCGAGCCGCTCGAGCGGGTGGTCGCCGAGCGCCAGCACCGACGCCACCTGCCACTGGCGGGTCACGAGGTCGTCGCTGTCGAGCACGACGGTGTCGATGCGGTCGAGGCGGCGCAGGGCCGAGGCGTCGAGGGGCACGACGCCCCGGGCGGCCAGGACGCGCCCGAACTGCGTGGCGAAGGCCTCCCGCCCGACCCGGGCCGCCTTGGGCACAGCGGCCAAGAAGGCGTCGGCGGCGCGGCGGAGGTCTCGGGAGAGCAGCAGCGCGGCCCCGAACCCGGCGAGCCCACCCAGCGAGATGCGCTCGGACCAGATCTCGACGGGCCCGGGGGGCAGCGGCACCGGCCGGGCCCCCACGTCGGGCGGCTCGATGGGGTCGTGGCTCGGGTTGGCGTAGAACTCGCGCTCCCGCCGGGCCCACACGTCCCGGCGGGTGTGGAGCTCGCTCAGCACCAGGCCCTGCAGGGCCAGGTCGACCGAGATGCCGACGGGCCCCTGGGCGACGCCGTTGGCGGCCGCCGCGCTCAACGGCAGCACCAGGTCGGCGAGCCGCTTGCCCAGGAGGTCCTCGACCCGCCGGCGGAGCCACGGCTGGTTGTCGAGCAGCGACACCAGCCCGGCCAGCTCGATGGGCACCCGGGGCAGGCGGGTGGTCGAGCCGATGAGGGAGAGCCCCAGGCCCAGGACGCCACCGGTGATGGCGGCGATCGTTCGGTGGATGGGCTCGATGTCGGCGGGGTGGTCGGCGCGGTCGGCCGGGTCCCAGGCCGCCGCCCGCCGGTCGTCGAGCCGGCGCCGGCGCACCCCGTGGGCCTCCTCGGCGGCCTCGATGGCGGCGACGATGGCGCTGAGGGGGGTGGTGCGCTCGTCGAACGCCACGGCGATGCGTCCGGTCAGGGCGTTGACCTCGGCCCACTGGACGCCCGCGACCTCCTCGAGCGCCGCCTGGATGCGCCGGCGCAGGCCGCGGGCGCCGGGCTCGTCGAGGGCGCGCCCCTCGATCTGGACGTGCTGGTGGGCGGCGTCGTCGACGTCGTCCTCCCAGACGCGCCGGTGCCGCCCCAGGGAGTCCTCGACCAAATCGACGCCCTCCTCGACGACGGTCTCGACGTCGTCGACCACCTCGGCGACGACCCCGCCGACGGCCTCGACCACACCCTCGACGGCGCCCTCCACGGCGTCGACCACGGAGCCGACGGTGCCCGTCACCCCCTCGACGGCGTCCTCCACGGCGTGCTCGGCGGCACCCTCCACCCGCCCGAGCGCCTGGGCGAGCGCCTCCGCCCGGCCGGCGACACCGCGGACCAGCGCCGCCCCGGCGCCGAGCGCGCCGCCCGCGGCGGCCAGCCCGATGCCCGCGACCAGGAACGGGGCGCGCACGAGCGGATCGACGACTGAGGCCACGGATCCGTTCTACCCGAGGCCCCGGACCCGTGAAGCGGCGCGCAGGAGGCGCCGGGGTGAACGGCGAATGAACCCTGTGGACCGACCCGTCACCACCCGGAGCCCTCGATGCCGCCCGCCCGTCACCTGGTCCCGCCCCGCCGCCTGGCGCTCGCCCTCGCCGCCGTCGTGGTGCTCGGCCTGGTCCCGTTCGAGGTCCGCGCCGCCGTGCCCGAGGCCGGCGCGGGACCCATGGCCTCACCGACGAGCGGCCACGAACGCACGCCGAGTGCCCAGGAGCTGGTCGAGCTCTGCATCGAGACGGTGGCGGCCATCCCCGAGCTCGGACCCCGCACGTGCCGGAGCGCCCAAGCAGTCGTGTGGGGGATGGCGGCGTTCTGCCGCAACGCCGGCGCCGACCGCGAGGCCTGCGCCCGGGTCGACGGCCGCGTCGTCGGCGAGGCGCGCCTGGCGGCCTACGAGGCCTCATGGGTGCACCGCGCCCACGAGCTGCAGCGGGCCCTTGACCTGGCTGCACCGTTCCGGGCGGCGACGATCCCCCACACCCACAACTCCGACAACGCCTCGTCCTACGACCCGACCCTCACCAACCAGGACCCGAACCAGCTGTACTCGATCACCGACCAGCTGCGGATGGACATCCGGGCGCTCGAGCTCGACCTCCACTGGGTGCCGAGCCCGCACGGCCGCGCCGAGGACGCCCATCACGCGGTCGTGCTCTGCCACGGGGAACCCCTCGGCTCGGGGATGGCGACGGTCCACGTCGGGTGCAGCGTCGACCGCCCGGTCGAGGACGGGCTGCGGGAGATCGCCGACTTCCTGCGCGCCCCGGGCAACGAGCGCGAGGTCGTGGTGCTGTACCTCGAGAACAACCTGCGAGGTGACGCCACCGCCCACCGGCGGGCCGCCGAGGCCATCGCGGCGGAGCTGGGCGAGCTCGTGTACAAGCCCCGGAACCGCCGCTGCGAGGACATGCCCGTGCACCTGAGCCGGGCCGATCTGCTCGCTGCCGGCCAGCGGGTCCTGATCGTGGGCAACTGCGGGCCGAGCGGCTCGGGGGCGGCTGACTGGGGCGACGGCGGCTGGGGCGACTGGGTGCACCTACGGGGCGCGGCGTGGCGCGAGAGCGGCAGCGGGAGCTATCCGACGGATCCCGCTGCCTGCGCCGAGGAGCGGTCCCGCCTGGACTACGACCGCAACCTCATCCGGCGCTTCGAGGGCGGCACCTGGCTGCAGGCGATGGAGGGCGGCGGCTCGACCATCAGCACCGCGCAGGCACACACGATGGCGCGCTGTGGCGTGAACCTCATCGGCTTCGACCACCTGCATCCCGACGATCCCCGCCTCGCGGCGATCATCTGGAGCTGGGCCGAGGGCGAGTGGGGCGACGACCCCGACCGCCGGTGCGCCCGCCAGGACGGCGACGACGCCCGCTTCCGGGCAGGCGACTGCGCCGAGCGGCGGGTGCATGCCTGCCTCCTCGCGGACGGCACCTGGCGCACGACGAGCGAGCCCGGCCGCTGGCGTGACGGCTTCGGCGCCTGCGCCACCGAGCTCGGCGGCGCCCGCTTCGGCGTTCCGGTGAACGGCTGGGAGAACGGGCTGCTAGCGGCGGCGGCCGGCGGTGCCGGCGTGTGGCTCAACCTCCACTCCCTCGACGAGCCCGGCACGTGGGTCGCCAACGCGGACAAGGCGCCGCGCCCGACCACCGGCCGCCCGCCGCACGCCAGCCCGCCCCCCGGCACGCCCGGGCGTCCGCCGCACGTGCCGCCCCTGCCCGCCTGACCCGGACACAGCCGGGAGGCGACGGTGCGCGCCGGTGGTGAGCGCCGCGCCCGTCAGGTGGTGGTGCGGGCGCCTCCGGCGGCGGCGGCGCCGGCCTCGAAGAACCGCAGCAGCTCGACGGGGATGGGGAACACCAGCGTCGAGTTCTTCTCGGCTGCCACCTCGACCATGGTCGACAGCACCCGGAGCTGCATGGCGGCCGGCTGCTGCTCGAGCATCTCGGCGGCCCGGCGCAGGTTCTCGGCCGCCTCCATCTCGCCGGTGGCGTGGATGACCTTCGCCCGCCGGTCGCGCTCGGCCTCGGCCTGGCGGGCCATGGCCCGGCGCATGGCCTCGGGCAGCTCGACGTCCTTCACCTCCACCAGCGTGACCTTCACACCCCACGGGTTGGTGACGTCGTCGATGATCTGCTGCAGCTGGCTGTTGATCTCCTCGCGGTTGACGAGCAGCTCGTCGAGGTCGACCTGGCCGATGATCGAGCGCAGCGTGGTCTGGGCGATCTGGGACGTGCCGTACATGTAGTTCTGGATGGCCACGACCGCTCGGACGGGGTCGACGACGTTGAAGTAGGTGACAGCGTTCACCCGGACGGTGACGTTGTCCTTGGTGATGACCTCCTGGGGCGGGATGTCGGCGGTGACGGTCTGGAGGTTCACCTTCACCATGCGGTCGATGATCGGGATGATGAAGAACAGGCCCGGTCCCTTGGCGCCGGTGACGCGTCCCAGCCGGAAGATCACACCCCGCTCGTACTCCGAAACGATCCGGACCGCCGCCACGATGATGGCGATGATCACGACGATGGCGGCACCGATCCCGAACAGCAATGCGTCGTTCATGGTCTGGGTTCCTCTCCCTCGCTCCTGTCAGCAGTTTGGTCCGACTCGGCCGCGATTGCTGGCGGCTGGGCGGGCGCAACGACGAGCGTCAGGCCGTCGAGGTCGGTGACCCGCACCATCTGGCCGTCCCGCAGCTCGTGGTCCGCCCGGACCCGCCACCAGGCCCCCTCGACGAAGGTCTGCCCGGCGTTGCCCCGGGCCCGCTCCACGGTGACGGTGCGCCCCACGAACTGGCCCGGTCCGCTGGTCGTGACCGGCGCGAACCGGGCCCGCACAGCGAGCCGCCCCGCCAGGACCACCCCGCCGCCGATCACCGCCGCGGTCGGCAGGAGGGCGGCGACGCTGACTTGGAGGTCGGGCGTGTCGCGGAACAGGAACACCCCGGCGAGCACGAGGCAGACCGCGCCCAGGGCGGCGAACACCCCGATGCCCGGGGCGAAGAGCTCGGCGGCGAACAGCACCAGGGCCAGCAGCAGGAAGATGAAGCCAACGGCGCTGACGGGCAGCACCGCAAGGCCGAACAGGGCGAGGAGGATGAACACGCCCCCGACGATGCCGCCGACGCCGATGCCGGGGCTGGCGAGCTCGTAGATGATCCCCAGCGTGCCCACCGACATGAGCAGGAAGGCGACGGTCGGGTTGGCGAGCCACTGCAGCACCTGGCGGAACAGGCCCATGTCGTAGGTGTCGACGGCCGCGCCGGCGGTGCGCAGCGTGACGACCGTGCCGTCGCCCAGGGTCACCTCGGTGCCGTCGATGTCGTCGAGGAGCTCTCCGAGCGTCGGGGCCACGACGTCGATGGCGCCGAGCTCCAGGGCCACCCGAGCGGGCTCGGATCGGGCGTCGGTGACGGTCTGGACGTGGAACTCGACGTCGCGGTCGCGCAGCGTCGCCAGCTCCTCCACGTAGGCCTTGGCGTCCTCGAGGACCTTCTGGTCGGCGGCGCCCGGTTCGTCGCCGCCGAGGAGCACGGGGGTGGCGGCGCCGATGGCGGTGCCGGGGGCCATGGCGGCGACGTGGCCGGCGAGGGTGATCACCGAGCCCGCCGACGCCGCCCGGGCGCCCGACGGGGCGACGTAGACAACCACCGGGACGCGGGCGCCGAGGATCGTCTGCACGATGGCGCGCATGGAGTCGTCGAGCCCGCCGGGCGTGTCGAGCTGGAGGACGTAGGCGTCATAGCCGCCGCGCTCGGCCCGCCGGACCCCGTCGCGGACGTGGTCGGCGACGACCGGGGTGATGACCCCGGCGACCGTCGACACCAGCACCCGGCCCGTGCCCGCCTCCGGGTCCGCGGGCTCCTGGCCCGACGCCGGGCCGGCGGCGACGAGCAGCAGGCCCACCAGCCACAGCACGGCGGCCGCTCGCATGCCTCCATCCTGGCAGGCGGGACGCCCGACCCCACCCGGGCCAGCCCGGTCGGCCGTACCCGGCACCGTTCGCAGGAACTGCTTCAGTTGCCGCCCGATCGACCCGATGACCCGTTCGTGCGCAGTGCGCCCGCCGTCCGGGCTGGGGGGTTCGGAGCGTGACCCCGCGCGCCCTCGACGGCCCGCAGCTGCGTCGCGAGGCCCGCATCGTCGGGCTCGACGAGATCGAGCTGCCCACCCTCGAGGCGGTCGAGAAGCGGCGCTTCCAGCTGCTCCTCGTCATGAGCATCGTGGCGGTGGCCGTCGCGCTCGGCCTCGCCGCCCTCACGATGTGGGACCACGAGGGCACCGCGACGTGGTGGCTGTCCCCGGCGCTCACCCGCTTCGCCGTGCTCGGCCTGGTGGTGGGCTTCTGCGCCTACGCCATCGAAAAGGAGCTGCACCTCCGGCGCCTCACCCGCCAGCTCGTGGAGGAGCGGGTGATCGTGAGCGCCCTGGCCAGCCGGCTGAAGGAGCTGTCGGCGCTTCTCGAGGCCGGTCGGGCGATGAACTCGGTGCTCGACCTCGAGCAGGTGCTGCGCATCATCCTCGACAGCGCCGTCGAGCTCCTCGACGCCCGCGGCGGATCGGTCATGCTCCTCGAGACCCCCCAGCACCTGCGGGTCGTCTGCGTGAAGGGCAACGAGGGGGCCGAGGGAGCCCGCGTCGAGGTCGGTGACGGCATCGCCGGGCGGGTGGCGGTGACCCGCGAGCCGCTCCTGATCAACGGGGTCGTCGGCGCCGGCGAGTACCCCGGCCGGCGCGAGCGGGCCCAGCCCGTCGACAGCGCCATGTCGATCCCCCTGATCCATCGCGGCGAGCTCGTCGGCGTGCTGAACGTCAACGCCGCCGACCGGGTGTTCTCCGAGCACGACCTGCGGGCCCTGGCGCTGGTCGGCGAGCACGCCGCCTGCGCGGTGGCCAACGCTCGGCTCTACGAGGCCGAGCGCTGCCACGCCGTCGAGCTCGAGCATCAGGCGTTCCACGACCCGCTCACCGGTCTGGCCAACCGGGCGCTGTTCACCGACCGGGTGCAGCACGCCCTGGTCCGGGCGGGCCGCGATGCCAGCGCCGTGGGCGTGCTGTTCTGCGACCTGGACGACTTCAAGCGGATCAACGACAGCCTGGGCCACGCCGCCGGCGACCAGCTCCTGGTCGCCGTGGGCCAGCGCCTGCAGGGCGCGGTGCGGGCCGTCGACACGCCGGCCCGGCTCGGCGGCGACGAGTTCGCCGTGCTGCTGGAGGACATCCGCGACGTCGGGGAGGCCCGCCGGGCGGCCGACCGGGTGCTCGAGAGCCTCGCCGCCCCCTTCGTGCTGGACGGCCGGCCGGTGAGCGTGCGGGCGAGCATCGGCGTGGCCTCGAGCGGTCCCGAGGCGACGACCGCGGATGAGCTCATGCGCAACGCGGATGTGGCCATGTACACCGCCAAGGCCCAGGGCAAGGGCTGCCACCGCACGTTCGAGCGCGACATGCACGCCGAGGTGCTCGCCCGGCTCGAGCTCGAGTCCGAGCTCGAGGCAGCCGTCGCCCGGGGCGAGCTGTGCCTGCACTACCAGCCGATCCTGTCGCTCGAGTCGGGCCGGGTCGTCGGTGTCGAGGCGCTGGTGCGCTGGAACCACCCGACGCGGGGGCTGCTGTACCCGGGGGCGTTCGTGCCGCTGGCTGAGGAGCTGGGGTTGATCGGCGCCATCGACACCTGGGTGCTCGAGCGGGCCTGCCGGCAGACCCGGGCGTGGCACGAGCGTCACCCCGACCGGCCGCCGCTCTCGGTGAACGTGAACGTGTCCGCCCGCCAGCTGCAGACTGGAGCCGTGGTCGACGCCGTCGCCGGAGCCCTCCGGCGGTCAGGCCTCGACCCCCACAGCCTGGTGGTTGAGCTCACCGAGAGCTCCGTCGTGCACGACCCGGCCACGACGAGCCGCTGGCTCCAGGCACTGCGCGACCTGGGAGTACGACTCGCCATCGACGACTTCGGCACCGGCTACTCGTCGCTCGCCTACCTGAAGCGCCTGCCCATCGACATCCTCAAGATCGACCGGGCGTTCGTGGCCGGTCTGGGCGTCGAGCCCGAGGACGCCGCCCTGGTCTCCACGATCGTCGAGCTCGCCCGGAGCCTGCGCCTCGAGGTCGTCGCCGAGGGCATCGAGCGGGCCGAGCAGCTCGACGAGCTGCGCCACCTCGGCTGCGACCTGGGGCAGGGCTTCCACTTCGCCGCCGGCCTCGAGCCCGAGCGGCTGGCGGCCATCCTCGCCGACGAGGACGGCCACCCCCTCACCGACGCCGTGGCGACCACGCTGTTCTGACCGGCCGGGCGCGGCGAGACCGCGGTTGCGCGGGGCCCGGCGGTCAGCTGGCGTAGAGCGCCTCGATCTCGGCGGCGTAGCGCTCGTGCACGCCCCGCCGCTTGAGCTTCGAGGTCGGGGTGAGCAGGTCGGTGTCGGGCAGCCACTCCTCGCCGAGCAGCGTGAACTTCTTGATCTGCTCGGCGCGGGCGAAGCCCCGGTTCGCCTCGTCGACGCCCTTTTGGACCTCGGCGATCACGGCCTCGTTCTTCGCCAGGTCCTCGAGCGAGTCGAACTCGATGCCCTGGCTCTTCGCCCACGCCGGGGCGACCTCGGGGTCGAGCACGAGCAGCGCGGAGACGAACGGCCGGTTGTCGCCGATGGCGCAGGCCTGGCCGACCAGCGGGATCGTCTTGAGGGCGGCCTCCAGGTTGGCGGGGCTGATGTTCTTGCCGCCGGCGGTGATGATCAGCTCCTTCTTGCGGTCGACGATGCGCAGGTAGCCGTCGTCGTCCATCTCGCCGATGTCGCCGGAGTGGAACCAGCCGTCGTCGTCGAGGACCTCGGCGGTGCGCTCGGGGTCGTCGAGGTAGCCCTGGAAGACGTTGCCGCCCCGGCAGACGACCTCGCCGTCGTCGGCGAGCTTCACCTCGCAGCCGGGGATGGCACGGCCGACCGTGCCGGGCCGGATCCGCACGGCGTCGTAGGTCATGGGTCCCGTCGTCTCGGACAGGCCGTAGATCTCCGACATGGGCACGCCGATGGTGATGAACCACTCGAGCACCTCGACGGGGATCGGCGCCGCGCCGGTGATGGCGAACTCGACCTGGTCGAGGCCCACCAGCTCCTTGACGGGGTTGAACGCCACGGCGTCGAGGAAGTCGAGCGTCTCCTGCTCCTCCTTGGTGAGGTCACGCTCGAGGGCGGCCAGGCGGATGGGCTTGGCGGCGGCCACGGCCTCGTTGAACTTCTGGCCCTTCTCGGGGTCGGCGGCGAGCGCGCCGTTCACCCCGGCGTAGACCTTCTCCCACACGCGGGGGACGCCGAACATCAGGTGCGGGCGCACCTCGCCGGCGTACTGGGCGATGAGCGTGGGCTCGGGGCAGGTGGTGACCTCGGGACCGCGGATGGCCCACTGGTAGTGGCTCGTCATGCGCTCGGCGATGTGCGCCATCGGCAGGTAGGAGATGACCCGCTTGCCGGCGAGCTCATCGGCGCTGAGCTCGAGGGCGAGCCGCAGCGACTCGGCGGTGAACACGACGTTGTAGTGGCTGATCATCACGCCCTTGGGCGGCCCGGTGGTGCCGGAGGTGTAGATCACCGTGGCCAGGTCCTCGGGCTTGGCGTTGGTGCACTCGTCGGTGAGGTCGACGCTGCCCGCCTCGAACAGGGTGGGCCACTGGTGCACCTCGTCGCCGGCGAGCCCGTCGGGATCGCTCAGGATGACGATGTCGGCCAGGTCGGGCAGCTCGGTGCGGACCTTCAGGAAGCGCTCGAGGAAGTCGGTGTCCTCGACGATGGCCACCTTGGCCCGGCAGTGCGAGGCCAGGTACTGCACCTGCTCGGGGGACGAGGAGTTGTAGATCGACACCGCGGTGGCGCCGAGCATGAGGGCGGCGAGGTCGACGACGTGGAACTCGGGCCGGTTCCGCATCATGATCACCATGCGATCGCCCGGGCCGAGCCCGAGGGCCCGCAGCCCGGCGGCGGCCTGGGCGACCTGCTCGCCGACCTGGCGCCACGTGAGCTCCTGCCAGGCGTCGCCGTCCTTCCAGCGCAGCGCGACCTGGTCGGCCTGGCCCTGGACGGTCTTCACGAACTCGGTGGGGACGGTCTGTCCCGCGACCGCCTTGTCGATCTCTTCCTGGGGCACCCATTCGGCCATGCCACTGCCTCCTCGAGGACGTCGTCCGCCTGTGACCTGGGCCACCATTCCTAGCCGATTCCGGCGCCGGCTGCCCCGCGGGCGGGGTCGCGGGCCGGGCTCGGGGCCGTCAGGGGAGCACGACCTGCAGGTGCGTCCCCTCGACGTCGGACCGCACGAGCTCGAGGCGGGCGTCGATCGCCTCGAGCAGGGTGCGCGCCATCGGCAGGCCGAGGCCGAACCCGGCCGTGGCCGTCGAGTCCTGCCCGCGGGTGAACAGCTCCCACACCGCGTCCTGGAGGTGGTCGGGGATGCCGGGGCCGTGGTCCACGAGGTCGATGCGGCCGGGCGCGGCGCGCAGCTCGGCGTCGCCGGCGTACTTGAGCGCGTTGTCGACCAGGGCGGTCAGGGCCCGGCGCAGGAGTGCGGCGTCGGTGGTCTCGACGTGGTCGGCCGGGCAGTCGACCGTCACCCGGGCGGGGTTCAGCGACTCCTTGCGGACCTGGTTGAGCAGCTCGGCCATGTCGACCTCGGCGGGCACGGCGATCACCCCGCCGGCCTGCAGGCGGGAGAGCATGAGGAGCTCGTCGATCAGGCCCGACAGCCGCCCGGCGGCGGCGTCGATGCGCTCGAGCATCCCGCGGCGCCGCTCGTCGTCGAGCTGGTCGCCGTGGGCCAGCATCGTGCCCACGAACCCGCTGATGATCGTGACCGGCGTCCGCAGCTCGTGGGAGACCCGGGCGATGAAGTCGCTCTTGAGCCGCTCGAGCTCGGCGACCTGCTCGAAGCGCTGGGCGCTCTCGATGGCGCCGGCGACCTGGGTGGCCAGCCCCTCGAGCAGCATCCGGTCCTCCTCGCTGAAGGCGTCGGGATCCTCGCTGTCGATCTGCAGCACCCCGGTCACGGTGCCGAGCGTGATCAGGGGCACCGCCAGGTAGCTCCGGATGGCGGCGTTCGACCCGGTGCGGCGCACCTCGGGGTCGACGCGGTCGTCGCGGTCGAGATCGGGCGAGTAGACCGTCTCGCCCGTCGCCGCGGCCCGGCCCGACAGGCCCGTGCCCACCGGCAGGCGCAGGGCGGCGACCTCGGGGTCCACCGGCGGGTCCGAGGCCGCCACCCGCAGGCCGCGCTCGTCGAGCAGGGCGATGCTGCCGCCGCGGAAGCGGACCATCGTGCGCATGGCCTCGAGCACCCGGTCGAGGACCGGCTGCAGCGACAGCGCCGGGCCCATCTCGCGGCTGACCCGCGCGAGCAGCGCCTGGGTCTCGAGCAGGGCGCGGTAGCGCCGGGCCGGCTCGACGCTGCCCGCCTGCTCGGCGTCTCCGGTGTCTCCGGCCCCGCTCGTCACCGGACCATGATGGTCGGTCAGGGGCCGTCCCGCCAGGCTCGCCCTCCGGTCCCGGTTGACCCGGGCTGCGCCCCCGGGAAGAATCTTGACCGAGCGGTCTAGTTCGACCGCGACCGGATCAGCCCGCCACCCACCAGCGCCTCAGCAAAGGAGCGTTCGCCATGCCCGACGCCGTGATCATCGATGCCATCCGCACCCCGCTCGGGAAGCGCAACGGCAAGCTCTCGGGCTGGCACCCCGCCGACCTGGCCGCCGAGACGCTCAAGGCGCTCGTCGAGCGCAACGACCTCGACCCCGCCCTCGTCGACGACGTGATCATGGGTTGCGTCATGCAGGTCGGCGCCCAGGGCGTCAACGTCGGGCGCAACGCCGTGCTGGCCGCCGGGTTCCCCGAGTCCGTGCCGGCGACCACCGTCGACCGCCAGTGCGGGTCGTCGCAGCAGTCCGCCCACTTCGCCGCCCAGGGCGTGATCGCCGGCGCCTACGACGTGGTCATCGCCGCGGGCGTCGAGAACATGAGCATGGTGCCGATGGGCGCCTCGATGATGGCCCCCAACACCGGCCAGCCCTTCGGTCCCAAGGTCATGTCCCGCTACGCGGACGTCGGCGGCCTGGTGCCCCAGGGCATCTCGGCCGAGCTCATCGCCGACAAGTGGGGGATCAGCCGCGAGGAGCTCGACGCGTTCGGGGCCCGCAGCCAGCAGCTTGCCGAGCAGGCCACCAACGAGGGGCGCTTCGAGCGCGAGATCCTGCCCGTGAAGGAGCTGCGGGCCGATCCCGAGTCGGGCAAGGTGATCGAGGGCGATCTCGTGACCACCGACGAGGGGATCCGTCCCGGCACCACCGCCGAGAAGCTGGCGACGCTCAAGCCGTCGTTCAAGCCGGACGGCAAGGTCACCGCCGGCAACTCCAGCCAGATCACCGACGGCGCCGCGGCCGTGCTGATCATGAGCGAGACCAAGGCCAACGAGCTCGGGCTCACGCCCCGGGCCCGGTTCCACGCCTTCGCGCTCGCCGGCGTCGACCCCGTGACCATGCTCACCGGTCCCATCCCCGCCACCTCCAAGGTGCTGGAGAAGGCGGGCATGACGATGGACGACATCGACATCACCGAGATCAACGAGGCCTTCGCCTCGGTCGTGCTGGCCTGGGAGCGCGAGCACCACCCGAACATGGACACGGTCAACCCCAACGGCGGCGCCATCGCCCTGGGGCACCCCCTTGGCTGCTCGGGCGCCCGGCTCATGGCCACCCTGCTCAACGAGCTCGAGCGCACGGGTGGCCGCTGGGGCCTCGAGACCATGTGCGAGGGCGGCGGCATGGCCAACGCCACCATCATCGAGCGCCTGGGCTGATCCCGGCGCGCACCCGCTGACCGCGACCGACCGGCCTGCCGGGCGCCCCGTCGGGGTGGCTTGGCAGGCCGGCGGCGCGCCTGGGATCGTGGAGCCGTGGGCACCGTCGTCCAGGTGGTGATCGCGCTCGCCGTCGCCTACCTGATCCTGCGGTTGGGGGTGGGGGCGCTGCGGATGCTCGGGACCCCCCTGCCCCCGCCGCCGCCACCCGGCGAGATGCGCCGGGTCAAGCTCCAGTACCGCTGCCCCGTGTGCGGCATGGAGCTGCGGATCGAGCGAGCCACCGAGGAGCTGCCCGAGCCGCCCCGGCACTGCCAGGAGGAGATGGAGCTGGTCGCCCCCATCGACGAGTAGTTCTCCCCAGCCTGTGGACAACTCTGGGGACCGGTCACACCGATGTAACTCTCCGTACACCTGATTGTGTGGCGGACGTCACCGGATCTGGCCCCACCGGCCCGGATCTGTGGATAACTAGTGGTATTGGGTGGCGGTGATGAAGCCACCGGTGATCATCGTCAGGCCCACCAGCAGGTAGAGGTTGTTCTGGGCGCCGGGTAGCAGGCCGAGGTAGTTGAGGATGATGACGGCGGTGCCCAACCCGAGCAGGGTGAACATGAGCACGGGCACCCAGGTGGGGCTGACCCGCTGCTCGCGGGGGATCGGCGGGGTGTAGCGCCCCGAGGCGTGCGACGGCGCCTCGCCGGCGGCGCCGCCTTTCGGAGT
>SIRW01000037.1 GCA_004366205.1 Actinomycetota bacterium | reverse complement strand
GGGCCGACGCCGAGCGGGCGCGGCTCCTCGCCGGCGACGAGAGCCTGGCCGGGCGCCGAGCGGCGTGGTTCGCGCTCCCGGAGCGGCTGGACGGCAGCGGCGCCGCCGTGGCCGCAGCGGTCGACGACCTCCTGGGCCTCGTCGAGGAGGCGGCCGAGCCCCTCCGGCAGCGGCAGGCCGCCGAGGTGGAGGCGCTCGAAGCCCGGGTCGCCGAGACGGGCGAGCGGGGCAGCGGCCGCCGCCAGCTCGCCGAGCGGCACCGCCGCGAGCTGCGCCGCCAGCGCACCGACGAGCTGCGGTTCGGCCTCGCCGTCCTCGCCCGCCGGTACCGTGACGAGCTGGCCCCCATGGGGGACCTCGAGCGCCTCGTGGCGGCGTCGACGGCGGTCGCGGGCGCCGCCGCCGCCCTCGAGCGCAACCCCAACGAGACCCTGCTGCTGCAGGCGCTGCTCCTCCGGCTGCCGCCCCTCCGCCGACCCCCGCTAACCTCGGGTCTCCCGCCCGAGTAGCTCAGTCGGCAGAGCGGTTCACTCGTAATGAACAGGTCAGGGGTTCGATTCCCCTCTCGGGCTCCCGCAAGCGGAGGAGTGCTGACCCGCCCATGGCCGACCGCGCCACGTTCGCAGACCAGGCGATGGAGCACATGCCCTCCCTCTACGCCGCCGCCCTGCGCATGACCCGCAACCCGGCCGACGCCGAGGACCTCGTGCAGGAGACCTACCTCAAGGCCTACCGGGCCTTCGACACCTTCACCACGGGCACCAACCTCAAGGCCTGGCTCTACCGCATCCTCACCAACACCTACATCAACCGCTACCGGGCCAGGATGCGCCGGCCCGACGAGACCGACCTCGACGACGTCGAGGACCTGTTCCTCTACCGCCGGCTGGGCGGCCTGGAGGAGGCCCGGGCCAGCCGCAGCGCCGAGGACGAGCTGCTCGACTGGTTCACCGAGGCCGAGATCAAAGACGCCGTCGAGTCGCTGCCCGAGCAGTTCCGCATCGCCGTGCTCCTCGCCGACGTGGAGGGGTTCTCGTACAAGGAGATCAGCGAGATCCTCGACGTGCCGATCGGAACGGTGATGAGCCGGCTCCATCGCGGAAGAAAGGCGCTCCAGAAGCGGTTGTTCGAGTATGCGTCGAGGCACGGGCTCGTCTCGACCGAGGAGCACGGGTGAGCTGACACATGCCGGGTGCACGATGAGCCACCGCCACGAGGGGAACTGCGACGAGGCGATCGACGCCCTCTACGCGTTCCTCGACGGCGAGCTCACCGACGCCCAGCGGGGCGACGTCCGCCAGCACCTCGAGGGGTGCAGCGGCTGCCTGGAGGCCTTCGACTTCGAGGCCGAGCTGCGCCACGTCGTGCAGGTGCGCTGCCGCGAGTCCCTGCCGCCCGGGCTGCGGGAGCGTATCCTCGCGGCGCTCGAGGAGCTCCAGCGCGAGCCGTCGAGCTGATCCCAGGCCCCGCCCGGGCGCGCGCAATACTGTCGTCATGGACGTCCTTGCCGCCCAACCCTGGCACTGGTGGCTCGCCCTCCCCCTCGCCGCCCTCGGCGTGCTGGCGTTGATCGCCGCCATCGTGGGGTATCTCGTGAAGGTGACCGCCCCGAAGTACCCGCGGGAGTAGGGGGACCGTGTGACCGAGCCCGTCGCGTGGGACCTCGCCGAGCGCGTCGCCGTCCGGGTCGCGGGGTCAGAGCCGTTCGCCGACTCGTACCACTACGAGTCGCTCGCCCCCGACTTCGCCGAGCTGACCGCCGAGGCCGAGGAGCTGGTCGCCGCCGCCACGGGCATGCGCTCCCTGGCCGGGCCCGCCCGCGCCCGGGTCACCGACCGCCGGGGCTGGGTGAAGGCGAACGTGGCGTCGTTCCAGCGCCTGCTGCGCCCCCTCACCGACCGCATCGGGGAGCACCTCCGCCCGTCGTCACCGCTGGCGCCCGTCACCCGGGCGGTCACCGGTGTCGAGGTCGGCGCCCTGCTGGGCTGGATGTCGACGCGGGTGCTGGGGCAGTACGACCTGCTGGTGATCGACGACGAGGACCCCGACGACCAGGACATCGTCTACTACGTCGGGCCCAACGTCCTGGCGCTGGAGAAGCGGTTCGCCTTCCCGCCCCGTGAGTTCCGGCTGTGGCTCGCGCTCCACGAGGTGACGCACCGGGTGCAGTTCACCGGCGTGCCCTGGCTGCGCGGGCACTTCCTGTCGCTCGTCGAGGCCAGCCTCGGCTCGGTCGAGCCCGACCCCAAGCGGTTCCTGCTCGCGTTGCGGCGCGCCGTCGAGGAGGTGCGCGAAGGCCGCAACCCGCTCGACGAGGGCGGGCTGGTCGCTTTGCTCGCCACCCCCGAGCAGCAGGAGGTGCTGAGCCGCATCGGCGGCATGATGAGCCTGCTCGAAGGGCACGGTGACGTCACGATGGACCGGGCCGGCGTCGACCAGATCCCCAGCGCCGAGCGCTTCGGGCGGGTCCTCCGCCAGCGCCGGGTCTCGACCGCGGGCGTCACCCGGCTGGTGCAGAAGCTGATCGGCCTCGAGGCCAAGCTCAACCAGTACGAACAGGGCGAGCGCTTCATCGCCGCCGTGGAGGCCGCGGGCGGCCCGCAGGCGCTCGAACGGGTGTGGGAGGGGCCCGAGATGCTCCCCGACCTCGCCGAGATCCGCGAGCCCCACCGGTGGCTCGAGCGGGTGGGGCTGGTGCCGGGCGCCGTCACGGCATGAGCCGCCGGCCGGGCCTCACCCCGTATGCTCTGCGCGTCGACACCTCTGACACGAAGGGGTCGTGATGGCAACGGTCCTGGTGGTCGATGACGAGCCCGACATCCGCCACCTCGTGAAGGTCAACCTCGAGCTGGACGGCCACCGGGTCGTCGTCGCCGAGAACGGGGCGCGCGCGCTCGAGGCCGTCAAGGCCGAGGTCCCCGACGTGATGCTCCTCGACCTGATGATGCCCGAGCTCGACGGCTGGGGCGTCCTCGAGGCGATCAAGAGCGAGGTGGACGTCGACATCCGCCAGATCCCGGTCCTGATGCTCACCGCCTACGACACCCCCGAGAACCGCATCCGCGGGGGCATCGAGGGCGCGATCCGCTACCTGACCAAGCCGTTCTCCCCCGACGAGCTGCGGGCCGAGGTCGCCAACGCCCTCGAAGGCGAGCCCGAGCCCGTCCGGCGCCGGCGCGCCCAGCACGAGGCCCTGACCCGGCTCGCCCGCTCCGAGCGGGGCGACGACGGCGCCGTCCAGGCCCGGGGTTCCTCCCCTCACCTCACCCGGCTCGAGCGGGCGCACCAGCCCGCCCCCGAGCCTGCCCACGTCCTCGCCGCTCGGGAGGCGCTCGGCACGCTCACCGACAAGCAGCGCGAGCTGCTCGAGCGCCTCGCCCGCACCCGATCGGTCAGCGACGTCGCCGCCGAGCTCGGCGTGAGCCGCTCCAACGTGTACGCCAGCCTCCGGCGGATCTCCCGCAAGCTCGGCATCGCCTCCGTGCCCGAGCTGCTCGACCTCGTCCGGCGCGGCGGGCTCCTCCCCCCACCGGCGGGCTGAGCCGCGGTGGTGGCGGCCGGGCCCACGCCAGCGGACCTCCTGACCCGCTGCGCGTTCCCTCCTCCTGGCACCGCGGTCACCTGCGCGGTGTCGGGCGGCGCCGACTCCCTCGCCCTGCTCGTGCTGGCCGTCGAGGCCGGGCTCGCCGTGACCGCCGTCCACGTGGACCACGGCCTGCGCCCCGGCTCGGCGAGCGAGGCCGGTGCCGTCGCCGCCACCGCCGACCGGTTCGGCGCGGCGTTCGAGGCCCGGCAGGCCGAGGTCGCGCCCGGACCGAACCTCGAGGCCCGGGCCCGGGCGGCGCGGCGGGCCGTGCTGCCGGCGGGCGCCCTCACCGGGCACACGGCCGACGACCGAGCCGAGACGGTGCTGCTCAACCTCCTGCGCGGCGCGGGCCTCGACGGGCTGGTCGGGATCGCACCCGGACCGACCAAGCCGCTGCTCGCCCTGCGCCGCCGCGAGACCCGGGCGCTGTGCGACGCGCTCGGCCTCGCCGTCGTCGAGGACCCGAGCAACGCCGACCCGACCATCCGCCGCAACCGGGTGCGCCACGAGGTGCTGCCCCTGCTCGACGACGTCGCCGGGCGGGACGTGACGGCGGTGCTCGCCCGCCAAGCCGACCTGCTCGGCGCCGACGCCGCCCTGCTCGACGCGCTCGGCGCCGACCTCGAACCCACCGACGCCCGGGCGCTCGCCGCCGCGCCGCCGCCGCTCGCCCGGCGCGCCCTGCGGCGCTGGCTGCGCGCCGCCGGCGGCCCGGAGGCCCACCCCCCGCCGGCGGGGTCCGTCGAGCGGGTCCTCGCCGTTGCCCGGGGCGAGCGCCGGGCCGCCGAGCTGCCCTGCGGCTGGCGCGTCCGCCGCAGCCGCGGCCGCCTCCACCTCGAGCCCCCCACCCGCTGACGCCCCGGCCCGCCCCTCCTGGCTGCGCCTCCGTTCCCCGCTTTCCGGACCCCGAACGTCCCGGTTCCCCGCTTTCCGGACCCTGAACGTCGACATGCGACGTCGAGGGTCCACAAAGCGTCCGCCGCTCGGCTGTCGACCGTCGCCCATCGACGGCTAGGTTCACGCTCCGTGTCGAGCGAGCCGGCCGCCGGGGACCCGCACCTGGGTGCGGTGGTGGTCGACGCCGACGCGCTGCAGGCCCGCATCGCCGAGCTCGGCGCCGAGATCACCCGCGACTACCACGACCGGCCGCCCCTGCTCGTGGGCGTGCTGAAGGGCGCGTTCGTCTTCATGGCCGATCTCGCCCGGCACGTGGACCTCCCGGTCGAGTTCGACTTCATGGCCGTCTCCTCCTACGGCAGCGCGACCAAGACCAGCGGCGTGGTGCGCATCGTGAAGGACCTGGACCTCGACCTGTCGGGCCGGCACGTGCTGATCGTCGAGGACATCATCGACAGCGGGCTCACCCTGTCGTACCTGCAGAAGAACCTGCTCGCCCGCGAGCCCGCGAGCCTCGAGGTCTGCGCCCTGCTGGTCCGGGAGGGCAAGCAGCGGCGCGAGCTCGACCTGCGCTACGTCGGGTTCCGCATCCCCCCCGACTTCGTGGTCGGCTACGGCCTCGACGTGGCCGAGCGCTACCGCAACCTGCCCTACGTCTGCGTCTACCGCGACGGCGAGTCGTCGGTACGCTAGAGGGTCCCGCCCCCTCACGAACTGCGAGCAGCGTGCACCGGATCCTCCGCAGCCCCACCTCCTGGGTGGTCGTGGCCGTCCTCCTCCTGGCCGCCGGGGTGCTGGTCGCGCGTGGCGGCGACGAGCCCGAGGAGCTGCGCTACGACCAGCTCCTCGACCGCATCGAAGCGGGCGACGTCGCCGAGGTCACCCTGCGCCGGGGCGACGGCGAGGTCGCGGGCGAGCTCGCCGACGGGACCGAGTTCCGCACGTCCTACCTGCCCGAGGCCAGCGAGGGCCTGCTCGGGCAGCTCCGGGACGCCGGGGTGCCCCACGAGGTCGACCAGCAGCAGCAGGCCGCGTGGATGAGCCTGCTCATCGGGGTCCTGCCCTTCCTGTTGATCCTGGGCATCTTCCTGTTCTTCCTGTACTCCATGCAGGGCGGGGGCAACCGGGTCATGCAGTTCGGCAAGTCCCGCGCCAAGCCCGTCAGCAAGGACCAGCCCAAGGTCACGTTCGCCGACGTGGCGGGCTGCGACGAGGCCGTCGAGGAGCTCTACGAGATCAAGGAGTTCCTCGAGGCGCCCGCCAAGTTCCAGGCCATGGGCGCCAAGATCCCCAAGGGCGTGCTTCTGTTCGGTCCGCCGGGCACCGGCAAGACCCTGCTGGCCCGGGCGGTGGCGGGCGAGGCCGGGGTGCCGTTCTTTTCGATCTCCGGGTCCGACTTCGTCGAGATGTTCGTCGGCGTCGGCGCCAGCCGGGTGCGCGACCTGTTCGAGCAGGCCAAGGCCCACGCCCCGGCCATCATCTTCGTCGACGAGATCGACGCCGTCGGCCGTCATCGCGGCGCCGGCGTGGGCGGTGGGCACGACGAGCGCGAGCAGACCCTGAACCAGATGCTCGTCGAGATGGACGGCTTCGACGCCCGTACCGGCGTCATCCTCATCGCCGCCACCAACCGGCCCGACATCCTCGACCCCGCCCTGCTGCGGCCCGGTCGGTTCGACCGCCAGATCGTCGTCGACCGTCCCGACCTCGAGGGTCGCCGGGCCATCCTCAACGTGCACGCCAAGGGCAAGCCCCTCGGCGGCGACGTCGACCTCGACGTGATCGCCCGGCGTACCCCGGGCTTCACAGGCGCCGACCTGGCCAACCTCATGAACGAGGCGGCGCTGCTCACCGCCCGGCGCAGCCGCTCCGTCGTGACCATGGACGAGATGGAGGAGGCCATCGACCGGGTCATCGCCGGTCCCGAGCGCAAGAGCCGGGTCATGTCCGAGGACGAGAAGCGGGTCATCGCCTACCACGAGGCGGGCCACGCCCTCGTCGGCCACGTCCTGCCCAACACCGACCCGATCCACAAGGTGTCCATCGTCGCCCGCGGCCGGGCGCTCGGCTGGACGCTCGCCCTGCCCACCGAGGACAAGCACCTGCAGACCCGCAGCCAGCTCCGCGACGAGCTGGCCATGCTGCTCGGCGGCCGAACCGCCGAGGAGATCGTGTTCGGCGACCCCACCACCGGCGCCCAGAACGACATCGAGCGGGTCACCCACATCGCCCGGGCGATGGTCACCGAGTTCGGCATGACCGACACGCTCGGCCCGCTCCAGCTGGGCCAGCGGGGCGGTGAGGTCTTCCTCGGCAAGGAGGCCGGCAGCCAGCAGGTGCACCACTCCGACGAGGTCGCCGCCGCCATCGACGCCGAGGTGCGGAGCCTGGTCGACACCGCCCACGCCGAAGCCCGCGCCATCCTCACCACCCACCGGCCGGCCCTGGACACCCTCGCCAGCGCCCTGATGGAGCGCGAGACGCTCGACACGCCCGACCTGGCGCCGATCCTGGGGCCGCTCCCGGAGTGGCGCAACGGCGCCGGCGCCAGCCGGGCTCGGGCGAGCCGCAGCCGGTCGGTCCCCCCGGCGCCGGCGGGCAGCGGTGGGAGCGACGGCGGCACCGGCCGGCGCCGGCCCGCGGCGGCCAAGGGTGACCCGGTGCGGCGCCGGAGCCAGCCGTGACCGACGCCGGCGGGGTGGCCGACGGCGGCGTCGACCGGGCCCGGGTCGAGAAGGCCGTGCGCGAGATCCTCCTTGCCATCGGCGAGGACCCCGACCGCGACGGCCTGCAGCGCACGCCCGCCCGCGTCGCCGACATGTACGCCGAGATCTTCGCCGGCCTCCACGAGCAGGCCGACACCCACCTGTCCGTCACGTTCGACGCCGACCACGACGAGATGGTCATGGTCCGCGACATCCCGCTGTACTCGGTGTGCGAGCACCACCTCGTCCCGTTCGTGGGCACCGCCCACGTCGCCTACATCCCCGGCGAGGACGGGCGCATCACCGGGCTGTCGAAGCTCGCCCGCCTCGTCGACGCCTACGCCCGCCGACCTCAGGTGCAGGAGCGGCTCACGACTCAGATCGCCGACGAGATCGAGCGCACCCTCCGCCCGCGGGGCGTGCTCGTCGTCATCGAGGCCGAGCACCTCTGCATGTCGATGCGGGGTGTCCGCAAGCCGGGCTCCACCACCGTCACCTCGTCGGTCCGGGGCCTGTTCCGCGACAACGCCGCCACCCGCTTCGAGGCCATGCGCCTCATCGGCAACGGCCGCTGACCCGTCCGGCGCGCCCGCTACGCTCGCCGCCCGTGGTCCCCCTCGTCATGGGCGTGCTGAACGTCACGCCCGACTCCTTCTCCGACGGCGGCCGGTGGCTCGCGCCCGACGCCGCCGTCGCCCACGGGCTGGAGCTGTTCGCCGAGGGCGCGGCCGTCGTGGACGTGGGCGGCGAGTCCACCCGCCCCGGCGCCGAGCCGGTGGGCGAGGCCGAGGAGCTGCGGCGGGTGGTGCCCGTGGTCGAGGCCCTCGCCCCGCACGGGCGGGTGTCGATCGACACCGGCAAGCGGGCCGTCGCCGAGGCCGCCGTCGCCGCCGGGGCCACGCTCGTGAACGACGTCACGGCCCGGTTGTGGCCCGTTGCCGCCGAGGCGCGGGTGGGCTGGGTGGCGATGCACATGCGGGGCACCCCCCGAACCATGCAGGTCGACCCCGCCTACGACGACGTCGTGGCCGAGGTGCGAGCCTTCCTGGTCGAGCGGGCCGAGCAGGCGCGCGCCGGGGGGGTGGAGGAGGTCTGGATCGATCCCGGCATCGGGTTCGGCAAGACCGCCGCCCACAACCTGTCGCTGCTCCGCCACCTCGACGAGCTGGTCGCCACCGGGCACCCGGTCGCCGTCGGGACGAGCCGCAAGGCGTTCCTGGGCGGCCTCGCCGGCGGCGCCCCGCCCCGCGACCGGTTGGAGGGATCGATCGCCACCGCCGTGTGGGCGGCGCTGCGGGGCGCGACGATGGTGCGCGTCCACGACGTGGCAGCGACCGTGCAGGCCATGCGCATCGTCCACGAGGAGGTGGCGGCGTGAAGGGCAAGTGGGCCCAGGGGATCGTGCCGCGACACTTCGCCTGGGTGATCAAGGGCCGGCTGGCGATGAGCGAGCGGCCCGGCGGCTACGGCGCCAACCACCGTCGGGTGCGGCGAATGGAGGAGATCATCTGGCTGCGCGAGCAGGGCTTCACCAAGGTCGTGTCGCTGCTGCCATCGCCCCACAACCTGCACGCCTACGACGAGCTCGACGTGGCATGGGTGCACGAGCCCTTCGCCCCCCACGACGACCCCGCCGAGGCGCTGGCGCGCATCTACGGCGTGCTGGCCCGACTGCTCGACGCCGGCGAGCGGATCCTCGTGCACCAGGAGGAGCTCGCCGACCGCGTGCAGGGCCTCATGGCCGGCTACCTGGTGCACAGCGGCATGGTCCCGCAGGAGCACCAGGCCATCGTGGTGCTCGAGCGCATCGCCTCCCGCCAGCTCGGCCCGGCCGGGCGGGAGCTCGTCGCCGTCGCCGGGGAGCTGGCGGGGGGCGCCCGTCGGTGACCGCGAGGGACCGCATCGAGCTGCGGGGGCTGCGGGCCCTGGGCCTGTGCGGGGCCCTGCCCGAGGAGCAGACCCGGCCCCAACCCCTCGAGGTCGACCTCGACGTGACCGCCGACCTCGCCCCCGCGGGGAGGAGCGACGACCTTGCCGACACGATCGACTACGCGGCGCTGGCGTCGGTGGCCGAGCGGGTGGTCACGACGGGCCACCACCAGCTGCTCGAAGCGCTCGCCGAGCGCATCGCCGAGACCGTCCTCGCCGACGAGCGCGTCGCGCACGTGAGCGTCGCCGTCCGCAAGCTGCGCCCGCCCGTCCCCCACGACCTCCACACCGCCGGCGTGCGCGTCCACCGCTCCCGGTGAGCCGCCGAGCGTTCCTCGCCCTGGGATCGAACCTGGGTGACCGCGAGGCCCACCTGCGGGGGGCCGTCGCCTCGTTGCGGGCGCTCGAGCGGGTCGTGGGCGTCTCGCCGGTCTACGAGACGGCACCCGAGGGAGGTCCGCGCTCGCAGGGCCCCTACCTGAACGCCGTGGTCGAGCTCGACACCGACCGCTCGCCCCGGGAGCTGCTCGCGCTGTGCGCCCGCCTCGAGTCCGGCGCCGGCCGGGTCCGCACCGAGCGCTGGGGTCCCCGCACGCTCGACGTGGACGTGCTCCTGGTCGGCGACGAGGTCGTCGACGAGCCCGACCTCACCGTCCCCCACCCCCGCATGTGGGAGCGCCGCTTCGTGCTCGCGCCCCTCGCCGACCTCGCCCCCGAGCTGGTCCCGGCCGGCTGGGAGGACCTGCCGGGTGAGGTGACCCCCCGCCCCGACCTCGTTCTGTGAGGATCTTTTGTCCTCTGGGCTGAGCTTCCCCTCACAGAGCGGTCGGGGCGCGCCCGGGTTCGCGAACCTGGGTCGGCGCGGGTAGCCTGGCGGCCACGAACGGCACCCCGCCCGGGGGCTGGAACGTGAGCACCGTGCACCGCACCCTGCGCATCATCGGGCCCGGACGGGCCGGCACCGCCCTCGCCAGCGCGCTGGCCCGGGCCGGCTGGCACGTCGCCGACCCCGTGCGCCGGGGCGACGACCCCCGCCGCGCCGCCGACGGCGTCGACCTCCTGGTGATCGCCACACCCGACGCCGCCATCGGCGAGGTGGCCGCCGCGGTCGAGCCCCGGCCCGACACCGTCGTCGCCCACCTGGCCGGCTCCCTCGGCTTGGAGGTGCTGGCCCCCCACCCGCGCCGGGCGGGCATCCACCCACTGGTCGCCCTGCCCGACGCCGCCACCGGCGCCGAGCGGCTGGCGGCCGGCGCCTGGTTCGCCGTCGCCGGTGACGCCGTCGCCCGCCAGGTGGTGGACGACCTGGGAGGGCGGGCCATCGAGGTGGCCGACGCGGACCGGGCCGCCTACCACGCGGCCGCGTGCATCGCCTCGAACCACGGCGTCGCCCTGCTCGGCCAGGTCGAGCGGGTGGCGGCCCGGGCCGGCGTGCCGCTGGACGCCTACCTCGAGTTGGTCCGCGCCACCGTCGACAACGTCGCCGCCCTCGGTCCCGCCGCCGCCCTCACCGGCCCGGTCGCCCGCGGCGACTGGGCAACCGTCGCGCGCCACCGCGCCGCGCTCGACCCCTCCGAGCGGCCCGGCTACGACGCCCTGGTGGCCCTGACCGAGCGGTTGTGCCGGGCCGATGGGCCTGCCGTGGCCCTCGCCGGTGGCGAAGCCGGCGAGCCGAGCGCCGGGGGGGTCGCCCGGTGCGGGTGATCGACACGGTCACCGAGCTGCGGGCCGCCCTCGACGCCGAGCGGGCCGCCGGCCGTGCCGTCGGCCTCGTGCCCACGATGGGCGCCCTGCACGAGGGGCACCTCTCGCTCGTGCGCCGGGCGGTCGCCGAGTGCGACGTGGTGTGCGCCACGGTGTTCGTGAACCCCCTGCAGTTCGGCCCCCACGAGGACTTCGACGCCTATCCCCGGGACCTCGACACGGACGCCGCGCTGGCCGCCGGCGCCGGCGCCGCCCTGCTGTTCGCCCCGCTCACCGCCGAGATGTTCCCCGCCGAGCCCTGCACCACCGTCCACGTCGCCGGGGTCTCCGAAGGCATGGAGGGCGCCAGCCGCCCCGGTCACTTCGACGGGGTGGCCACCATCGTCACCAAGCTGTTCGCCATCGCCGGACCCTGCCGGGCCTACTTCGGCGAGAAGGACTTCCAGCAGCTCGCCGTGGTCCGCCAGCTGGTCCGCGACCTGTCGCTGCCGGTCGACGTCGTGGGCTGCCCGACCGTGCGCGACGTCGACGGCCTGGCCCTGTCGAGCCGCAACGCCTACCTCACGGCCGAGCAGCGCCAGAGCGCCCTCGTGCTGCACCGGGCCCTGTGCGCCGGCGCCGCGGCCGTCGCCGCCGGTGAGACCGACCCGGCCACCGTGGCCGAGCTCATGGCCTCGATCGTCGCGGCCGAGCCCGAGGTCCAGCTCGACTATGCCGAAGCGGTCGACCCGCGTACGCTGCGCCGGCCGGCGGCGCTCGACGGCGAGGTCCGCCTCCTCGTCGCTGCCCGGGTCGGCACGACCCGCCTCATCGACAACCTGGGCGCCCGCACCCCGGGCGCCGCCCCGAACCACGACCACCACCACCCCGAGCAGGGCGCGACCGTCCCCGCGGCGCGCACCGACCACCAGGAGAGCCACTGATGCGCCGTCGCATGCTGAAGTCGAAGATCCACCGGGCCATCGTCACCGGGGCCGACCTGCACTACATCGGATCGATCTCCCTCGATCCCGAGCTGATGCGGCTCGCCGACATCCTCGAGCACGAGCAGGTCCAGGTGCTCGACATCGACAACGGCGCCCGCTTCGAGACCTACGCCATCGTCGGCGGCCCCGGCGAGGTGTGCCTCAACGGCGCCGCCGCCCGGCTCGTGCAGCCCGGCGACCGGGTCATCGTGCTCACCTACGCCGACTACGAGGACGCCGAGCTCGAGGGCCACGAGCCCACCGTCGTCCACGTCGACACCGCGAACCGGCCGGTCGATCCCGAGATCGCCGCCCGGGCCACCGACGCCGGCGGCGGCCGGCGCTACGTGGAGTTCCCCGCCTCCAGGTGAGCCAACCCCTCGACCTGCTGGTCGTCGGCAGCGGCGTCGCCGGGCTGTCGGCCGCGGTGCGCGCCGCCGCCGAGCCCGGGGTGCGGGTCGGGGTGCTCAGCAAGGCGGCGCTCGCCCAGACCGCCACCCGTTGGGCCCAGGGGGGCGTGGCGGCGGTGCTGCACGCCGACGAGGACTCGACCGACCTGCACCTGGCCGACACGCTCGCCGCCGGCGCCGGGCTCTGCGATCCCGACGCCGTGCGGGTGCTGGTCGACGAGGGCCCGGCCCGGGTTCACGAGCTGATCGCCCTCGGCGCCGTGTTCGACCGGGACCACCACGGGCGCCTGCTCCTCGCCCGCGAGGGCGGCCACTCCCAGCCGCGGGTCGTGCACGCGGGCGGAGCCGCCACCGGCGCCGAGATCGAGCGGGCCCTCGTCGACGCCGTCCTCGAGACGGCCGCCGTCGTGCACGAGCGCTGGTTCGCCGTCGATCTGCTCGTCGAGGGTGGGCGCTGTGCTGGCCTCGTCGCCCTCGACCCCGCGGGCGGGCGCCACGAGATCAGGGCGACGCACACGCTGCTCGCATCGGGCGGCGCCGGGCAGCTCTACTCGGTGACGACGAACCCCCTCGAGGCGACCGGCGACGGGATCGCCATGGCGTTGCGGGCCGGGGTGGCCGTGGCCGACGTCGAGTTCGTGCAGTTCCACCCCACCGCCCTCCACCACCCGGCCATGCCCCGACCGCTGCTGTCGGAGGCGCTGCGCGGCCACGGCGCCGTCCTGCGCGACGCCGCCGGCGAGCGGTTCATCGACGAGCTCGCACCCCGTGACGTCGTGGCCCGGGCCATGACCGCGCGCATCCTCGAGCAGGGCGTCGAGCACATGTGGCTCGACGTCGCCCCGGTCGAGGACTTCGCCCGGCGGTTCCCGACGATCCACGCGTCGCTCGTCGCCGCCGGGCTCGACCCCGAGCGGGAGTGGCTGCCGGTGGCCCCGGCGGCGCACTACGTGTGCGGCGGGGTCCTCACCGACCTCGACGGCGCCACCACCCTGCCCGGCCTGTGGGCGTGCGGCGAGGTGGCGTGCACGGGCGTCCACGGCGCCAACCGGCTGGCCTCGAACTCGCTGCTCGAGGGCATGGTGTTCGCCCCCCGCGTGCTGGAGTCCATCGCCGCCGGCCGGGACAGCCCCCGGCCCACCGGCGCGCTGCGGGGCGTGGTCGAGGGCGCCGGTGGGCCGCCGGCGGGCGCCCCGGCGGCCGGCGGCCACGGGCCGGGAGCGGGGCCCGAGGTCGAGACGACCCTGCTCGCCTGGCGGCGCCCGCCCGCACCCCGCGAGGGTTGCGCGGCCGACGCCGGGGCCCTGCGGGCACGGCTCCAGCAGGCGATGACGGCCGGTGCCGGGCTGCTGCGCAGCGCCGCGTCGCTCGAGGCGTGCGGGGGCGACGTCGACGAGGTGGCGGCCGCCGCGGGCGGCGACGCCGCCGCGAGCGTCGAGGTGCGCAACCTCGCCCTGGTCGCCCGGGCGCTGCTCGCCGCCGCGACCGCGCGCCACGAGACCCGCGGCGCCCACAGCCGGATGGAGTACCCGAACAGCGATCCGGCCTATCGTCGTCGCCTGGTGCTGCGATGAACGCCGACCTCCACCCGCCGCTCCCCGCCGTGCGCGAGGTCGTGGCCCGCGCCCTCGCCGAGGACCTGACCCCCTACGGCGACATCACCACGGCCCTCCTGCCCCACGACCTGTACACCACCGCGCACCTCGTCGCACGCGACGAGGGTGTGCTGGCTGGCCGCGTCGCCGCTTCCGAGGTTTTCGCCGCCGTCGACCGGTCGCTGCTCGTGGAGTGGCGCGTGGACGACGGGCACGAGGTCGGCGCGGGCGAGGTCGTGGCCGTCATCGAGGGGTCGATGGCGTCGATCCTCACCGCCGAGCGCACCGCCCTGAACTTCCTGTGCCACCTCTCGGGCGTGGCGTCGCTCACGCGCCGCTACGTGCGCGCCGCCGGCGGTCGGGTCAGGATCTGGGACACCCGCAAGACGACCCCCGGCCTGCGGGCGCTCGAGAAGGCGGCCGTGCGGGCGGGCGGGGGCGTCAACCACCGGGGGAGCCTCTCGGACTGGGTGCTGCTCAAGGACAACCACCTCGCGGCCATGCCGATCGCCGAGGCGGTGAAGCGGGCCCGGCTGCGCTGGCCGGCCCGCACGGTCCACGTCGAGTGCGACACCCTCGAGCAGGTCGACGAGGCGGTCGGCGCGGGCGCCGACGCCGTGCTCCTCGACAACATGACGCCCGAGGAGGCCGCCCGCGCCGTCGAGACCGTCGCCGGCCGCTGCCTCGTGGAGGTGTCGGGCGGGATCGACCTCACCACGGTCCGGTCCTACGCCGACGCCGGCGTCGATCTGATCTCGGTCGGGGCGCTCACCCACTCGGCCCCGGTGCTCGACATCGGCCTCGACGTCGTCCGCCACCGGCACCGCACGGCCGCCACCGACCCGGACCGTGCCGGCGCTGAGGACGGTGCCGGGGACGAGGACGGTGCCGGGGGCGGGATCGGCGTCACGGTCGAGCACGGCGACGGCGGGGAGGCCTGACGTGCTGCTCGCCATCGACGTCGGCAACACCGAGACGGTGATCGGCCTCTACCCCGACGACGACGGGGCCGGCACCGAGCTGCTCGACACGTGGCGGGTGTCCACCAACGTGCAGCGCACCTCCGACGAGCTCGCCCTGCTCGTGCAGGAGTTCCTCGGCTTCCACGGGTTCAGCTTCGACGAGGACATCGGCGGGGTGGCGGTGTGCTCGGGCGTCCCCCGCGTGACGGCGGCGCTGCGGCAGATGACCACCCGCTACTTCGGGTTCCCGCCGGTCGTGCTCGAGCCGGGGACCAAGACCGGCCTTCCCGTGCTGTACGACAACCCCCGCGAGGTCGGCCCCGACCGCATCGCCAACGCCATCGGCGCCCTCGAGCGCTACCAGCCGCCGATCATCGTCGTGGACTTCGGCACGGCCACGACCTTCGACGCCATCTCCGAGGCCGGCGACTACCTGGGCGGGGCGATCATCCCCGGCATCGAGATCAGCCTCGACGCCCTCGTGGGGCGGGCCGCGCTGCTCCGGCGCGTCGAGCTGGTCGAGCCCGGCAGCGTCATCGGCCGCAGCACCGTCGAGTCGATCCAGGCGGGGATGGTCTACGGCGTCGTCGCCATGGTCGACGGCCTGGTCGGGCGCATCGAGGCCGAGCTGGGGCCCTCGACCGTCGTGGCCACCGGCGGCCTCGGCGGGCTGATCGCCCCGCTGTCGGATCGCATCGAGCACCACGAGCCCTGGCTCACGTTGCACGGGCTGCGCACCGTGTACCACCGCAACCGCCCGTCGCGCCCCTGAGCAGCCGTGCGCAGCCAGCCCTACCGCTTCGAGCCGACCGCGACCGCCGCCGAGGTGCAGGCGCGCCACGGCGGCCTGGAGCCCGGAACCGAGACCGGCGAGCGCGTCACCGTCGCCGGGCGGCTGATGCTGCGGCGCGAGCAGGGCAAGCTCGCCTTCGGCACCCTGCGCGACTCGAGCGGCGCGGTGCAGCTGTTCGCCGGGGCCCAGTGGACGGGCGACTTCGATGGGTTCTGCAAGCTGTCGCTCGGTGACTGGATCGGCGCGAGCGGCGAGGTCGTCACCACCCGGCGGGGCGAGCTCAGCGTGAAGGTCGACGAGTGGGTGCTGCTGGCCGAGGCCCGCCGGGGCTTCGGCGACAAGTGGCGGGGCGTGACCGACACCGACACGCGGTACCGGCAGCGCTACGTCGACCTGTGGGCCAACGAGGACTCGCGCCGGGTGTTCGCCCTGCGGCACCGGCTGGTGGCGTCGATGCGGCGCTGGCTGGACGAGCGGGGCTTCGTGGAGGTGGAGACCCCGGTGTTCCACCCGATCCCGGGCGGGGCGACGGCCCGGCCGTTCGTCACGCACCACAACGCCCTCGACCTCGACCTGTACCTGCGGGTCGCGCCCGAGCTGTACCTGAAGCGGCTGGTGGTCGGCGGGTTCGAGCGGGTGTACGAGATCGCCCGGGTGTTCCGCAACGAGGGCCTGTCGACGCGGCACAACCCCGAGTTCACGATGCTCGAGCTCTACCAGGCCTACGCGGACTACCACGACATGATGGACCTCACCGAGGCGCTGGTCGCCCACCTGGCCACCGAGCTGGTCGGCACGACGACGATCGAGTACCAGGGCCGGCCGCTCGACCTCACGCCGCCCTGGCGGCGAGCGACGCTCACCGACCTGGTCGAGGAGCACGCCGGGGTGCGGGTCGGCGTGGGCACGCCCCTCGACGAGCTGCGCGCGATCTGCCGGGAGCACGGGGTGCACGTCGAGGACGAGTGGGGGCCCGGGAAGCTGGTCCTCGAGCTGTACGAGAAGACGACCGAGCCCGAGCTGTGGGGGCCGGTGTTCGTAATGGACTACCCGAAGGAGGTGTCCCCGCTGGCGCGCGACCATCGGGAGCTGCCCGGTGTCGTCGAGCGCTTCGAGCCGATCGTCGCCGGGCGCGAGTTGGGCAACGCGTTCAGCGAGCTCACCGATCCCGATGAGCAGCGGGCCCGCTTCGAGGAGCAGGCCGCTCAACGGGCCGGCGGCGACGAGGAGGCCATGGCCGTCGATCACGACTACGTGCGGGCGCTCGAGCACGGCCTGCCGCCGACCGGGGGCCTCGGCATCGGCGTCGACCGGCTGGTGATGCTGCTCGCCGACGTGCCCAGCATCCGCGACGTGGTGCTGTTCCCGACCCTGCGGCCCGAGCAGGGCCTCGGTGAGCGAGGCCGGGGGGGGCAGGGCCTCGGTGAGCGAGGCCGGGAGGGGCAGGGCCTCGGTGAGCGAGGCCGGGAGGGGGACGGGCGGCAGTGAGGGTGCTGGTCACCGGCGTCGGGGGCGAGCTCGGCACCCGGGTCGCCCGCCTGCTCGAGGACCACGCCGGCGTCACCGAGCTCGCCGGCATCGACGTCGACCCGCCCCGCCGCCGGTTGCGGCGCACCGACTTCCTGCGGGTCGACCCGGTCGACCGGGCGGCGTTCACGGCGGCCGTCGCGGCCGTCGCGCCGGCGGTGGTGGTGCACCTCGGCGTGTACGAGCCGTCGGCGCGCGCCGAGCCTGGCCTGGCCGCTGCCCGCACGGCCGTCGGCACCGCCGCGACGATGGCGGGCGCGACCGGCGCCGGCGGCCTGCGCCGGGTCGTGTTGCGCTCGGGCGTCGAGGTGTACGGGCGCGGGCGGGGCGAGCCGGTGGCACCCCACGAGGGCGTGCCGCCTCGGCCGACCTCCCGCTTCGGGCGATCGCTGCGGCGCGCCGAGCTGGTGGTCGACGACGCCGCGAGCCGGGCGGGCGCCACCGTCGCGACGCTGCGGTTCGCCCCGATCGTGGGACCCCACTTCCCGAGCCCGCTGGGCCGGCTCCTGCGCCTCCCGGCCGTCCCCTTCGCTGCCCTGGCCGACCCCCCGTTCGCCGTGGTGCACCAGGAGGACGCCGCCCGGGCGATCGTGGCTGCGGCCCTGGGGGACGTCGCGGGCGTGGTGAACGTCGCCGGCGCCGGTGCGGTGACGGCCTCCCAGGCCGCCCGGCTCGGCAGCCGGGTCCCGGTGCCGGTCCTCGGCCCCGGCTGGCGCGTCGCCGGCGCTGTGGCCGAGCTGGCCGGCGCTCCAGTGCCCGACCACGTCCGGGAGCTGCTGACCCGGGGGCGGTGCGTGGCGACCGCCCGGGCCGCCTCGCTGGCCGGGGTGGCGCCGGAGCGCTCGACTCCCGACGTGCTTCGCGCCCTCTACGACTGGGCGCCGGTCACCCCGATCGACGTCGCCACGGGGTCGGCGGCGTGAGCGACGCGTCGCCCGTGGGAGCGGCCCGTCGGGAGCGGCGCGCGTGAGCGTCGCCGGCACGGCGCCGGATGCTCCCGCCCGGGCGCCGGACGGCCTCGTCGATCGCCTGCGGCGCCGCTGGCACGGCACGCACCGCGTCGACCCCTGGGGCCTCGACGGCGACGTCGCCGCGCTCGCGGCCGGGCTCGCCCGCCTCCGGGCCGCCGTGCGAGTCGACGGCGCCGGTCACCTGCCGGCGACGGGGGGCGCGCTGGTGGTGGCCAACCGTGGCTTCGACCCGGCGTGGGTCCTCGCCCTCTACGCCGGGCTCCACCGATCGGGCCGATTCCCCCGATTCGTGGGCGTCCCCGATGTCGAGCCGCTGGGCCCGGTCCTGCGGCGGGCCGGCGCCGTCGCCGGCCACCCCGACGAGGTCGCCAGCCTGCTGGCGGCGGGCGAGGTCGTGGTGGCCCCGCTGCGGCCGCGCTGGGGTGGCCGGGCGGGTGGGCTGGCTCCCGATCTCGTGGCGCCCGCGGTCCGGGCGGGAGCGCCGATCGTGCCCGTGGCGGTCCGCGGCAGCGAGGGCGGCATCCGGTTCGACCTGCGCGTCGGCGTCCCCGTCGGTCGGTCCCGCGCCCGGCCGGTGGGGGCGGCCGGGGTGGGGCCCGGCGCCCGCAGCCCGGCCCGGGGCGGGCGCCCGACCGGGCTCGGCGTCGGCGAGGCCGTCGACGCCACCCGCCGGGGGATCGAGGACCTGCTCGGGGGGTAGCGTTGCGCCTCCATGGCTCGCCCCGACGGTGGACCGGTCACGATCGGCTGGCGTGAGTACGTCGATTTGCCCCGGTTGGGCATCCGGCGGATCAAGGCCAAGATCGACACGGGCGCGCGCTCGTCGTCGCTGCACTGCCAGGAGATCCGCGTCGAGGGCGACCGCGTGCGTCTCGTCATCCCCCACGAGCGGGCCCACGACCCGCATCCGATCGTCGTCGACCACGCCCTCGCCGGCACGGTGGTCGTGCGCAACTCGGGGGGCGACGAGGAGGAGCGCCCCTACATCGACACGCCGCTCGTGCTGGGCCCGTTCCGCCGCCGGGTCCGCCTGACCCTGACCGACCGCACCGGCATGCTCTTCCCGCTGCTGATCGGCCGGACCGCCCTGCACGGCGTGGTCGTCGACCCCACGGCCCGCTACCTCACCGGCACGGGGCGGCGCTGATGCGGTTCGTGATCCTCTCCCGGTCCCGGCGGCTGTACTCCACACGCCGGCTGGTCGAGGCCGCCCGCGCCCGGCGCCACACCGTGGCGGTCACCGACACGCTCGGGTACCAGATGAGCGTCGCCACCCGCCGGCCCGAGCTGCTCTACCAGGGCAAGCCGGTCGGCAAGGTCGACGTGGTGATCCCCCGCATCGGCGCGTCGATCACCCACTTCGGGCTCGCCGTCGTGCGCCAGTACGAGATGCTCGACGTGTTCTGCGCCAACGAGTCCCAGGCCATCGCCCGGAGCCGCGACAAGTTGCGGGCCATCCAGGTGCTGTCGGCCCACGACGTCGGCCTGGTGCCGACCGGCTTCGCCCGGGGCAAGGACCAGTTGCGCTCGGTGATCAACCTCGTGGGAGGCCCGCCCGTGGTCATCAAGCTGCTCGAGGGCACCCAGGGCGCCGGGGTCGTGCTGGCCGAGAGCCGCCAGGCCGCCGAGTCCGTCGTCGACGCCTTCGCTTCGATCAACCAGAGCATCCTCGTGCAGGCCTTCGTGCCCGAGGCCGAGGGGGAGGACCTGCGAGCGATCGTCGTGGGCGGGCGGGTGGTGGCCGCCATGACCCGCAAGGCCGTCGAGGGCGAGTTCCGCTCGAACCTCCACCGGGGCGGCTCGGCCCGGGCCGCCAAGCTCACGCCCGACGAGCGCCGCACCGCCGTGCGGGCCGCCAGGGCGCTCGGCCTGTCCGTGGCCGGTGTCGACATGATCCGCTCGAGCAGCGGCCCGCTCGTGATGGAGGTCAACTCCTCGCCCGGCCTCGAGGGCATCGAGCGTGCGACCGCGGTCGACGTCGCCGGGGCCATCGTCGAGTGGGCGGCCCGCAAGGCCCGGCCCGGTCCCATGCGCGACCGGGTCCGACGCTGAGGCGGAGGGTCCGTGCTGCCCGACGTGCCGCCGGGGGAGCGGGCCGACGTGCGCCTGAAGGTGTCCGAGTCGTATCTGGCGGCACCGATCACCGTGCCGGTCACGGTCATCCGGGGCGAGGCCGACGGCCCGACGGCGTTCGTCACCGCCGCCGTGCACGGCGACGAGCTGAACGGCGTCGCCGTCGTGCACGACCTCCTGTATGAAGTCGACCTCGCCGACCTCCACGGCACGCTCGTGCTCGTCCCCGTCGTCAACGTGCTGGGGCTGACCCAGCGCACCCGCTACCTGCCCGACCGGCGCGACCTGAACCGCGTGTTCCCGGGCGACCCCGACGGCTCGGCCACCGCTCGGCACGCGCACCTGGTGTTCTCCGAGGTGGTCGCGCCCTGCGACTTCGGGATCGACCTGCACACGGCGACGAGCCGGCGGGCCAACGCCCCGCAGGTGCGGGCCGACCTCGACGGGTCGCCGGCGGCGGCCGCCATGGCCGTGGCGTCGGGGGCGCCGTTCGTGGTCCACGCCCGGACCCGTCGGGGCTCGCTGCGGCGCGCCGCGGGGGCGGCGGGCATCCCGGTCGTGGTGTTCGAGGGCGGTGAGGCGTTCAAGTTCGAGCGCCGGGTGGTGGCGACCGTGCTCGAGTGCGTCCTCGACGTGCTGGCCCACCGGGGGATGCTGCCGGGCCGGGCGCCCCGGAACGTCGAGCGGCAGGTGGTCGTGCGCCAGACCCGGTGGCTGCGCGCCCGCATGGGCGGCATCCTCGACCTGCGCGTCGGGCTCGGTCAGGCGGTGGCGGCGGGGGACGAGCTGTGGTCGACGATCAACCCATTCGGGCGCGAGCGCAACACCGTCACCGCCCCGGCCGACGGCTGGGTGATCGGGGCGACGACCCTGCCGCTGGTGAACCCCGGGGACGCCGTGGTCCACCTCGGCACCGAAGGGCCGGCACCGAGCTGACCCGATCGTCACCGGAGGTGGCTGGCGGCCCACCCAGGGCGGGCTAGGGTCGTTCGCGTGCCGTTCGTCTCCGCGCCCGACGGCGTCCGCGTGGCCTACGAGCTCGTGGGGCGGCGGTCGGGCGAGCCGGTGGTGATGATCCAGGGTCTCGGCGCCGACCGGCGGGGGTGGCTCCTGCAACGGCCTGCCTTCGCGGCCCGCCACCGGTGCCTGCTGGTCGACAACCGGGGCGTCGGGCGCTCCGACGCTCCCGCAGGCCCCTACGACCTGCTCACCATGGCCGGCGACGTCGTCGCCGCCATGGACCACGCCGGCATCGAGCGGGCCCACGTGATGGGCGCGTCGATGGGCGGGGTGATCGCCCAGATCATCGCCGTCACCCACCCCGAGCGCGTCCGTTCGCTGACCCTGGCGTGCACGGCGTGCCGGCACCTGCCGTGGCGGCGCGACCTCCTCGAGGGCTGGGCCGAGGTCGCCGAGACCAGGGGCATGCGCGCCCTCACCGACCAGGCGCTGCGCTGGCTGCTCGGCGCCCGCTGGCACCGCCGGTTCGGCCTGCCCCTCGGCGTGTTCGCTCCGCTGGTGCTGAACGTGCCCGCCCACGCCTTCGCCGCCCAGGCCCGCGCCATCCTCGCCGCCGACGACGCCCTCGCCGCCGAGCTCGGCGCCGTCACCGCCCCCACCCTGGTGCTCGTCGGGTCCCAGGACGTCCTCACCCCGCTCGCCGACAGCGAGGAGCTCGTCGAGCGCATCCCCCACGCCGAGCTGGCGGTCATCGGCGGCGCCGCCCACGGGTTCATGATCGAGGCCGCCGGCGCCTACAACCGCACCGTCCTGCGCTTCCTGGCGCGTTTTGTCGAATCGCCCACCGAATCGCCCACCGAATCGCCCACCGAATCGGTCACCGAATCGCCCACCGAATCGGTCGCCGAATCGCCGGCCGCTGCGCCTGCGGGGCCGCTGCACCCCGTCCCCGCCATCGCCGCCGACTGATCTCGCCACTCGTTCTGGTACGCGCTGGTTTCACCCACGCGAAGCCGGCCGGTCCCGGAACCGGCGGACTCGGGTGGCCGTCGGGGGCCGGGGCCGGTTGAGGTCAGGCGGGGACGGCGTCGAGGAGGCTGCGGGCAGCGCTCGTCAGGTGGGCGGTGCCCGGGCCGTCGGGGAGCGGCGCCAGCGCGGCGACGGCGTCGTCGAGGTGGGCCCGGGCCACCTCCAGCGCCCGGTCCACCCCCCCGGAGGCCCGTACCAGGTCGCGGGCCTGGTGCATCTCGGCGGGCTGGAGCGGACGGCCGAGCAGGTCCCCGAGCTCCCGGCCCACGCCGTCGCGCAGCGCGTAGAGGACCGGCAGCGTGTAGACGCCCTCGACCAGGTCGTTGCCGGCCGGCTTGCCGAGCTGCTCGTCGGTGGCGACCACGTCGAGCACGTCGTCGACGACCTGGAAGGCCATGCCGTAGCGCTCGCCGAACCGGGTGAGGGCGTCGACGGCATCGCGCTCCAGCCCGGCGGTGATCGCTCCGATCCGGCACGCCGCCGAGAACAACGACGCCGTCTTGCCGCCGATCGAGCGGAGGTACTCGTCCTCGGTGCGGGCGGTGTCGAACGTGCGCTGCAGCTCGAGGACCTGGCCCTCGCACAGCCGGCCGATCGTGGCGGCGAGCAGGCCGGCGACCTCGGTCCCGAGGCCGGCGGCGATCTCCGACGCCCGGGCGAGCAAGAAGTCCCCGGCGAGGATCGCCACGAGGTTGCCCCACCGGTGGTTGACGCTCTCGACCGTGCGCCGGGTCTCGGCTTCGTCCATCACGTCGTCGTGGTAGAGCGAG
Source organism: Actinomycetota bacterium (assembly GCA_004366205.1). GTDB lineage: Bacteria > Actinomycetota > Acidimicrobiia > Acidimicrobiales > CADCSY01 > SIRW01. The sequence continues at coordinate 13,163 of SIRW01000037.1, read as the reverse complement.
CCCAGGTGGACGAGCTCGACGGCGACGCCGCCCCGCACCACCTCCTCCGGCACGAGCCCCTCGGGGTGGGCGACGGCCCCGGCGGCGACCGCCAGCGCCGGGCGGAGCCGCTTGCCGCCGGCCCGGGCGAGGTGGCCGGCCACCTCGGTGAGGAACGGGTCGCCCGCCTCGAGCGCCTCGTGCAGCACGGCCTCGACCCGGTCGAGCTCGGCGTCCATGGTGGGCAGGCGGGCGCCGTCCCCGGCGGTGTCGGCCACGACGGTGACGCTAGCCGCCGATGGCCGGCGGTCAGGAGTCGAGCCGCCGATGGCCGGCGGTCAGGAGTCGAGCCGCCGATGGCCGGCTGTCGGCAGTCGAGCCGGCTGTCACCCACCCGGCGCGTGCAGAGGGCGGGGTGGTCGGTAGACTCGGGTCCTGTACCTGCTGAGGAGGCGGTCACTTGTTCGAACGCTTCACCGACCGGGCACGCCGGGTCGTGGTTCTGGCGCAGGAAGAGGCGCGCCTGCTCAACCACAACTACATCGGCACCGAGCACATCCTGTTGGGACTGATCCACGAGGGGGAGGGGGTCGCGGCCAAGGCCCTCGAGTCCCTCGGCATCTCCCTCGAGGCGGTCCGCAGCCAGGTCGAGGAGATCATCGGCCAGGGCGGCCAGTCGCCGTCCGGGCACATCCCGTTCACGCCGCGGGCCAAGAAGGTCCTCGAGCTGTCGCTGCGTGAGGCCCTGCAGCTGGGCCACAACTACATCGGCACCGAGCACATCCTGCTGGGGCTGATCCGCGAGGGCGAGGGCGTCGCCGCCCAGGTGCTCGTCAAGCTCGGCGCCGACCTGTCCCGCGTGCGCCAGCAGGTCATCCAGCTTCTGTCGGGCTACTCGGGCCCCGGCGGCCAGGAGAAGGCGGGCGCCACCACCGGCGGCTCGGGTGAGCAGACCCAGTCGGGGTCGCTCGTGCTCGACCAGTTCGGCCGCAACCTCACCCAGCTCGCCCGCGAGAAGAAGGTCGATCCCGTCATCGGCCGCGAGCGCGAGATCGAGCGGGTCATGCAGGTGCTGTCGCGCCGCACCAAGAACAACCCGGTGCTCATCGGCGAGCCGGGCGTCGGCAAGACCGCGATCGTCGAGGGCCTCGCCCAGAAGATCGTCTCCAACGACGTGCCCGAGACGCTGAAGGGCAAGCAGCTCTACACGCTCGACCTGGGCGCGCTCGTGGCCGGCAGCCGCTACCGGGGCGACTTCGAGGAGCGCCTGAAGAAGGTGCTGAAGGAGATCCGCACCCGCGGCGACATCATCCTGTTCATCGACGAGCTGCACACGCTCGTGGGCGCCGGCGCCGCCGAGGGCGCCATCGACGCAGCCTCGATCCTCAAGCCCATGCTGGCCCGGGGCGAGCTGCAGACGATCGGCGCCACGACGCTCGACGAGTACCGCAAGCACCTCGAGAAGGACGCCGCCCTCGAGCGCCGCTTCCAGCCGATCAAGGTCGACGAGCCCACGGTGGCCCACACGATCGAGATCCTGAAGGGCCTGCGCGACCGCTACGAGAGCCACCACCGGGTCACGATCACCGACCAGGCCGTGGTGGCCGCCGCCAACCTCGCCGACCGCTACATCTCCGACCGGCACCTCCCCGACAAGGCCATCGACCTCATCGACGAGGCCGGCAGCCGCATGCGCATCCACCGCATGCAGACGCCGCCCGACTTCAAGGAGCTCGAGAACGAGCTCGCCGACGTCGTGCAGCGCAAGAAGGAGGCCGTCGAGGCCCAGCGGTACGAGGAGGCCGGCCGGCTCCGCGACCAGGAGAAGGCGCTGCTCGACCGCAAGAACGAGATGGAGGCCGAGATCAAGGCCTCGGGCGTCGACCTGTTCGACGAGGTCGACGAGGAGGCCATCGCCGAGGTCCTGTCGATCTGGACCGGCATCCCCGTCTACAAGCTCACCGAGGAGGAGACCGCCAAGCTGCTCCGCATGGAGGAGGAGCTGCACAAGCGGGTCATCGGCCAGGACGACGCCATCCGCGCCGTCAGCCAGGCCATCCGGCGGACCCGGGCCGGCCTGAAGGACCCCAAGCGGCCCAGCGGATCGTTCATCTTCCTCGGACCTTCCGGGGTCGGCAAGACCGAGCTCGCCCGCACCCTCGCGGAGTTCCTGTTCGGGGACGAGTCGGCGCTGATCCAGCTCGACATGTCCGAGTACATGGAGAAGCACACGGTCAGCCGGCTGGTGGGCTCGCCCCCCGGCTACGTGGGCTACGAGGAGGGCGGCCAGCTCACCGAGGCCGTGCGCCGCAAGCCGTTCTCGGTCGTGCTGTTCGACGAGATCGAGAAGGCCCACGCCGACGTGTTCAACACGCTGCTGCAGATCCTCGAGGAGGGCCGCCTCACCGACAGCCAGGGTCGCACGGTCGACTTCCGCAACACGCTGCTGATCATGACGTCCAACCTGGGCACGGCCGACCTGCGCCGGGCGTCGGTGGGCTTCACGAAGGCCGACGAGGCCGTCTCCTATGAGCGCATGAAGGAGAAGGTCAACGAGGCGCTCAAGCAGCACTTCCGGCCCGAGTTCCTGAACCGCATCGACGAGGTCATCGTCTTCCACGAGCTCACCAAGGCCGAGGTCACCTCGATCGTCGACCTGCTGATCCGCCGGGTCCGCACCCAGCTGGAGAGCCAGGGCCTGGGCCTCGAGCTCACCAACGAGGCCAAGATCCTCCTGGCCGACAAGGGCTACGACCCCACCCTCGGCGCCCGCCCGCTGCGCCGGGCCATCCAGCGCATGGTCGAGGACCCGCTGTCCGAGCGCATCCTGTACAAGGAGTTCTCGGCCGGCGAGACCGTCATCGTCGACGCCGAGGGCGAGGAGATCGTCTTCCGCTCGATCGAGGGCTTCGAGCCCCCGCAGCCCGAGATGGCCGAGACCGGTCCCGCCGACGCCGCCTCTGGCAGCGGCGCCCCGTAGCCCGCAGGGTCCGTCGCTCACTTTCCGGGCAGTTCACCGCCGATGCGGCGGTGAACTGCCCGCAAAATCGGTTCTCAGCCGAGCCCTCATGGCCGGTTGATCGTGACCGGGGCGGGAGCAGCTCCGTCCCAGACCACCCCGTCGCCGCTCACGCCCGTGACGGTGAAGGTGGTGCTCCCGTGGCGGCTGTGGATGTTGGCGCTGGTGATCGTGCACGCCCCGGTGGAGCTGGTGCTGCACGAGGCCGAACCCCCCTGGGTGAAGGCGCCCGTGATCGTGACGTTCGAGTGGGCCGGGCTCACGGAGACCTCGACGGTGGCCCGCCAGTGGTTCCGGTTGAACCAGAAGCTCGCAGGGCCGCCCACCTCCACCCTGAGCTGGGTCGACCCGCCCCCGCCGCCGTCACCGCCGCCGCTCCCGCCGTCACCGCCGTCCCCGGTGTCACCGCCGCCGCCCGCCTCGCCCGGCGAGGAGTACAGCAGCAGGTCCGGCGAGCCCGAGCCGGGGCTGGTCACCACCCCGGTGGTCGCGGTCGACGTGATGACCTCGCCGACGGCGGCCGGCTCGGCACCGGGGCTGCCCTGGAGGTGAAGAGCGGCGACCCCGGCGACGTGGGGCGAGGCCATCGACGTGCCGCTGATGGTGTTGGTGGCGGTGTTGCTGGTGTGCCACGCCGAGGTGATGCCCACCCCGGGTGCGAAGACGTCCAGGCAGGGTCCGACGTTGGACCAGCTGGCCCTGGCGTCGGCGGAGCCGGTCGCCCCCACGGTCAGCGCGGCCTGCACGCGCGCCGGCGACCGGGTGCAGGCATCGACCCCGTCGTTGCCGGCGGCCACCGCATAGGTGACGCCCGCGGCGATCGAGCTGGCGACGGCCGCGTCCACGCTCGCGTTGGCGCCGCCGCCGAGGCTCATGTTGGCCACCATCGGCACGCCCGGGTTGGCGGTTCTCTGGCCGGTCACCCAGTCGACGCCCGCGATGACCCCTGACCACGTGCCCGAGCCCCGGCAGCTCAGCACCCGCACCGGTACGAGCTGCACCTCCTTGGCGACGCCGTAGGTGGTGCCCCCGATCGTGCCGGCGACGTGGGTGCCGTGACCGTTGCAGTCGTTGGTGCCGTGCCGGTCGTTGACGGCGGTGAACCCCGTGGCCGCCACCCGCCCGCCGAACTCGGCGTGGGTGGCCCGGATGCCGGTGTCGGTACACGCGCACCCCGGCGCCGGTCGCGGCGTAGGTGTAGGTGCCGTCGAGCGGCAGGGCGCGCTGGTCGATGCGGTCGAGGCCCCACGTGGCGTTCGCCTGGGTCGTCGAGGCGGTGCGCACGGCGCCGTCCGCCTCGACGGCGGCGACGCGGCGGTCCCTGGCGATCCGGGCGGCGGCCTGGGCCGACATGCCGGCCGCGTAGCCCCGGATGGCGTGCCGGTAGACGTGGCTGACCTGGGCGCCGTGGTCGCGGCGGTGCTCGCCGGCGACGGCGCCGGGCTCACCGGCCCAGTCGTGCAACGTCACGATGTACCGGCCCGGGATCGTCCCCCCGCTGCCCTCGGGTGGCCCGGGCGGGTCGGTCGGTCGGGCGTCGATCGGGGTCGCCAGCCCCAGGATCAGCGCGGCGAGGGCGAGCCCCGCCAGCGTCCTGCGTGCCATGTCGTCCCCCCTCCAGGCGATGCCCGTACACACGGTAGATCGGCGCCACCTGCTCGGAGATGAGCCGAGCGAGCCATGACACCTGGCCGGCCCGAGCCCGACGGGTCCAAAGCGGCGTAGGCTGCGCGGCGTGTACCAGCGGATCCTGGTGGGCAGCGACGGGACGAAGACGGCGGCGCGGGCGGTGGACCGGGCCGTCGAGGTGGCCCGGGCGACGGGTGGGCGGGTCACGATCCTGTGCGCCACCTCCGACGTGGCGGCGGGCGAGCGGATCGTGCAGGCCGAGGCCGAGCGCCACGCTGGGGCAGGCATCGGCATCGAGACGCTCGTCGCCCAGGGCGACGCCGCCTCGGAGATCCTCGACGTGGCCGAGGACGGCCGCTACGACCTGGTCGTGCTCGGCAACAAGGGCATGACCGGCGCCCGCCGGTTCCTCGGCTCGGTGCCCAACAAGGTGAGCCACCACCTGGCGTGCTCGCTGCTCATCGTGCGCACCACGTGAGGCGCCCCGCCGCCCGGCGCGCCGTTCGGCTCGCGGCCGCGCTCGGGCTGTTGGTCGTCGCCACGGCGGGCTGCCGGATCGACGTCAACCTGCGGATCGACGTGACGCCCGAGGGGTCGGGCACCGTCGTGGTGGCGGTCGGGCTCGACGACGACGCGCTGGAGCGGGTCGGCGACCTCGAGGAGGAGCTCGTCGTCGACGACCTGGTCGAGGCGGGTTGGCGCATCACCGGACCCGAGCGGGGCGAGGGCGGCCTGACCTGGATCCGGGCCGAGCGCGGCTTCGACACGCCCGAGCAGCTCGCGGCGGTCGTCCATCATGTGTCCGGCGACGAAGGCCCCTTCCGGGACTTCGAGCTCCGCCAGCAGCGCACGGCGTTGCGCACCCGCTACGAGCTGACCGGCGTGGTCGACCGGCGCGGCTCGGTCGAGGAGCTCCTCGACGAGGACCTGCGGGCGCAGCTGGAGGGCGAGGCCTTCGGCGTCGACCTGGCGGCGCTCGCCCAGCAGGCCCAGGACGCCCTCGACCGCATGTTTCGGGTCCAGGTCGCCGTGCAGCTCCCGGGCGAGCTGACCTCGAACGCGCCCGCGGAGCCGGGCGGCGTGGCGCTGTGGCGGCCATCCCTGGGCGAGCGGTCCGAGCTGCGGGCCTCCTCGACCGCCTGGCAGCGCGGCGCCCTCGCCTGGTCGGGCGTGCTCGCCGCCCTCGCCGTGCTCGCCGTGGCCTTCCTCGTGCAGCGGTTGCGACGCGCCCGGCGGGGCCGGGAGGGTGATACACCCCCTGCGTAGGGTGCGGGCATGAGCCGGACGCGCACGCGGCACCGCTGCACCGACTGCGGTGCGACCAGCCCGACCTGGATGGGGCGCTGCCCGGCCTGCGGCGAGTGGAACAGCCTGGTCGAGGCGCCCGGCCCGAGCCGCGGCGCGCCCGCCGGGCCCGGCGTCGATGGGCTCGACGGGTTCGCCGCCGCCCACACGGCGCTGGCGGTCGCCCCGCCCGTGCCCGCCCAACCGATCACCGAGGTCGACGGCGCCGAGGCGGCCCACCGGCCCACGGGCATCGCCGAGCTCGACCGGGTCCTGGGCGGCGGCCTCGTCCCCGGGTCGGTCACCCTCGTCGGTGGCGAGCCCGGTGCGGGCAAGTCGACGCTGCTGCTCCAGGCCCTCGGCACCCTCGCCCACGCCGGCGCCCGCACCCTGCTCGTCAGCGCCGAGGAGTCCGCGGCCCAGGTGCGGGCCCGGGCCGAGCGCCTCGGCGTGCTCCACCCCCGCGTGCACCTCGTGGCCGACACCGATGCCGGCCACGTGCTCGGGCACCTCGCCGCCGTGCGGCCCGATGTCGCCGTGGTCGACTCGATCCAGACGCTGCACCTGCCGGGGTCGGAGTCGGCGCCGGGCACGGTCAGCCAGGTCCGGGCGTGCACCCAGGCGCTGGTCGCCGCGGCCAAGGCCACGGGCACGGCCGTCGTGCTCGTCGGGCACGTCACCAAGGACGGGGCCCTCGCCGGGCCTCGCACGCTCGAGCACCTCGTCGACACGGTGCTCGCCGTCGAGGGCGACCGGCACCATGGCCTGCGGATGGTCCGGGCCGTCAAGCACCGCTTCGGGGCGACCACCGAGCTCGGCCTCTTCGAGCTCAGCGGTTCGGGCCTGGCCGAGGTGCCCGACCCGAGCGGGCTGTTCCTCGCCGATCGCCGCCCCGGCGTGCCCGGCTCGGTGGTCGTCCCCACGCTCGACGGCCACCGCCCGCTGCTGGTCGAGATCCAGGCGCTCACCGCCAGGACCGGCGCGCCCCAGCCCCGCCGCTCCGCCCAGGGCCTCGACGGGGGCCGCCTGGCCCTGCTGCTCGCCGTGCTCGGGCGCCGGGCCGGGATCGCCACCCACGACCAGGAGGTCTACGTGTCGGCCGTCGGTGGCGCCCGGGTCGCCGAGCCCGGTGCCGACCTCGCCGTCGCCCTCGCGGTCACGTCGTCGCTCACCGGCAACCCCGTGCCCGACGACCTCGTCGTGTGCGGCGAGGTGGGCCTGGCCGGCGAGCTCCGGCGCACCGCCCAGGCCGAGCGCCGCCTCCGGGAGGCGGCCCGCCTCGGCTTCCGGCGCGCCCTCGTGGCCGAGTCCACCACCGACGGCCCACCCGGCATCGAGCTCGTCCGGGCCCGCCGCCTCGCCCAGGCCGTGGCCCTCGCCGGTTGCGGGCCCGACCTCCTCGCGGGCTGACCGCCCCCGGCCTCGGCCGCCTCTGGCGCCCCGACCACCCCGGTGCTCGGGATGGGGCGGCCGCCGGGCGACGGCGGGCGAACCTTGACCGGGAAGGCCACTTCGTTCAGCAACTAGACTGCCCGCCGTGGCCCCCCGGCGAAGTCCTGCGCTGCTCGAAGCGCTCGCCGCGGTCGCCCCTGGCCAACCCCTCCGCGAGGGGCTCGACCGCATCCTGCAGGCGAGCATGGGCGCGCTCGTCGTCGTCGGCGACGGCCCCGAGGTGCTCAACATCTGCTCCGGAGGCTTCCTCCTCGACGCCGCGTTCAGCCCGCAACGCATGTCGGAGCTGGCGAAGATGGACGGCGCCATCATCCTCGCCGGCGACGCGACCCGCATCGCCCGGGCCAACGTGCACCTGGTGCCCAACCCCAACGTGCCCACCTCCGAGACCGGCACCCGGCACCGCACCGCCGAGCGGGTCGCCCGCTCCATCCCGGTCCCTGTCATCTCGGTCTCCGAGGACCAGCAGGTCATCACCGTCTACGTCGACGACCAGAAGCACCCGCTCGAGAACATCCCGCGCCTGCTCAGCCGCGCCAACCAGGCGCTACAGACCCTGGAGCGCTACAAGACCCGGCTCGACACGGTGGCGGCGTCGCTGTCGGCGCTCGAGGTGGAGGACCTCGTCACCCTGCGCGACGTGGTCACCGTGCTGCAGCGCACCGAGATGGTCCGGCGCATCGCCGAGGAGATCGAGGGCTACATCGTCGAGCTCGGCGTCGACGGGCGCCTCGTGCGCCTCCAGCTCGAGGAGCTCATGGGCGGGGTCGAGGACGACCGCCGCCACGTCATCCGCGACTACTTCCACGAGGGCGCCACCTGGCACCTCGAGGAGGCGCTCGAGGCCCTGGCCGACCTCTCCACCGACGAGCTGCTCGACCTGAAGGCCGTCGCCTCCATGCTGCACCTCCCGGGCGGCACGGCCGACCTCGACACCGGCCTGCAGCCCCGCGGCTACCGCCTGCTGTCGAAGGTGCCCCGCCTGCCCGAGCTCGTCATCGACCGCATCGTCGAGCGCTTCGGCAGCCTCCAGCGGGTGCTGCGCGCCACGATCGACGACCTCGACGAGGTCGAGGGCGTCGGCGAGACCCGCGCCCGGGCCATCAAGGAGGGGCTGTCCCGCCTGGCCGAGACCAGCATCCTCGACCGCTACTCCTGACCGCCCGCCGCTGAGCGCCGCCGGCGTGGGGTAGACAGGGCTCCATGCGCATCGAGCTCCCGTCCGGCACCCCCGCCGAGGTCGCCGCCCCCGAGGGCGAGCCCCGCCGCGGCCTCGTGATCATGCCCGACATCCACGGCCTGCGGCCCCTCTTCGACGACCTCTGCGCCCGGCTCGCCACCGAGCAGGGCTGGGCGGTCGCCGCCGTGGAGCCGTTCCCCGGCCGCGAGCTCGGGTCGCTGGACGAGCGCATGGCCGCCATGGCCGAGCTCGACGACGACCGCATCATCGGCGACCTGACCGCCGCCGCCGACCGCCTCCAGGTCGAGCCCGTCGCCGTCATGGGGTTCTGCATGGGCGGCATGTACGCCCTCAAGGCCTCCGGCAGCGGCCGGTTCGACCGGGCCGTGAGCTTCTACGGCATGATCCGCGTGCCCGAGGCCTGGCGCGGACCGGGGCAGGGCCAGCCGCTCGAGATGCTCGACCGCAGCGGCGCCACGCCGATCCTCGCCATCATCGGCGAGGCCGACCCGTGGACGCCGACCACCGACGTCGACGACCTCGAGGCGGCGGGCGCCACCGTCGTGCGCTACCCCGACGCCGAGCACGGGTTCGTCCACGATCCTGAGCGCCCGGCCCACCGCCCGGGCGACGCTGCCGACGCCTGGAAGCGCGTCACGGGGTTCCTCGCCGTCTGACCCCTGCCGGTGCCCACGCACCCCCGCCGCTCCCCCCCACCCGTTCTGGGGGGCTCCGGTCTCGCCAGGGTGAGACCACGCCCACCCAGAACCAGCAGGTGCGCCGTCAGCGGGCGCGCCGGGTGAGCTGCTCGCGGTCGGTGATGCGGTAGCGGCGCTCGCGCTGGTCGAGCCAGCCCAGGCGGATGAACGAGGCGATCGCCTTGTTGACCCGTTCCCGCGAGGCGCCGACCATGCCGGCGAGCTCCTCCTGGGTGACGGGAAGCTGGAACTCGTCCTCGCCGCCCGCCAGCTCGAGCAGGCGCTTGGCGGTGCGCCCGGTGACGTCGAGGAACACGGCGTCGGCGAGCGCCTCGTCGGTCGAGCGCAGGCGCCGGGCCAGCAGCTCGACGATGCCCCACAGCAGCGTGGGGTCGTCCTCCAGCACCTGCCGCAGCGGGTCGTACGGGATGGCCACGACGCTCGATGCCTCGAGCGCCCGGGCGCCCGCGGAGCGACCTCGGCGGTCGAACAGGCCCATCTCGCCGAACAGGTCGCCCCGCTCCATCAACGCGACCACCGACTCCCGGCCGTCGACCGAGCGGTTGGAGATGGCGAGCCGTCCCTTCTCCACCACGAACAGCTCGTGCGCCTCGTCGTCCTGGCTGAACAGCACGTCGTTGCGGCGGAGCTGGCGCCGCTCGGCGAGCTCGGCCACGGCGCGCAGCGCCTCGGGCGAGAACCCCCGGAACAGCTCGGCCTCGGCGAGCAGGGCGGTGTCGACCATCGGGCGCCGATCGTACCCGCCGTCCGGGGCTCTCCGAGGTTGGCGGTGCGGCCGGGCGACCTGTACCCTCGAAGGGCTGGCCTTTCCCCACTATCCATGGGAGTGGTATGTCCTTCGACGTCGGAGACAAGGTCGTCTATCCCCATCACGGCGCGGCCGTCATCGAGCGCCGTGAGAAGAAAGAGGTCTTCGGCGAGGAGCGGGAGTACCTGATCCTCAAGCTGGCGTACGGCGACCTGACGCTGATGGTCCCCACCGACAACACCGACGAGGTCGGGTTGCGAGAGGTCATCAACGACGAGGAGGTCGAGGAGGTGTTCGCCGTCCTCCGCAAGAAGGAGGCGCGGATGCCCACGAACTGGTCGCGCCGGTTCAAGAACCACGTCGAGAAGCTCAAGTCGGGCGACATCTACCAGGTCGCCGAGGTGGTCCGGAACCTCTCGCTGCGCGAGAAGGACAAGGGGCTGTCGGCCGGCGAGAAGCGCATGCTCGCCCGGGCCCGCCAGATCCTCGTGTCCGAGCTCACCTTCGCCATCGGCGTGACCGAGGAGGAGGCCGAGATCAAGCTGGACGAAGCGCTCTTCTAGGTCTGCTTCCATCCCCGGCGGGCGCTACAGGCCCGCGCCGATCCTGCCGATACCGGGCACAGTGAACGCTGTGGACGCCCCTTCTGCGACGGCGGGCAGCCCGGGGATCTCCTCGGCGCTGTTCGTGGAGGTCACACGCCTCATGATCGTGGCGTTCACGACCGCGGCCGGCTACCAGCTGGCCGGTGGCCCCGAGGCCGAACGGGGCGGCGCCGCCGTCGTGGGCGCCATCCTCGGCGCCTCCACCGGCTACGTCCTCGGCGGGATCCTCGGCCGCAGCCTGCGGCGGGCCACGGGCGCCCTCGAGCAGCGCATCGACCGGACGCCCGCCGCCGTGCTCCTGGCCGGGGCCATCGGGTCCCTCCTCCTGGGCGGCCTCGCCGCCGCGCTGGGGCTCGCAGCCGTCCTCGCCCTGCCGGGCGCGTGGGGCTGGCCGATCCTCGGGGTGCTGACCTGGCTCGGCGTCTACGCCGGCTTCCAAGCCGGGGCCCGCAAGGGTGCCGAGCTCGTCACCCTGCTGCAGCGCACGGGCCACGGCCCCACCCCGGATCCCGCCGCGGCCCCAACGGTCCTGCCGGCGGCACCGGCACGGCCGGACCTGCTGCTCGTCGACTCCAGCGCGGCGATCGACGGGCGGCTCCTCGGCGTCGCCGAGGTCGGGTTCCTGCCCGGCCGGCCCGCCGTCCCCCGGTTCGTGCTCGACGAGCTGCAGGGGCTCGCCGACGCCCAGGATCCGGGGCGGCGCCGCCTCGGCCGGCGGGCGCTCGAGGTCCTCGACGCCCTGCAGGCGGCCGGGAACCTCGAGGTCCTCGACGACGAGGTACCCGACCGCAGCGAGGTCGACGCCAAGCTCGTCGCCCTCGCCCAGCGCACCGGCGCCCGGCTGCTCACCCTCGACACCAACCTGGCCCGCGTCGCCGAGCTGCAAGGCGTCGCTGTGCTCGAACTGCCTAGGCTGGCCCGCACGTTGCGCCCGGCGCTGGTGCCGGGCCAGGTCGTGCGCCTCCCGGTCAGCCGGGCGGGCCGGGAACCGGGACAGGGTGTGGGCTTCCTGGATGACGGAACCATGGTGGTCGTGACCGACGGCGCCGAGCTCGTCGGTCACGAGATCGACGTGCGCATCGCGACCAGCGTCGACACGGCCAAGGGCCGGATGTTCTTCGCCTCACCCGCGGCCTCGTGAACGGATCGCCCACGGTGTGGGCGATCGTGGTGGCCGCCGGGTCGGGTGCCCGCTTCGGCGGGCCCAAGCAGTACGAGGTGCTGGCCGGCCGCCGGGTCCTCGACTGGTCGCTCGCCGCCGCCCGCACGTGCGCCACCGGGGTCGTGCTGGTCGTCCCGCCCGAGCGCGCCGGCGAGCCCGAACCGGCCGCCGACGTCGTCGTCGCCGGGGGGGCCACCCGCTCCGAGTCGGTGCGGGCCGGGCTCGCGGCCGTGCCCGACGACGCCGAGGTGGTCGTGGTCCACGACGCCGCCCGACCGCTGGCGAGCCCCGCCCTGTTCCGGTCCGTCGTGGCCGCCGTGACCGCCAGCCCCCCGACCGGGCCGGCCGCCACCGAAGGCGGGGCGGAAGCCGGGCCGGCCTCCGGCGAGGGCGGGGCGGACGGCGCCGTCCCCGGTGTGCCCGTGGCCGACACGCTGAAGCGGGTGCGCGCCGGCACCGTGGTCGCCACGGTCGACCGTGACGGCCTGGTCGCCGTGCAGACGCCCCAGGCATTCCGCGCCGCGGCGCTGCGCCGGGCCCACGCCGCCGGCGGGGAGGCGACCGACGACGGCGCGCTGGTGGAGGCCGCAGGTGGCAGGGTGGTCGTCGTGCCGGGCGAACCCGCCAACCGCAAGCTGACGACGCGCGACGACCTCGCCGCCGCCGCCGCCCTGCTGGGGGCGCGGTGAGCACCCGGGTGGGCCTGGGCATCGACGTGCATCGGTTCGCCGACGCCGCCGCCGGCCGCCCGCTCGTGCTCGGCGGCGTCCGGTTCGACGGCGAGCTGGGCCTGGCGGGCCACAGCGACGCCGATGCGGTCGCCCACGCGGTGGCCGACGCCCTGCTCGGGGCCGCCGCGCTCGGCGACATCGGTGAGCACTTCCCCGACACCGACCCCGACCTGGCCGGCGCCGACAGCATCGAGCTGCTCCGGCGCAGCGCCGAGCTGGTGCGGGACGCCGGCTGGAACCCCGTCAACGTCGACTGCGTCGTGCTGCTCGAGCAGCCGAAGCTGGCGCCGCGCCGGGCCGAGATGCAGGCGCGCCTGACGGCGGCGGCGGGCGCGCCCGTCACCGTCCGGGGCACCCGCCCCGAAGGCCTCGGCGCCCTCGGCCGGGCCGAGGGGGTGGCCGCCTGGGCCGTCGCCCTGGTGGAGGCGAGGTGACCCCGCCGAGCGAGCGGGGAGCCGGCGCCCGCCGAGGTGCGGGCGGCGACCGGCGTGCACCGGGTGGGCGCGGCCGGGGCGGGAGCGCCGCCGGTCGGGGCGCCGGTGGTGGTGGAGGGCGGGGCCGAGGCGCCGGGGCCGGTGGCGGCGCCAGCCGGGTGGGTGGGGGCCGGACCGCCGGTTGGGGCGCCGGCGGTGGTGGCGGGCGCCGGAGCGACGCC
>SIRW01000036.1 GCA_004366205.1 Actinomycetota bacterium | reverse complement strand
AGCGACGCTCTCCTGACCGCCACGGCCAAGCTCCGGGTCCACGGGCTCTCCTTCGGCGACGCCCCGGCCCCGTCCTGTCAACAGCGCCCACCGTCGTTGCCGAGGCGGCTGGGCCGCCGAGCCCGGGTCCGACGGGGAGAGGTCGCCGGACCCGGGACCGGTGGCGGGGTGGGTCCGGCCGGTGGCCCGACCCGACCGGTAGACGGCGGCGGGGCGGGATCGTGACGCGGTCCAGGGTGGGAGGTCCCGCCCGCGGTCAGGTGCCGGCGAGGCGGTCGATGACGGGCGCCATGGCGTCGAGCCCGCCCTCCTGCACGACCACGTAGGAGATGCCGTAGCGCTCGCGCCGCTCCTGGAGGTCCTCGACGATCTGCTCCATTGTCCCGACCAGCGCGTGCGGCGTGGCCAGCGCCTCCTCGGGGGAGATGCCGAACCCTCCGGCCAGCGCCTCGGCCGCGCTCTGGCGGTCGTCGGTGATCATGACGACGAACACGAGCACGTTGAGCTCGAGGTCGTCGAAGCGTTCGCCAGCCGCCTCACGCACCCAGGCGACCTTCTCTGCGGTGGCGTCGGGGGTGGCGTTGCGTCCGGCGTCGCGGCCGACCTCGCCGGCGGCGAGGTTGACGTTGATGCCGACGATGTCGGCTTCCCGGGCGGCGACCGAGAGCACCCGGCGCCCGCCGCCGCCCACGATCAGCGGGGGGTGCGGCTTCTGCACGGGCTTGGGTAGCCCGTCGAGCCCGGTCACGGTGTAGTGCTCGCCCGCGAACGAGAACGCGCCGTCGGCGAAGAGCCCCTTGAGCACGGCGATGCTCTCGACCATGCGGTCGATGCGCACCCCGGCAGGGTCGTGGGGGATGCCGGACTGCTCGTAGTCTGTGCGCATCCACCCCGCCCCGACGCCGAGCTCGAGGCGGCCGCCGGAGAGCAGGTCGATGGTGGCGGCCTCCTTGGCGAGCACGACCGGGTGGCGGAAGTCGTTGTCGAGCACCAACGCCCCGACCCGCAGCGACGACGTGGCGTCGGCCGCCGCCTGGAGGGCGGCGAGCGGCGCCAGCTGGTCGCCGAAGTGGTCCGGCACCATCAGGGTCGAGTACCCCAGGTCCTCGACCCTGCGGGCGGTCGCTGCCCACTCGGCGGCGCTGGCCGCCCGGTGGCACTGCACCCCGAACCGGAACGGGTGGTGGGTCATGGCGCTCCTCTCGGTCCTGACCGGCGCACCCTACCGACCGGTGCCCGGTGGTCGCTCCGGACACGCCGCCCGCCGGTTGGTCCGGGGGGTGCGGCGGGTACGGTGGTGTCCGGCATGCGGACCGTCCTGCGCTTCCTCGCGGTCTCGGCCATCGCGGCGGTGCTGGTGGTCGTCAGCGCGGCGCTGAATCTACGGTGGTGTCCGGCATGCGGACCGTCCTGCGCTTCCTCGCGGTCTCGGCCATCGCGGCGGTGCTGGTGGTCGTCAGCGCGGCGCTGATGGCCAGCCAGGCGCGCACGCTCGCTGGCGCCGCCCACGTCGAGGCAGTGCCGATCGACCTCGACCCCCTGTCGCAACGCTCCGTCGTGCTCGCCCGCGACGGCAGCCTGCTCGCCGTGCTCCACGCCGAGGAGAACCGGCTGCCGATCCCCCTCGACGAGGTGCCCCAGCACGTGATCGACATCGTGCTCGCCGTCGAGGACGAGGACTTCTACCACCACGACGGGGTGAACCTGCGGGCGACCATGCGGGCCCTGCTCGCCAACGTCCAGGCCGGCGACATCCGCCAGGGCGGGTCCACCATCACCCAGCAGCTCGTGAAGAACGCCCTGCTCACCCCTGAGCAGGACCTCGACCGCAAGGTCCGGGAGGCCGTGCTCGCCGTCCGCCTCGAGCAGCAGCTCGACAAGGACGAGATCCTCGAGCGCTACCTCAACACCGTCTACCTGGGGAACGGGACCTACGGGTTGCAGGCCGCGGCCGAGCTCTACTGGGGCATCGACGCCGCCGACCTCAACGTCGAGCAGGCGGCGCTGCTGGCCGGGATGATCCGCAACCCCATCGGCTACGATCCGTTCCTGCACCCGCGGGCGTCGCTCGAGCGCCGGAACTGGGTGATCGACCGGCTCGCCCGCATCGGGCAGATCGAGCCCGAGCAGGCAGACCTGTACAAGGCCGTCCCCCTCCCGGACGAGCCGCACCGGACGCTGCCCCGGCCCCAGGACCACTTCGTCGAGGAGATCAAGCGCATCCTCATGGCTGACCCCCGCCTGGGGGACACGGCCACCGAGCGCTACAACGCCTTGTTCCGGGGTGGGCTGACGATCACGACGACGCTCGATCCCCGCCTGCAGCTACTCGGCATCGCCGCCGTGCAGGACGTGCTGCCCGACACCGGCGGGCAGTTCACGGCGGCGCTCGTCGCCGTCGAGCCCGGCTCCGGCGCCGTGCGCGCCCTCTACGGCGGTCCGGAGTTCGCCTCGCAGCAGTACAACCTCGCCACCCAGGGCCTCCGGCAGCCAGGCTCGTCGTTCAAGCCCTTCGTGCTCGCCGCCCACCTCGAGGAGGGGGGTTCCGCCAACGACACCGTCTCGGGCGCCGGGCCGTGCACGTTCCGGGCCCGTGACCACGACCTGTTGATCGAGGACTGGCGGGTGCAGAACTTCGGCAACTCCCGGGGGCGCTCCGGCACCATCGCCTCGTCGATGCACGCGTCGCTGAACTGCGCGTTCGCCCGCCTGGCCCTCCTGGTCGGCCCGGAGAAGGTCGTGGAGGTGGCCCGCCGGCTCGGCATCACCAGCCCGCTGATCGGCGTGCCCGCCATCGCCCTGGGCGCCGAGGAGGTGCATCCCATCGAGATGGCCGCCGCCTTCGCCGCCTTCGCCAACGACGGGGTCTACCACGCCCCGTACTTCGTCGAGGAGGTCCGCAACCGCGACGGCAAGGTGCTCTTCTCGGGCAGGTCCGAGCCCGTCCAGGCGGTCTCGACCCAGACCGCCCGGGTCATGAACCAGGTGCTCCGAGGCGTCGTTGAGCGTGGCACCGGCACGCGCGCCCGGCTGCAGGGCCACCAGGCGGCGGGCAAGACCGGAACGACCCAGAACCACGAGGACGCGTGGTTCGTGGGGTACACGCCGCACCTCTCGACGGCGGCGTTGAGCGTGGCACCGGCACGCGCGCCCGGCTGCAGGGCCACCAGGCGGCGGGCAAGACCGGAACGACCCAGAACCACGAGGACGCGTGGTTCGTGGGGTACACGCCGCACCTCTCGACGGCGGTGTGGATGGGCGCTCCCGACGCGAAGGTCCCCATGCGCAACGTGGGCGGCATCCGGGTCACCGGCGGGTCGTACCCGGCGATGATGTGGCGGGCGTTCATGCAGCCCGCCCACGACGACTGGGAGCCCCGGACGTTCGCGACGCCGGAGGAGCCGACCGGCCGGGGCAGCGCGCTGCGCATCGAGGGCGAGCGGGCGCCGGCCACGTCCCGCGCCCCCGCACGGCGGGCTCCGGCCACGACGAGCCCGACCACCGCACCATCGGGCTCGGGCGACAACGGGTCCGGGGGCGTTGACGGCGGTCCGGGCGGTGGCTCCGGCGGCGGGTCGGGCGGCGGCGGTGACGCCGGAGGCGGCGACGCCGGTGGCGGGTCGGGGGGCGGGGACAGCGGCGACTCTGGAGGCTCGGGTGGCGGCGGGTCGGGCGGTGGTGACAGCGGCGGCGGGTTGGGTGGGGGCGGCTCGGGGGGCGGGGACCCGGGCGGCTCGACCGGCGGCGACGGCAGCGCATCGACCAGCGGCACCGGCTCGCCGTCGGATTCGTCCGGCATCGGGTCGGGCGGCAACAGTGGAGGCGATGGCGACACCTGAGGCCCTCGAGCGCCTGCTCGCCCTGCAGGAGCTCGACACCCGCATCGACCAGCTGCGGCACCGGCACGCCACCCTCCCGGAACGGGACGCCCTCGCCGCTGCCCAGGCGGCGGTCGACCGGCTCGACGCCGAGATGGCGGGCGTGCAGAGCCGCCACGACGACCTGCTGCGCTCGCAGCGGCGACTCGAGGACGAGGTGGCGTCGGTCGAGGCCAAGGCCGCCGAGGTCGACCGCAAGCTCTACGGCGGCACGGTCACCGCCCCGCGCGAGCTCCAGGACATGCAGGCCGAGGTCGAGTCGCTCCGGCGCCGCCAGTCGAGCCTCGAGGACGAGCTCATCGAGGTGATGGAGCTGGCCGAGCCCGTCGGCGACCAGCTCGCCCGCATGGGCGCCGACCGGGAGCGGCTGACCTCCGAGGTCGAGGAGCAGCGCCGGGCGCTGACCGCGGCCGAGGCCGAGGTCGACGCCGAGCTCGCCGGCGTCGAGGTCGAGCGTGCTGGTGTGGCCGCGGAGGTTCCCGCCGACCTGCTCGCCACCTACGACCGTCTCCGGACCCGCCTCGACGGTGTGGCCGTCGCCCGGCTCGAGGGCAGCCGGTGCCTGGGCTGCCACCTGACGCTGCCCGCCACCGAGCTCGACCAGATCCGCCGGCAGGACGCCGGCGCGGTGGTGACCCACGAGGAGTGCGGCCGGATCCTGGTGCGCTGATGCTCCTGTGGTTCGCGGGCGCCTCGCTCGTCATCGTGTGGCTGGTGTTCCGGGACCCCGCCATCGATCACCGCCTGATCGTCGCGGGCGCCCTGCTGCCTGATGCCGTCGACGTCTGGTTCGGCGGGCCGCGGATCGCCCACACCCTCACCGGCGCGAGCGCTGTGCTGGTGCTCGTCATGCTCGGCACGATTCGCCGGCGGCTGCTGCGCCGGCGGCTGCTCGCCCTGCCGATCGGCGGGTTCCTCCACCTCGTCCTCGACGGCGTGTGGGCCCGGGCCGAGGTGTTCTGGTGGCCGGTGATGGGGCTCGACTTCGGCGACGGCCACCTGCCCTCGGTGGAGCGGGGGTTGTGGAACCTTCCCTTGGAGCTGGCGGGGGCCGCCGCGCTCGTGTGGTGGTGGCAGCGCTTCGGGCTCGGCGACCCCGAGCGGCGTCGACTGTTCGTCCGCACCGGGCGCCTGGCGCGCGACGTGGTGGTCTGATGCTGATCCTCGTCCGCCACGGGCGGACCGTCGACAACGCCGCCGGCCTGCTCCTCGGGCACGCCGACCCACCGCTCGACGCCGAGGGTGAGCGCCAGGCGGCCGCGCTGGCGCGGGCCATCGGGGACGCCGCTCGCGTCGTGACCAGCCCGCTCGGCCGGGCCCGGGCCACCGCCGCGGCGATCGGCGGGCCGCTGACCGTCGACGAGCGCTGGATCGAGCTCGACTACGGCGAGCTCGACCGGCGTCCCGTCGCCGACGTACCCCCCGAGGTGTGGCGGGCGTGGCGCGCCGACGACAACTGGGCGCCGCCCGGCGGTGAGTCGCTCGCCGCCCTCGGCCGGCGCGTGCGGGCTGCGTGCGAGGACCTCGTCGCCGAGGCGGCCGAGCACGACGTCGTGGTCGTGAGCCACGTGTCGCCGATCAAGGCCGCCGTCGCCTGGGCGCTCGGTACGGACGACCGCCTGGCGTGGCGCCTCCGGCTCGACACCGCTTCGATCACACGGGTCACGATCGGCCCGACCGGCCCGGTCCTGTGCTCCTTCAACGAGATCGCCCACCTGGGCTGAGGTCGCCGACCACGTGGCGTCCGCCGCACGCTCCTCGGCTGCTCGGCGCAGCCCCGCCGGCCTGCCGGCGCCGCACGGCTCAGGCGGCGAACATGGCGGCAGCGAGGATCAGCACGGCGCCCAGGCCCAGCACCATCCGCCGGATCCCCGTCGCTCGACGGCCGATCATGCCGGCGGCGCCGATGTCGAACCGCTCGGATTCGATGCAGCTGACGGGGACGCCGAGCTCGACCAAGGCCTGCTCCACCGCCTCCATCATCGGCGGAGGGCCGCACACGAAGTAGCGCCAGGTCTCGCGCCCATCCGCAGGCAGGTTGCGGTCCAGAAGCTCTCTGGTGACGAGGCCCTGCTCGCCTCCCCAGTCCGGTCCCGGCTCGGCGATGACGTGCACGACGGTGAGGTCGATCGCACCGGCGATGGCGCGCAGCTCGTCCCGGTATGCGATGTCGGCCTCGCGCTGGTTGGCGTACACCAGGATGACCCGCTGGTCGCTGCGCTCGTCGCGCAGGGTGCGCAGCATCGAGATGAACGGGCTGATGCCGATGCCGCCGGCGACGAGCACGAGGCCCCCGTGCCGGGCGCGGGGCAGCCGGAGCGACCCGTAGGGGCCGTCGACGAACGCCCTGGCCCCGGTAGGCGTCTCGCCGATGCGGTTGGTGAAGTCGCCGAGCTCCCGGATGGCGAACTCCAACTCGTCACGTTCACGAGCGCTGGACGCGATCGAGAACGGGTGCTCTTCGAGGGAGATCAGAGGATCTTGCGCGAAGGTGACGAAGGCGAACTGGCCGGGCGCGAACGGCAGCGCGGGGCCCGTCTCGGGAGCGACCGTCACCCGCCAGGTGCGGTCGGCGAGCGGTTCGACGGCCCGCACCGTGTAGGGGTGGCGCCGGGTGCGCAAGGGCTTGAGCGCCCGCACGTACAGGACGCTGCCGATGGAGGCGGCGCCGATCGTCAGCCACAGGGCCTGCTTCCAGCCGCTCTCGAGGTAGTGCTGGACCCGGAGGATGTGGACCAGACCGATCAGCACGATGAGCACGGCGAGGGCGGCATGCCCGAGGCGCCACCACTGGTAGGGGAGGTGCAGCCGCTCCCGCCACAGGGACGTGACGATGATGGCGGGCAGTGCCACCAGGACGATCCAGAGGAACACGGCCCGTAGGAAGCCGGCTCGGGGGTCGAGGTACTCCCAGTAGCCGCTGTCGGCGAGGAGGAGGATCACCGGGTGGGCGAGGACGAAGGTGAAGGCGACGATGCCGGCCTGCCGGTGGAACTGCAGCAGCGCGTCCTGGCCGAACGCACCGGAGATGCGGGGGAACCGGGCCGTGAGGACGGACTGCAGGCCCAGCATGGCGAGCCCGATGAACCCCAGGGCGACGCCGAACTCGATCCAGAAGCCCCGCTCGGGGGGCGTCGGCCCCAGCAGCACCACGAACAAGGGCACGAGGGTCACGCCCAGGTAGCCCAGGGCGGCGAGGCGGAGTCGACCGTGGCGGCTCACGGCGTGCACCCTAGGACCTCCGGGCCGACCCGCCCGGGTGGTGGCGACGAGCGTCCGAACTTGGACGCACCGGGACGTAACCTCCCTGCCTGCGCCCGAAGTCGGAGCGCATCGAACACACACGCCTTCCCCCCCCACCACTTCGGAGGATCGATGACCGCCGCCGCCCCCGCCGCCAGCCCCCTGACGCTCGCCGACCTGCTGCCCCGCACCCGGTTGCGCACGGTCGGCCTCGTGATCGGGTTCGCGCTCCTCACGGCGGCCGCTGCCCAGGTGCGGGTGGCGTTGCCGTTCACACCGGTCCCGGTCACGGGCCAGACGTTCGCCGTGCTGCTGACCGGCGCCGCCCTCGGGTGGCGCCTCGGAGCCGCCAGCCAGCTGCTCTACGTCGTCCTCGGCGCCGTCGGCCTACCCTTCTACGCCGGCGGCGAGCGGGGGTGGGATGTCGCCACCGGCGCGACCGGCGGCTACCTCGTCGGGTTCGTGCTGGCGGCCGCGCTGGTCGGCGCCCTCGCGGAGCGGCGCCACGACCGCACGCTGCTCACCGCCATCCCGGCGATGCTGGCGGGCACGGCCGTGATCTACGTCTGCGGTGTCGCCTGGCTGGCGCACGTGCTCTCGGTCGACGCCACCCGGGCGATGGAGCTCGGTCTCGTCCCCTTCGTCATCGGCGACGCCCTCAAGCTGCTCCTCGCCGGCGCCCTGTTCCCCGCGGCCTGGCGCTTCGCCCGCCGCTGACCGGTCGCTCGGCTCCGCCACGCCCGAGATGCTGGGGTCCACCGGGAAGCACCGGGACCCACCGTGAACGAAAAAGGCCTGATAGCCGGGCCATTCTCGGCGTTCTCGCAGGTGAGGTGACGGTGAGCCGGCCTGTAGGCGGGGTTCTGTTCCCCGGGCCCTTGCGGGACACCGGTTCGGTGGCCATCCATCTGAGCGGCCCACCTGGGGACTGCGCCCCGTCTCCGGGACGCCGGCCGGGCAAGCCGGTCCCACGCTTGGCCTTGCTCCGGGTGGGGGTTGCCGAGCCGCCCGGGTCACCCCGGACGCTGGTGCGCTCTTACCGCACCGTTTCACCCTTGCCTGTGCCCAACCCCGTCCCGAGGGACGGCGCCGGGCCATCGGCGGTCTGCTCTCTGTTGCCCTGAACCGACAGGTCACCCCGTCCTGGCTCGCGCCAGCACCCTGCCCTGCGGAGCCCCGACCTTCCTCGACACGGTGCGTCTCCGCCCGTGCCGCGGCCACCCGGCCGGCTCACCGTCACCCACCAGTCTGCCGTGTCCCGCCCCGAACGTCACCGTCACCCCCGTCCACCGCCGGGTTCTGGGTGCGTCAGGTTTCGCGAGGGTGCAACCAGCGCGTACCAGAACGTCCACCGCCGGGTTCTGGGTGCGTCAGGTTTCGCGAGGGTGCAACCAGCGCGGGCTGGGGGCGGGCCGAGGGGGCGCCTGCGGTCAGTCGTCAGTCGCCAGTCGTCAGTCCTCGTCGTCGTCCGCGGCGCTGGGGTCGGGGAGGAGGGCGTCGTCGCCGGCGGCGGGCTCGGTGCTGCGGAAGGCGCCGGGCACGAGCGTCTCGCTGAGCTCCTCGCGCAGCGCGGTCACCCGGCGGGCCCCGGCGGTGGCCACGGCCATGAGGTCCTGGCGGAGCTCGGGCTCGCCGACCTGCACCACCAGCCGCTGATGGGTGGCGGCCACGAGCTCCTCGACGGCCAGGGCGAGCCGCACGGCGCTGTCCTGGTCCTGCACCTGGGCGAGGGCGGGATCGATCGCCGCCTCCCGCACCACGGCGTTCCCGGAGAGCGCCGGGGAGCCGCCGGCCTCGACCGTGGCGGCGTTGAGGGCGTCGGCGGCCTCACGGTGGTGGGCGGCGAAGGCCCCGATCGTGAGCGCCGCGCCGCCGTCGGTGATCCAGCCACCCGCGATCAGCTCGTCGAGCACCTCGGCGGCGGTGCGCTCCAGCGAGGTGGCAGTTCGGAGCGCGGTGCGGGTGGTGGCCGGGCCGGCGGCGATGGCGCCGGTCTCGTCGGCGCCGGCCGGCGTGTCGTCACCGTTGCGGCAGGCGGCCACGGCGACGCCGACCACGCCGAGGGCGGCGAGCCGCAGCAGGTCCCGGCGGCCGGTCATCGGTCCGACCCCGCGGGCAGGCCGAGCGCGGCGTCGGTGGACTCGATCGCCGGCGCCCACCGCTCGATGTCCTGACGGAGCGCCCGGGCCAGCACGGTGGCGTGGGCGGCCTCGACCGGCGCGATGGCGGCGGTGGCCGACACGGCGCCGTGACCCCACAGCTCGCCCAGCGCCGCGAGGTGGGTGGCGGCGGCGACCTCCTCGGCCTCGAGGGCGGCGGCCAGCACCCCGAGCTGGTCGGCGGCGTCGACGACGCCGGCGAAGGCCGCGAGGGCGCCGGCGTCGGGCTCGCCGGCCGGCAGGTCACCGGCGAGGGCGGCGAGGGCGTCCGCGTGCTCGGTGTGGTGGTCGGCGTACCGGCGCAGCACCTCGGCCACCCCGGCGTCGACGTCGGGGTGGGCCAGCACCTCGCCGTAGCGGGCCGTGAGGGCCCGCTCCATGCGGGCGAGGAAGGCCACGATGGCGAAGTCCGGGTGCTCACCGGCCTGAGCCCTCGCCAGGGGCAGGCCCGCCAGCGGCCCGGCGGCGACACCGGCCGCGCCCGCCCCCAGCGCGGCGAGCGCGCTGCGGCGGGAGAGGCGGCTGCCGGCCGGGCCGGCGGGGTCGGGGGTTCGGTGCACGGGGCCTCCTGGCGGTTCGGTCAGAACGAGATCGACGACAGCTCGGGGATCCACGCCCGGGTCCGCGCACACGCCTCGCGCCACCGGTCGCGGTCGGCGGAGCCGTCGGGCTCGACCACGGTGCGCGGCGACCACGCGTCGGCCACGTCGTCCCATCCGTCCCAGGTCCCGACGGCGAGCCCGGCGAGGAAGCCCGCACCGAGCGTCGTGGCCTCGGGGACGGGCGAGACCTCCACGCGCCGGCCCGTCGCCCGGGCGAGGGCCGCGAGGAAGGTGGAGTTGGCGCTCATCCCGCCGTCGACCCGCAGCGCTCCCACCTCGACGCCGGCATCGGCCTCGGCCGCCTCGAGCAGGTCGGCGCCCCGGTGGGCGACGCCCTCGAGCACGGCCCGCACGACCTCGGCCCGGCCCGTGCCCCGGCTGAGCCCGAGCAGGGTGCCCCGGGCGCCGTGGTCCCAGTAGGGGGTGCCCAGCCCGAGCAGGGCGGGCACGAACACCACGCCTGCGGTGTCCTCGCAGGTGGCGGCGACGTCGTGGGTCTCGGCGGCGTCGGCGACGAGGCCGAGGTCGTCACGGAGCCACTCGACGGCGGTGCCGGCCGAGAGCATCACGGCCTCGACCCCCCAGGTCGTCGTCCCTCCTGCTCGCCACGCCACGATCGGGAAGGTACCCGACCCGCCGCGCGTCTCGAAGGCCGGGCGCTCGGGGCCGAGGCACAGGTCGAGCATGCCGCCGGTCCCGAACGTGGCCTTCGCCATGCCCCGCCGGACGCACCCCTGCCCGACGAGCGACGCCTGCTGGTCGCCGACGAGCGCGGCGAGCGGCGGCGACCCGGGCAGCGCCGTCGCCTCCCCGAGCAGGCCGGTGGAGTCGCCGACGGCCGGGAGGGCCGACTCGGGGATGCGCAGCGCCTCGAGCACGTGGGGCGCCCAGCCCGAGGCGTCGGCGCGCAGCAGGCCCGTGACCGCCGCGTTCGAGGCGTCGGTGACGTGCAGGGCGCCGCCGCTCAGGTGCCAGGCGATCCAGCTGTCGACGGTGCCGGCGCACAGGTCCCGCTCACGTGCCGGGTCGGCGGCGTCGAGGAGGTGCTCGAGCTTGGTGGCCGAGGCGTTCGGGGCGATCCGCAGGCCCTGGCCGCCCAGCTCCAGGCAGCGCCCGACGGTGCGCAGGTCCTGCCAGCCGAGGCCGGGGCCGACCGGCTCGCCGGTGGCCCGGTCCCAGACGACCGCCGAAGACCGCTGGTTGGCGATGCCCACCGCCGCGACCGGGCCGGCGGCGTCGAGCACCGCCGTCGCCAGCTCGACAGCGAGGCGGGCCATGGCCGCCGGGTCGAACTCGACCAGGCCGGGGGCGGGGGTGGCGGGCAGCAGCGGCGCCTGGTGGGCGTGGTCGACCGAGGCGTCGTCGCGCACCACGGCGGCGCGCACGCTGCTGGTGCCGATGTCGACGACGAGCACGGTCACACCGTCACGCTCCCGGCCGGCCGATGTCGACGAGAGGCGCGCTCATGGCGTCACGCTGCGGTCGGGGCGCCGGCGGCCGGCCACGGCGCCGCCGAGGAGCCCGGCGCCGTAGGCGAGCAGGCCGTTGAACACCACGGCGAGCACCGGGATGTCGTCGCCGCGGGCGAGCCGCAGGGCCACCCCGACGGCCTGCACGGCCGCGAAGGCGGCCAGGGCGGCGACGGCGGCGTTGCTGAGGGGCGCGTCGGGCGCCCGCCGGGCGGCGGCGGCGCCCCCGACGGCGAAGCCCACCAGCACGAGCACGTAGACGGCGAACAGCAGGCCGTCGGCGTCGTCGGCGACCACGACCTGGCCGATCAGCTGGGCGGGCACGGCGATGGCGACGGCGACGGCCGCCCCGAAGGCGAGGGCGGCTGGCTGCAGCCCGGTCCTCACGGCCAGCCGACGGGCCCGAACGGTGAGGGCAGGCCGAGCTTGCCGGGGTTCAGCACGCCCGCCGGGTCGAGCGCGCCCTTGAGGGCGGCGAGCACGTCGAGCGCGGGGCCGAGCGCCTCGGCCACGAAGCGGCTGCGGTTCAGGCCGACCCCGTGGTGGTGGCTGAGCGCCCCGCCCTCGGCCAGCACGGCCCGGGTGCCGGCGTCCCAGACCGCGGTGTAGAAGGCGTCCTTGTCCTCGGCGGGCGGCCGGCCGGCGAACGTGAAGTACATGAAGTACAGGCACGCGCCGTCGCGGTAGGCGTGGGACTGGTGGGCCGATGCCGCCAGCGCCCCCGGGACGGCGCGGATCGCCTCGACCGTGCGCTCGTAGATGCGGTCGAGCGCGGCCCAGGGCGCGGCGACCTCCATCGTGTCGACCACGAACCCCTTGCGGGTCAGGGCCTCCAGGGCGGCGACGTCGTTGCGGTGCTCGAGCCACCGCCCCACGAGCTCGTCGTCGAGGCGCTCCGCGCCCGGCGTGGCCGCGGACTCCTCCTCCAGCACGCGCATCGACGCCTCGATCATCGCCGGGTCGCCCTCGTCGAGCGCCAGCACCACGTGGCGGTCGCCGGTCTGGTAGCTGCGGTCGGCCTCGGTGGCGTCGTAGAGGCGCAGCACGGCGACGGGCGCGCCCCGCTGGATCACCCGCCGGCACACGTCGAGCCCGTCGGCGAAGCTGTCGAACCCCCAGGCGGCCCGCCGCTCCGACGCCGGCGAAGCTGTCGAACCCCCAGGCGGCCCGCCGCTCCGACGCCGGCGCGGGGCTGAGCCGCAGCCGGGCCCCGGTGATGATCCCGAGCGTGCCCTCCGAGCCCACGAACAGCTGGGTCAGGTCAGGTCCAACCGCGGCCCGGGGCGCCCCGCCCGTGCGGATCAGCCGGCCGTCGGCCAGGGCGACGTCGAGGCCGAGCACGAGGTCCTCGATCTTGCCGTAGCGGTTGGACAGCTGGCCCGCCGAGCGGCACGCCAGCCATCCGCCGACGGTGGACAGGGCGATCGACTGGGGCCAGTGCCCGAGGGTCAGCCCGTGCTCGGCGCGCAGGTGGCCCTCGAGGGCGTCGCCGAAGGTGCCGGGCAGGACGTCGAGCACCAGCGAGGTGCGGTCGACGTCGACCACCCCGGCGAGCCCGGTGAGGTCGAGCACGACACCGCCGTGGACGGGCACGCTCGCGCCGCACACCCCGCTCCTGCCCGCGGCGGCGGTGACCGGCACCCGGGCCTCGCTGCACACGGCGAGCACGGCCGCCACCTCCTCGGCACTCGCCGGGCGGCACACCGCCTCGGCCCGGCCCGGCACCTGGCCCTCCAGCGCCCAGGTCATCGCCAGCGGCCACCAGTCGCGGCTCGCCTCGGCGAGCGCGACGGGGTCGACGTCGACGGCGGCGCAGGCGCCGCGGAGGCGCTCGAGGACGGCGTCGGGCACCTCGACCACCCGGGCGCCGACGCGCCGGCGGGCGCCGGCCGCGTCCTCGAGGGCGATCGGCGGCGTCGGCGCCCCCGGCAGCGCGGTCGGACGGCTCACGACGGCATCCCGGCCCCGGCGGACGTGGCGAGGCCGGCGGCGGTGCGGTCGGCGGCCACCAGGCGGCGGAAGGCGTCGACCTGGCGCGCCTGCTCGGCCCCGTCCCAGCCCAGGTCGGGGCCGACGAGGGCGGCGATGTCCGGGGCCGCGGCGGCGGCCTCCTCGGCGGCGAGCCAGCGGGCGGGGAGCCGGCGGGTGAGGATGTCGTCGAGCGTGCGGGCCATCTCGTAGCGGGCGGCGTAGCGGGCCTCGGCCCACACGTGGGGGAGCGACGGGACGACCCGCCGGCCCAGGTCCGGGTCGGCGGCGAGCATGGCGGCGAGCGCGCGCGCCTGGCCGCCGTAGCGGCCCACGAGGTGCTCGAGCAGGTCGCCGTCGAGGCCGAGCCGGTCGGCCGCGCCCGGTTGCCGCAGCTCGTGGGTGCCGTCGGCGCCGTGGAGGGCGAGGGCGCGCGTCCGGCACCGGCCACCCCGGCCCAGCGCCCTGACGGCCTCGTCGACGGTGTCGGCGGCCATGCGCCGGTAGGTGGTGAGCTTCCCGCCGGTCACGGTGATGACCCCGCTCGGCGAGCGCTGCACCTGATGGTTCCGGGACAGGTCGGCCGTGCGGTCGTCGGTCTCGCCTCTGACCAGCGGGCGGAGCCCGGCCCAGGTGCCGACCACGTCCCCGGGGGTGAGCTTCTCGGTGACCCACCCGTTCAGCGCACCCAGCAGGTACTCGACGTCCTCGGTCGTGCAGTGCGGATCGTCGAGGGGCCCGTCGTAGTCGGTGTCGGTCGTGCCGATGTAGGTGTGCGGGCCCTGGGGGATCACGAACACCGAGCGGCGGTCACCCCGAACCGGTACGACGACGGCGATGTCGTTGCGGACCTTCTCCCACGGCACCGCCAGGTGCACGCCCTTCGCCGGACGAATCGACGCCGGGTTCCGGCCCTCGTCCAGCGCCCGGATCTCGTCCGCCCACACGCCGCCGGCGTTGACGACGAGCCGGGTGCGGACCTCGAAGCGCTCACCGTCGGCCTCGACGACGGCGGCGCGCACCCGGCCGGCGTCGTCTCGCTCGATGCCCCGCAGCACGGCGTAGTTGGCCACGGCGGCGCCGTGCTCGGCGGCGGTGCGGGCCACGGCCAGGGTCAGGCGGGCGTCGTCGGTCTGGGCGTCGTAGTAGACGAAGCCGCCGACGACCTTGGCGGGATCGAGGATCGGCAGGTGGGCGAGGGCCTCCTCGGCGGTGACCCGCTCGTGGAGCTTGCCGATGCGGGCCCCGCCGGTGAAGTCGTACATCCACAGCGCCCAGCGCACGGCCCGGGCGAGCTTCGGGTTGATGGCCCCCCCGGAGCCGAACAGCGGGATCAGGAAGGGCAGCAACCGCACCAGGTGAGGGGCCGTGTTCCGGAGGCGCTGGCGCTCCGCGAGCGCCTCGTACACCAGGCGGAACTCCCGTTGTTGCAGGTAGCGGAGCCCGCCGTGGACGAGCTTCGAGGACTTCGACGACGTGCCCGAGGCGAAGTCGTGCCGCTCGACCAGCCCGGTGCGCAGGCCCCGGGTGGCGGCGTCGAGCGCCACCCCCACCCCGGTGATGCCGCCCCCGACGACCAGCACGTCGAAGTCCTCGTCGGCCAGGCGTCGCAGGGCGCCGGCCCGGTCGAAGTCCATGGCCCGGCATCCTAGGGCTGGCCTCCCGATCGCCGTCCAGCGGCCGGCCGCATCCTCCGGGCGGGTCATGCCCGAAATGGTCCAGGAGGGCCATTGAGGGCCACTCGGGCACCCGTCACACTGTCGGCAGCACCGGCGAGACGCGCCGGTCGAGCAGGAGCAGCCATGAGCCGCGACCGAGCAGCCACCGAGCGCGAGGCCCTGGTCCGTGAGCTGTTCGGCACCGCCGACGTGCCCGAGGCCCTCGAGGGCCGGCTGCTGCGCACGCGCGAGGTCGCCCTGCTCTTCCAGGTCTCCGAGCGCGCCGTCACCGACTGGGCCCGCAAGGGCCGCATCCCCTCGGTGCGCACGCCCGGCGGGCACCGCCGCTACCCGGCCGAGCAGGTGCGGGCCCTGCTGCTCGAGGCCCAGCGACCCGACGGGGGCGTCGCCGCCGGCTGAGCAGGCGGACCCGGCCCGGCCAGCCGGACGCCGGTCCGACCCCTGGGGGGCGACCCTGGACGTCGCGGTCGGCGGTGATCCATACTCCGGCGCGTCCAGAACACCCACCACGACTGAGGATCCCCCCATGAACCAGAGCTGGCGCCAGCACGCCGCGTGCCGCGGTCTCGATCCCGAGATCTTCTACCCGGCCTCCGACGAGGAGGCCGGCGCGGCGAAGGCGGTCTGCGCGCTCTGTTCCGTCGAGGAGTCCTGCCTCGAGTTCGCCCTGTCGGCCCGCGAGCGCGAGGGCGTCTGGGGTGGCGCCACCGAGCGCGAGCGGCGCCGCATCATCCGGCAACGGCGCCGGACGGCCTGAGCCCATCGGGCCGGCACGCGTGACCACCGCGACCCTCGAGGACCTGGGTGGCTGGCCCGTCGTGCTCACCGCCCTCGTCGAGCGTCGCGACCTGACCTCGGTGGAGGCCGCGGCCGCGCTGGGCGACGTGCTCGACGGCCAGGCGACGCCCTCGCAGGTGGCCGCCTTCGCCGTGGCCCTGCGGATGAAGGGCGAGACCGTCGGCGAGATGGCGGGGCTCGTCACCGCCATGCGCGAGCGGGCCGTGGCGATGACCCTCGACCTGCCCGCCGGTCGCCAGGCCGTCGACACGTGCGGCACCGGCGGGGCCGCCAGCCGGCGGGAAGCCGCGTTCAACGTCTCGACCATCGCCGGCTTCGTCATCGCCGGCGCCGGCGTGGCGGTCTGCAAGCACGGCAACCGGCGGGCGTCCTCCACGTGCGGGTCGGCCGACGTGCTGGAGGCGCTGGGCGTGGCCGTCGACCTCGGGCCCGAGGGCGTCGCCCGCTGCGTCGCCGAGGCCGGCATGGGGTTCTGCTTCGCCCCCCGGTTCCACCCCGCCATGCGCCACGCCGGCCCCACCCGGCGCGAGATCGGGATCCGTACCGTGTTCAACTTCCTCGGCCCCCTCGCCAACCCCGCAGGCGTCCGGCGTCAGGTCCTGGGCGTGAGCGACCCGGTCATGGCCGAGCGGGTCGTCGGGGTGCTGCAGACCCTCGGGGTGGAGCGAGCGCTCGTCGTCCACGGCCACGACGGCCTCGATGAGCTCACCACCACCACGACCAGCACCGTCCACGACGTCACCGCCGATGCGGTGCGCACCTACGTCGTCGACCCCGCCGACCTCGGGGTGCCCCGGGCGCGGCCCGAGCAGCTGCGCGGCGGGGACGCCGAGGCCAACGCCGAGCTCGCCCGGGCCGTGCTGGCGGGCGAGGCCGGTCCGCACCGCGACGTCGTGCTCCTGAACGCCGCCGCCGGCCTGGTGGCGGGGGGTGCCGTCACCGACCTGGCCGCCGGCCTCGAGCTGGCGACAGCGGCCGTGGACGACGGGCGAGCCGCCGCGGTCCTCGAGCGGCTCGTCGCCGTCAGCGCCGAGGCCGCCGCCGAGCCCACCACCGGCTGACCGCAGGGCGGCGCCGGGAGGGTGCCGGAGGGTGCCGGGGCGGCGGTTCCGGGTGGCTCCGGTTTCACGCCGGTGAGACGTGGGCGACCCAGAACGGGGGTGGGGGTCAGCCGGCGCGGCGGTCGGGGGAGGCCGGGAGGCCGGCGGCGATGGCGGGATCGCGGAGGGCGGCCTCGATGCGGGCGAGGTCCGCACGAGCCGACTCGAGGGCCTCGATCCGCTCACGCACCTGGGCGAGGCTGCGGGACTCGAGGCCCGGCTGGTGCTGCGAGGCGAGGACGGCCACCCGGCGGGCGAGCTGCTCGACCTGCACGACCTGGGCCTCGGCGGCGCTCAGGGCCGCGTGACGGGCCCGGCCCCGGGCGCCCGCCGCCACCACGAGCAGGTGGTCGATGCCGGCCGCCTGCGCGCCGACCGCCGCCGCCAGCTGGTCGAGCTCGCTCGCGTCCTGCCGGCGGCGCCGGCGCTGTCCGCCTGGGCGCAGCCACGCCGTGGCCACGGCGCGCTGGAGGCGGCGGTGGAGGCGGGCGGCCCGGCTGCCGGACCACAGCCACGACAGCGGGGCGTTCGACGGCCGGTCAGGCGTGACCCGGTTGCGGCGCCCCAGCCGCCACCGGACGACCGCCCAGGTCGCCACCACCGCGGCGACCATCGCGACGGTCAGCACGGCGAGCCACAGCAGCACCGATCCCACGCTTCGAGGCTACCGCCGCCGTCCGCGGCTCGAACGACGGGAGGGCGGGCCATGTGGAGCGCAGCTCCCCGTCACACGACAGCAGGCGGACCCGGTGGGCGTTGGCGTCGAGCCAGGCGGCAACGCAGGCGAGCTCGTCGGCCAGCTCCCGCGCCACGGGGCCCGGCTCGCCTGGCTCCAGTGGCGGTTGGCTTCCGCCGAAGGGCAGCTCGGCCGATCCGCCGGCGGCGGGAGCCGTCACCCGGACCAGGCGACCGCGGTCGAGCTCGACGACGGCCGCGCCGGTGTCGAGCACCACGCGACCGGCTGCGTGCAGGGCGGCGAACCGGCGCTGCCGGCGGAGCGCGCCGGCCAGGGCGGCGGCCCGGTCCCGCACGGCGGCTGCCTCCTCGAAGCGCTCGCCGGCCGCAAGCGCCCGCAGGCGTCGCTCGAGCGGAGCCAGCAGCAGCGCCGGGTCGTGCTCGAGCCCCTGCACCACGCGGGCGACCAGCCGGCCGTAGTCGTCGGGCGTGACCGTGCCGGCGCACGGGCAGGTGGCCACCCCGAGCTGCGCGGGCGTGCACGGCGCCGCCACGGGCGCCGCCGGGGGACGTTGCCGGCACCGGCGGATCGGCACGGCCGACTCGATCGCCTCGACCACCTGCGCGGCGGTCCGGCGGGAGGGCAGCGGGCCCACGTACACGCACCCGTCGCCGGGGTGCGCGTCCCGCACGACCGACAGGCGGGGCCACCGCTCGTCGAGGGTGAGCTTGACGTACACGTAGCGCGCCCACCGGGTGGCGCGGCGGTTGAACCGGGGGAGGTGACGGTGGATCAGCCGGACCTCGAGCACGGCGGCCTCGAGCGGGTCGATGCACTCGAGGTGGTCGATGGTCGCGACCTCCCGCAGCAGCTGGCCCACCTTGCGGCGGGAGTCGCCCGAGAAGTAGCTGCGCACCCGCTGGCGGAGGTTGGTGGCCTTGCCCACGTAGAGCACCCGGCCGCCCCGGTCACGGAACAGGTAGACCCCGGGCCGGCGGGGGAGCCCCTCGGTGAGGCGCAGCTTGGCCGCCTGCGGGTGCCGGCCGATGGTCGGCAGGGCGAGGAGGTCGTCGAGCCCGAGCACCCCGAGGCCCGCGGCCCGTTCGAGCAGCAGGTGGAGCAGATCGCCCGTGGCGAGGGCGTCGTCGAGCGCCCGGTGCGTGGGCCGGTGGGGGAGCCGGAGGCGCTCGGCCAGCGTGCCCAGACGGTGGTTGGGCACCTCGTCGGCCAGGAGCCGGCGGGCCAGGGCGCACGTGTCGACCACCCGGTTGGCGAGGCGGGGCCGGTCGGTGCGGGCCAGGGCGGCCTGCAGGAAGGCCAGGTCGAAGCGGGCGTTGTGGCCGACGAGCACGGTGCCCCGGGCGAACTCCAGGAAGGCCGGCAGCACCTGCTCGACCGGCGGGGCGGGCGCGACCATCGCCTGGGTGATCCCGGTGAGCACGGTGATGGCGGGAGGGATCGCCGCGCCCGGGTTCACCAGCGTCTGGAAGGTGCCCAGGCACTCGCCGCCGCGCAGCTTCACGGCGCCGATCTCGGTGATGCGGCAGTCCGCGGCCGATCCCCCCGTGGTCTCGAGGTCGACGACGCAGAACGTCACCTGGTGCAACGGCGTGCCGAGGTCCTCGAAGCTCGCCTGGCGCATCCGTCCGACTCTAGACGAACGACCGTTCGTGGCGGGGGACGATCCGGTCGGCCGGCGATCGGCCTACAGTCCCTGCGATGGCCGCCACCCGGTACCGTTGCACGGCCTGCGGGAACCTGACCCGCTTCGACGTCACGACCACGCGCCGCACCCGGGCCTTCCACCACTACACGCTCGGCGGCGAGCTCTCGGTGGAGGACGAGGAGGTGCTCGATGAGACCGTCGAGGACGTCACCTGCCGCTGGTGCGCGTCGGGCCGGGCGGTGGAGCGCCTCGACGAGGGTGATACACCCCCTGCGTAGCCTCCGGTCGGGTGGACCGACGGCCCGAGGAGGCCCCATGCAGGACTGGAACCCGACCGGTGAGGACGGCACGACGCTCGTCATCGACTGCGGCACGTGCGAGTTCGAGGGCTCCCACGCCTGTGCCGACTGCGTGGTCACGTTCATCTGCGAGCGCGACCGGGCCCGGCCCGTGGTGATCGGC
Organism: Actinomycetota bacterium; assembly: GCA_004366205.1. Classification (GTDB taxonomy): domain Bacteria; phylum Actinomycetota; class Acidimicrobiia; order Acidimicrobiales; family CADCSY01; genus SIRW01. The sequence goes on along the minus strand of SIRW01000036.1, from coordinate 24,107 downwards.
ATCGACGAGGCCCGGGCGGTGTCCCGCCTGGCCGGCGCCGGGCTCGTGCCGGGCTTGCGGCACCGGACCCGAGCCGGCTGAGGCGGGGGTGGGGGCTGCGTGAGGATCCCCGGTGGGCGAATTGCCGGGTGGTACCGTCGCCGCCGAAGGGGCGGCGAGCGCTCGGCCCATGAGGGACCTCTTTGCAGAAGCTCCACCTCGTCGGATTCACCACCGATCACAGCGGGCTCATCTTCAGCACCCGGAAGGGAGCGAGGTCGGGCAGCTTCGTGGTGCCGCTCGACGCGGGGCTGCGCCGGGCCCTGGCCGAGCTCGAGCGCCTGCGGCAGGAGGAGCCGGCCGAGGCCGACGCGGGCGGCGCCGAGGGGGTCGTCGCCCGCCCGTCCCGCCCCGAGAGCGAGCTGTCCGTCCGGGAGATGCAGGACCGGCTCCGGGCCGGCCGCACGATCGACGAGGTCGCCGCCGAGGCGGGGGTCGACAGCGCCTGGGTCGAGCGCTTCGCCGCGCCGATCGTCGCCGAGCAGGCCCGGGTGGTCGACGCCGCCCGCCAGCTCGTGTTCGACAAGCCCCGCTTCGGGCTCTCGGCCGAGCCGCTCGGCACGGCGGTGCGCTGGAACGTCGCTGACCGGGGGGTCGTGCTCACCGACGACGCCTTCGAGGCCGGCTGGAGCGCCTACCAGCTGGGCGGCGGCCTGTGGGCCATCCGCTTCCGGTACGTGTCGCGGGGCCGGCAGCAGGAAGCCGAGTGGACGTTCGACACCGAGGAGGAGCGCATCACGTCCCGCAACCGGCTGGGGGCCCAGCTCGGCTACGTGGCCCGGGCCCGGTCCGGCCGCCCGCCCGTCGCGACCGCCGCCAGGCCAACCGACGACGGCGCCGCCCGGGCGCGCCGCGCCACCAAGCGGGCCGCGGCGAAGTCGTCGACGCGCTCGGGCTCGGCGACGCGCGCGGCAGGCAGGCGCTCGGGGGCGAAGCGGCCGGTGGCCAAGAAATCCGCGACGACGCGCTCGGGGGCGAAGCGGCCGGCCACGAAGAAGTCCGCGGCGACGCGCTCGGCGGCCACGCGCCCTGCGGCGAAGCGGCCGTCGGGGAAGCGCTCGGCAGCGAAGAAGCCGCCGGCGAAGCGCTCCGGGACGAAGCGGTCCGCCGCGAGGACCCCTGCCGCGAAGCGGACGGCGAAGAGGGCGGGGACGACGCGCCCTGCGGCGAAGAAGCCGGCGGCCAAGCGGGCAACCGGCGCGCGGGGGGCGCCCCGCCGGTCGACCACCAAGAAGGCGGCGGGGCCGACGGCCCGTGCCGGCAAGGTCCCACCGGTCCCCCGCTGGGCGCTCGCGGCCGGCGAGGCGACCGGGGCCGGCCGAGGGGCCGGTGGCCCGGCCGAGGGTGCAGGGTCCGTCCCGGGGTCAGGGCCGCCGCTGCCGCCCGAGCCCGCACCCGGCGGCGCACCGCCTGCCGAACCGCGCCCGGGTTCCGCACCGGCCGCCGCGCCGCCGGATCGCGCGGGGACCGCCCTCGCCGCGCGCATCGCCGCGGCCCGGCGCGACCCGGCGCCTGAGGCGAGCGCTGCTCCGGTCCCTCCCCGAAGCGGACCGACCGGCCTCGGCGGGGCGGGTGAGCCCGGTGCGGCTGCGCCGCCCCCGCTGGCGGGGGCGCCGACCCGCGGGGTGCCGGTCGTGACGTCGACCCCCGCGCCGAGTCCGCCGCCTGGGCTCCGACCCGGGGAGCGCCGGCCGACGTTCCGGTCCGACCTCGCCCGACGGGCCGGGCCGCCCGACGACGGCGCCGCGTCCGGGGCGGCCGGTCCGGGCGCCGGCGAACCCTCCCCTCGCCGGGCGGACCCCGCCACCCCCGACGCGGCGCCCCGCTCCCGGCGGCCCCGCCGGCGGCGGGAGCCGCTCCGGGCCCGCTGAGCCCCACCGGGCGCCCGGTTCCGGCATGAGAGCGGGCGGCGCGAGGCGATCGGGATGGGCGCCGGGCGCGACGATGGGGGCATGGGTCAGGTCCCGTCGCTCAACGAGCTGCGCGCCGCCGGCGCCGCCGCCGGCCTCGACGCCGTGGGCGTGGCGCCCGCCGCGCCGTTCACGGGCACGCGCCGGCACCTCGAGGAGCGCCGGGCGCAGGGCCTGCACGGCGGGATGCAGTTCACGTACCGCAACCCCGAGCGCTCGACCACGCCCGAGCGGGCCCTCCCCGGCGCCCGCTCCCTCGTGGTGGGGGCCCACCGCTACCGGCGCGCCGACCCTGAACCCCCCGGAGCGCCCGCCGGCCGCGTCGCCCGCTACGCCCGCCACGATCACTACGCCGACCTGCGAGCCGGGCTCGCCGCCGTCGCCCGCCGCCTGGCCGAGGACGGGTGGCGCACCCGGGTCCTGGCCGACGACAACGCCCTGGTCGATCGCGAAGCCGCCCACCGGGCCGGGCTCGGCTGGTACGGCAAGAACGCCAACCTGCTGCTCCCGGGCGCCGGCTCCTGGTTCGTGCTGGGCTCCGTCGTGACCGACGCGCCGCTCACCCCGGCGCCCGGCCCGGTACCGGACGGGTGCGGCTCGTGCCGGCGCTGCATCGACGCCTGCCCCACCGGGGCGATCGTCGCCCCCGGCGTCGTGGACGCCCGCCGGTGCCTGGCGTGGCTGGTGCAGGCGCCCGGCGACTTCCCGGTCGAGCACCGGGCGGCGCTGGGCGACCGCATCTACGGCTGCGACGACTGCCAGGAGGTCTGTCCCCCGAACCGCACCGCCGACCGCCACCGGCCCCCCGAGCCGGCTCCGAGCGAGGCCGGCGAGGCCTGGGTGCCGCTCATCGAGCTGCTGGAAGCCGGCGACGACGAGCTGCTCGCCGCCCACGGACGCTGGTACATCCCGCGCCGCGATCCTCGCTACCTGCGCCGCAACGCCCTGGTCGCCCTCGGCAACAGCGGCGCGGGAGACGATCCCGACGTGGGCCGCGTCCTCGCCCGGTACGTCGGCGGCGCCGACAGCATGCTGGCCGAGCACGCCGCCTGGGCGGCCGAGCGGCTCGGCCGCCCCGACCTCGCCGCTGAGGCCCCGGCCGGGACCGTCCGCCGGTGAAGCACCTGCTCGTCACCAACGACTTCCCGCCCAAGGTCGGAGGGATCCAGAGCTACCTGTGGGAGCTGTGGCGCCGGCTGCCGCCGGAGGACTTCGCCGTGCTCACCACCCCGCATCCCGACGCCCCCGCCTTCGACCGCGCCCAGCCCTATCGGGTGGAGCGGACCCGCCAGAAGGTGCTGCTGCCCACGCCCGGTCTCCGCCGCCGCATCGACGCCCTCGCCGCCGAGATCGGCGCCGAGGCCGTCGTGCTCGACCCCGCGCTGCCGCTCGGCCTGCTGGGGCCCGCCCTGTCGGTGCCCTATGCCCTCGTCGTCCACGGCTCAGAGCTCTTGGGCCGGCTGCCGGTGGGGTCCGCCGCCATGGGCCGGGTGGTGCGCGGCGCCCGCCTCGTCGTCGCCGCCGGCGGCTACCCGGCCTCGGAGGCCCGCCGCGTCGGCGGCGCCCGCACCCCCCCGGTCGCCAACGTGCCCCCGGGCGTCGACCCGCAGCGCTTCCGCCCCCTCACCCCGGCCGAGCGGGCGTCGGCCCGTGAGCGGTTCGGCTACGGCGATGACGACCTGCTGGTGGTAGGGGTGAGCCGGCTCGTCCCCCGCAAGGGGTTCGACGTGCTGATCGACGCCGTGGCCCGCCTCGCGCCCGACCGGCCGCACCTGCGCCTCGCCATCGCCGGATCGGGTCGCGACCACGACCGGCTGGTGGCGCGGATCAGGCGCACCGGGGCGCCCGCCCGGCTGGTCGGCCGGGTGGGCGACGACGACCTGCCGGCGCTGTACGGCTGCGCCGATCTGTTCGCGATGGTGTGCCGGGCGAACCGGTGGTTCGGGCTTGAGGTCGAGGGCTTCGGGATCGTCTTCCTCGAGGCCGCGGCGTGCGGCGTCGCCCAGGTCGCGGGCCTGAGCGGCGGGTCGGCCGACGCCGTGGAGGACGGCGCCACCGGCGTCGTGGTCGACCGTCCGGGCGACGTGGGGGCGGTGGCCGCCGCCCTGGCCGGCCTCCTCGACGACCCCGACCGGCGGGCCCGCCTGGGTGCGGCCGCCCGGGAGCGGGCAGCCTCGGCGTTCGCCTACGACGTGCTGGCGGAGCGGCTGCGGGTCGCCCTGGCGGGCATGGGATGATCCCCGCCGATGCGACTGCCCCCTGAGACCGTGCCCGCCCTGCTCGCGGCGGCGGTGCACCGCACACCCGAGGCGCCGGCGCTGCGGGCGCCCGCCCGGGACGGGGGCGGCGCGACCTCGTGGAGCGAGCTGGGCGAGCTCGTCCGCCACGTCGCCCTCGGCCTGATCGCCGACGGCCTCGAGCCCGGCGACCGGGTGGTGGTCACCGGCGCGGACGGCCTGGCCTGGCGGGTGGCCGACCTCGCCGTGCTCGCCGCCGGCGGCGTGAGCGTCACCCGGGCGGCGCCGGCTTCGGCGGATCGGCCCGGCGGTGGTCGGGGCCGCGTCGCCGGCGTCGCAGGCCGCTCCGCCGGCCCGGCGCGCGAGCTCGACGCCGGCGACCGACCTGCCGGGGTCGCCGCGCTCGCGGCGCTGCGGGAGCGGGGGCGGGCGCTCGACGGCGCCGAGCCCGACCGGTTCGAGCGGTCGTGGCGGGCGGTCGACCCCGACGCCGACGCCGCCGTGGTGCCCGTGAGCGACGACGGCGAGCTGGTCTTCAGTCACCGTGCACTCGTGTGGGCCGTGCGGTCCCTCGCCCAGGTCGCGGGCGTGGGCCCCGGGAGCCGCGTGCTGGCGACCGTGCCCCCCACCCGAGCGGTGGGCCGGACCACGACGCACCTGCTCGCGCTCCTGAACGGGGGCACGGCCTGGCTCACGGCCGAGGTCACGGCGGACGACGTGGCGGCCTTCGGGCCCCACGTGGTCGTCGGCGACCGCGCGCTTTGGGAGGACGTGGCGCGCCGGGTCGCCGGCCACGACCCGGGCCGCGTGCGGCGGATGCTGCTCGAGCGCCACCGCCGCAGCCTGCCGGTCGCCAGCGACGACCTCGGCCCGGCCGGCCGGCTGGAGCGCAGGGCGGTCACCCGCTGGCTGGTGCCCGCCGTCGCCGCCGACGCCGGCCTCGCGGGCGCCGTCGCCGTCTCGCTCGAACCGCTGCCCGAGCCGCTCCTGCGGGCGCTGGCCGGGCACGGCGTGCTGGTGCGCCTCGCCCACGCCGACGAGCGCGCCGCCGCGATCCTCGCGATCCAACCCGAGAGCGGCATCGGGGCCGGGACGGCCGGTCCGCCCGCGCCGGGCGTCTCCGTGCGCGTCGACGGCGACGGGGTGGCGGTGCGGGCGGGGTCCGTCGCCCGGGGGGTCGCCGACGACCGCGGCTGGTTCGCCCTCCCCGGCGCCGGGCTCGAGGGCGGCCGGCTCGTGGTCGCGGGAGGGGCGCCCGCGCCGTGACCCCCGGCGAGGACGCCGAGGTGCCGGCCGGGCCGGGCCGCACCGGTCCCGGCGACCAGACCCGCGACGCCGCACCCGGCGGCGAGGCGCCCGGGCGCGGCGTGATCCGCGCGAGCTGGACGGGCACGGGTGTGCTCGGTGCGGCGTCGCTCGCCGGCGTGGTCGACCCGGACCGCCTCGGCGGCCTCGCCGCCGGCGTCAGCCTGGTGCTGTTCGCCGTGGGCTGCGTCGCCTTCCTCGTGGCCTACGCCCGAGCGGTCGTGCGGAGCCAGGCCGAGGAGATCAGCGTCGCCGGGCTGTTCGGTCTTTCCGGCAGCGCCCCGAAGGCGGTCCAGCGGTCGCTGCTGCTCTCGGTGGGCGCCCAGACCGCGATCGTGGTGACGGCCGCCTCGATCCGGCCCTTCACGGCGCTGGCGTTCGGCATCCTCGCCCCCGTGTACGGCGTCGGCGTGGCCGGACTCTGGGGGGCGGCCCACGGCACCTTCCCGCCTCGGCACCGCCCGCACCGGACCGGGAACGGCTGAGGTGGAGCTGCTCCTGTTGATCTTCGCGCTCGAGGTCCCGGCGGTGCTCGCCCTGCTCGACTGCACGAACCGGTCGCCCGGCGACTTCGCCGGCGGGGCCGACGACCGCCGCTCGTGGCTCGCCTGGCTCGCCGTCGCCGTGGCCACCGCCTGGCTGCTGGTCGGCAACGGGATCGTGCTCGGCTACTACCACACGGTGGTGCGCCGGTCTGGCGGGTCCTGACCCGGCGCCGGCGCGGGTCGCTCCCGGTGTCCGGCGTGGAGCAGAATCGACGGGCACACCCCGAGAGGAGGCCCAGCGAACCATGGCCACCGAACAGGCCCACGAGCAGCGGACGATCCGCGCCACGGTCGAGCGCTGCTACGAGGTCGTCGCCGACTTCGAGCGCTACCCCGAGTGGGCGCGGGACGTGAAGGAGGCCACCGTCGTCGAGCGCGACGACGCGGGCCGGGGCGTGCTGGTGGACTTCCGCGCCGGCGCCATGGGCCACAGCGTGCGCTACCGCCTGCGCTACGACCACAGCGAAGCGCCCCACCGCATGGCCTGGGTGCTCGAGGAGGGCGACATCGTGCGGCGCCTCGACGGCGAGTACCGGTTCACCGCCGGGACCGACGACGCCACCACCGACGTCGAGTACCGGCTCGAGGTCGACCTCGTCGTCCCGCTGCCGGGCTTCGTGAAGCGCCGGGCCGAGGGCAAGATCATGTCGACCGCGCTGGACGAGCTGGCCCGGCGCGTCGGTGACGACGGTGGTTGACGGCGCCCGCGTCCTGCTCTTCACCGGGAAGGGCGGTGTCGGCAAGACCACGGTGGCGGCCGCCACCGCCCTGCGCTGCGCCGACGTGGGGCTGCGCACCCTGGTGCTGTCCACCGACCCCGCCCACTCGCTCGCCGACGCCCTCGACGTCGAGCTCGGGCCGCTCAGCGTGCAGGTGGCCGGTGAGCTGTGGGGCCAGCAGCTCGACGCCCAGGACCGCATGGAGGAGGCGTGGGGCGACATCCAGGCCTACCTCACCGAGGTCCTGACCTGGGCGGGGGCCGACGCCCTCGAAGCCGAGGAGCTCGCCGTGCTCCCCGGCCTGGACGAGCTGTTCGCCCTGACCGACATCAACGACCACGCCGGGTCCGGTCGCTGGGACGTGGTGGTCGTCGACTGCGCCCCCACGGCCGAGACGCTGCGGCTGCTGGCGCTGCCCCAGGTGCTGTCCTGGTACATGGAGCGCCTGTTCCCGGTGGGGCGCCGGGTGAACCGGGTCGTCGCGCCGGTCCTCTCCCGGGTCAGCTCGCTGCCGGTCGCCGGCGACGGCGTGTTCGCCGCCACCCAGCGGGTGTACGCCCGGCTCGAGGCGGTGCGCGAGCTGCTCGCCGACGTGCGGCGCACCAGCGTTCGCCTGGTCGTGAACCCCGAGCGGGTGGTCGTGGCCGAGGCCCGGCGCCTCCACACCTATCTCTCGCTGTTCGGCTACCAGGTCGACGCCGTGGTGGCCAACCGCCTCCTGCCCGACGGCATCACCGACCCGTGGTTCGAGTCGTGGAAGCGGGCCCACGCCGAGCACCTGGCCGGCATCGAGGCGGGCTTCGCGCCGGTGCCCGTCCTGCGGGCCGAGCTGGCGCCGGGCGAGCTCATCGGGGTCGAGGCGCTGCGGCGGTTCGGCGCCGAGCTCTACGGCGACGACGACCCGTCGGGCCGCTTCCACGAGGGCGACGGGCTGCAGGTGCAGCGCCGCAACGGTCACCACGTGCTGCGCCTCCCGCTGCCCGGCGCGGCGCGCGAGGAGGTCGACCTGGGCCGGCGCGCCGGCGAGCTGCTCGTCCGGGTGGGGTCGCACCGGCGGGCGGTGGTGCTGCCCGACAGCCTCCGGCACCGCCGGGTCACGGGCGCGCGCCTCGAGGCCGGGGTGCTCGAGGTCAGCTTCGGGGGCCGGTCGTGACCGGCGGCCTTCCCGGTGAGGACCGGGCCCAGGAGGGGCTCGAGCACCTCCAGGGCGCGGCGATCGAGCTCATCGGCGCCCTCCGGGCGTTCCTCGACGTCGCCGAGGAGCTCGTCCGCGAGCCAGCGGCCGTGGCCGCGCTGGTGCGCCTGGCGGGCTCGGCCGTCCGGCCACCCGGCGCGGCCGGCACCCCGCCCGGCGGCCCGGGGGACGGCCCCGAAGGCGGCGGGGACGGCGCCGGCGGCGTCGAGCGCATCCCCCTCGCGGGCGACGACCCCGGCGACCGGGCCGGACCCGGATAGGTCGCGCAGCAGGGTCGGCCCGCGGCAGGTTCCGTGACCGTGGCCTACGATCACGGTTCCGACCTCGCCCACCCCCGACGGACCCCGTGGAGGCGCCCGTGCCCGTGCTCACCGAGGACGACATCCGCGAGCTCGCATCGTTCAAGGGGGAGGAGGCGCCGGTCACGTCCTGCTACCTGGACGTGGACGGGCGGCGGAAGATCCGTCGTCAGGACTACGAGCACGAGCTCGACACCCTCCTCCGCCAGGCCCGGTCCTGGGAGGACAGCAGCCCGTCGATCGGGGAGGACCTGCGCCGCATCCACGAGTACGTGCACCGCGGCGTCGACCGGTCACGGGTCCGGGGGCTGGCGATCTTCTCCAGCTCGGCCCACGACTTCTGGCGGGTGTTCGAGCTGCCGGTCCCCGTCCGCAGCCAGATCGTCGTCAACCACACACCCTATGTCCGCCAGCTCGAGGTGCTCGTCGACGAGTACGAGCGGTTCGGGGTGCTGCTGGCCGACAAGCAGCGGGCCCGGATGCTGGTGTTCGACATGGGCGAGCTCGTCGAGTCCGACGAGCTGTTCGAGGCCCTGCCCCGCCACGACGACGACGGCGGCGAGTGGAGCCGCGACCACCTGCAGAGCCACGTCGCCGAGCACGCCCACGCCCACCTGCGCCACGCCGCCGAGGTCGCCTTCAAGGTCTTCCAGGAGCACGGCTTCGAGCACCTCGTCATCGCCGCCCCCGACGAGATCGCGGGCGAGCTCGAGCGCGACCTGCACCCGTACCTGCAGGAGCGGGTGGTCGCCCGACTCCACGTCCCGATCACGGCCTCGCTCGACGAGATCCGCGACGCCGCGCTCGAGGTCGAAGCCGAGGTCGAGCGCCGGCGCGAGGCCGAGAACGTCGCGCGCCTCCGCGAGGCGGTCGGCGCCCGCAACCGGGGGGTGGCCGGGCTGGCCGACACGCTCCAGGCGCTCGTCGAGCGCCGGGTCGACACCTTGCTCGTCTCGCACGGGTTCCAAGCGCCCGGCTGGCGGTGCCCCTCATGCGACTTCGTCGGGGTCAAGGGCCGCACCTGCCCCGTGTGCGAGGCCGAGATGCGCCAGGTCGACGACGTCGTCGAGGAGGCCGTCGAGGAGGCCCTCACCCAGTCGTGCACCGTCGAGATCTGCCACGGCAACGCCGACCTCGACGTGCTGGGCCGCATCGGCGCGCTGCTGCGCTACTGAGGCGCCCGGCGTGACGCGCCCGGCCGGCCCCGCCGTGGGCCTCGACGTGGGCGGCACCAAGTGCCTGGCCGTCGCTGTCGACGGCGACGGCCAGCTCCTCGACGAGCTGCGCGTCGACACGCCCCGGGGCGCGGGCGCCCTGCTCGCCGCCCTGGAGTCGGCGGTGGGCACGCTGGGCGAGCGGGTCGGCTCGCCGGCGGCGGTCGGCGTGGGGGTGCCGGGCCTGGTCGACCGAGCCGGGCGCCTGCGCGTGGCCCCCAACCTTCCCGGCATCGACGACCTGGCCGTCGGCGAGCGCCTCGCCGGGACCCTCGGCGTGCCGGTGGCGGTCGACAACGACGCCACCTGCGCGGCCTGGGCCGAGCACCGGCTCGGCGCCGCCCGCGGCGCGACCGACGCCGTGCTCGTCACCCTCGGCACCGGCATCGGCGCGGGCGTGGTGGCGGCCGGCGGGCTCGTGCGCGGCGCCCACGGCTTCGCCGGCGAGGCCGGGCACATGGTCGTGGACCCCGACGGCCCACCCTGCCCCTGCGGCCGCAACGGCTGCTGGGAGCGCTACGCCTCGGGCTCGGGGTTGGGGCGCCTCGCCCGCGACGCCGCCGCCGCCGGCCAGCTCGCCGGCGTCGTCGCCGCGGTCGGGGGCGACCCCGAGGACGTGAAGGGCGAGCACGTCACCCGCGCCGCCCTCGCCGGCGACCCGCAGGCGCTGGCCGTGGTCGACCAGCTCGCCTGGTGGCTGGGCCTCGGGATCGCCAACCTCGTGAACCTGCTCGACCCCGACGTCGTCGTCGTCGGCGGCGGGCTGGCGGCCGGCGCCGGTGAGACGCTGCTGGAACCGGCCCGGCGCGCCTACCGGGCGATCGTGCTCGGCGCCGACGAGCGCGCCACGGTGCGGATCGTCGGGGCCGAGCTGGGGGAGCGGGCCGGGGCCCTGGGCGCCGCCCTGCTGGCGTCGGACCTCGCCGGCGCTGGGACCGCCGGGGAGGTCCCCGACGGTGGAACGGGCCCGGGCGGGGATCAGTCGCCGGGGTAGCGGGCCCGGGACGCCTCGATCTCGGACCAGGCGGCGTCGGCGCCCTGGTAGCCCTGGGTCGAGGAGGACTTGTGGGGCTCGAGCATCTTGTAGACCTCGAAGAAGTGGTTGATCTCGTCGAGCAGCTCTTGGGGGAGCTGGGCGAGGTCGTGGATGCCCTGCCAGCGGGGGTCGCCGTGGGGCAGGCAGATGATCTTGGCGTCGGGGCCCTTCTCGTCCTCCATCCACAGCACGCCGACGGGCCGGGCGCACACCCAGCAGCCGGGGAACGTGGCGTCCTCGAGGAGCACGAGGGCGTCGAGCGGGTCGCCGTCCTCGGCCAGGGTGTCGGGCACGAAGCCGTAGTCGGCCGGGTAGACGGTCGCCGAGAACAGCCGCCGGTCGAGCCGGAGCACGTGGCGCTCGTGGTCGTACTCGTACTTGTTGCGGCTGCCCTTGGGGATCTCCACGATCACGTCGATCGTGCGCGGGGTGGTGTCGCTCACCGCCCCATCATCGCCCACCGTGGCCCCGGCACCGAACGGGACCGCCGAATCAAGGCCTTGCCCGGAGGGGGCCGGAGGTAGCCTCGGGCGGTGGAGTTCCGCCGCATCGACTCGCTGCCCCCCTACGCGCTCGGCATCATCGACGCCCTCAAGAAGGAGGGCCGGCGCGCCGGGCGCGACGTGATCGACCTCGCCTTCGGGAACCCCGACCTCGCCTCGCCCGAGGTGGCCGTCGACAAGCTGGTCGAGGCCGCCAGGAACGCCCGGAACCACCGGTACTCGCTGAGCCGGGGCATCCCCAAGCTGCGAGAGGCCTTCGCCAACCTCTACCAGCGACGCTGGGGGGTCAGCCTCGACCCCGAGACCGAGGTCATCAACACGATCGGCGCCAAGGAGGGCTTCTCGCACCTCATGTGGGTGCTGCTCCAGCCCGGTGACGCCGCCCTCGTGCCGTCGCCCTCGTACCCGATCCACATCTGGGGCCCGCTGTTCGCCGGGGGCGACGTGCGCGAGATGCCGCTGCGCCGCTTTGACGACGACTTCTTCGACACGCTCGTCGAGGCCTACGAGTACTCGTGGCCCAAGCCCCGGGTGGTGGTGCTGTCGTTCCCGCACAACCCCACCACCACGTGCGTCGACCTCGACTTCATGCAGCGGGTGGTCGACTTCGCCCGTGAGCGCGAGGTCGTCGTGGTGCACGACTTCGCCTACGCCGACCTGGGGTTCGACGGCTACCACCCGCCGTCGATCCTCCAGGCCGAGGGGGCCAAGGAGGTGGCGGTCGAGCTCTACTCGCTCACCAAGTCCTACTCCAGGCCGAGGGGGCCAAGGAGGTGGCGGTCGAGCTCTACTCGCTCACCAAGTCCTACTCCATGGCGGGGTGGCGGGTGGCGTTCCTGGCCGGCAACCCCGAGGTCGTGGCGGCCTTGGCGAAGCTGAAGTCCTACCTCGACTACGGCACCTTCCAGCCCATCCAGATCGCCGCCACCGTCACGCTGAACGAGGCCGAGGAGTACCCCGCCTACGCCCGCGGCATCTACCAGGCCCGGCGCGACGCGCTCTGCGACGGGCTGGGCCGCATCGGCTGGGAGGTCGACAAGCCCCGCGGCACGATGTTCGTGTGGGCGCCCATCCCCGAGCCCTACCAGGAGATGAGCTCGCTCGAGTTCGCCTCGATGCTGGTGCGGGAGGCGGAGGTCGCCACGTCGCCCGGTGAGGGCTTCGGCCCGGGCGGGGACGGCTTCGTGCGCTTCGCCCTGATCGAGAACGAAAAGCGCATCGCCCAGGCGGTGCGCAACCTGCGGCGCTCGCTCACCAAGCTGTAGCGGTCCGCCCCGGGGCCGTCAGCGGCCGAGCAGGCCGTGGAGGCAGAACGCCACGGCGGCCTCGGCGACCTCGTCGGGGTTCTCGCCGCGCTCGTGGATGAAGCGGGCCGCCAGGTAGGTGCTCACGCCGAGCAGGGCATGGGTCAAAAGCTCAGGGTCGCCGTCGCGGATGCGGCCCTCGGCGATGGCCTCCTTCACGTGGCGGGTGGCGTCGGCGTCGCCGTCGCGGATGCGGCCCTCGGCGATGGCCTCCTTCACGTGGCGGGTGGCGTCGGCCACGGCCACCTCCTGACCCCGGCGCAGCGCCGGCGCGAAGCGCTCCTCGGCCGCCGCGAACTGGAAGAGGTTGACGAGGTCGCGGTGCTCGGCGAACCAGGCCATTGACGCCCGCAGGCCCAGCTCGATGCGGCGCACGGGGTCGGGCTCCTCGCCGATGGCGTCGTCCTGGCGGCGCCGCAGGTCGTGCTGGGCGTCGCGCAGGATCTCGAGGAAGAGCTCCTCCTTGGAGGAGAAGTACCAGTAGAACACGCCCTTGCCCACGCCGAGGCCCGACACGATCTCGGCGACCGACGTCGGGTGGTACCCGTTCTCGGCGAAGCGGCGCGCCGCGAAGGCCATCAGCTGGCGCTTGCGCTCCTGGCCCCGGGACGTGAGGCGTCGCTTCTCCACACCCGAAAACTAGACCGAGCAGTCAAGTTGCACCAACGGGTAGGGTGCGGTCATGGCGTACTGGATCATCAAGGCGGTGCTGACGCCGATCCTGCGCTTCCTGTACCGGGTGCGGGTCGAGGGCCTCGAGCACGTGCCCACCCACGGCCCGGCCATCCTCGCGTCCAACCACCTGTCGTTCTGCGACTCGATCTTCCTGCCGCTGGTCATCCGCCGCCGGGTGACGTTCGTGGCCAAGGCCGAGTACTTCGACGATCCCAAGACGGCGTGGTTCTTCCGGGCCGTCGGCCAGATCCCCATCAAGCGCAGCGGCGGGTCGGCGTCCCAGGGGGCGCTCGACGCCGCCGCCGAGGTGCTCGAGGCCGGCGGGCTGTTCGGCATCTACCCCGAGGGGACCCGCTCGCCCGACGGGCGCCTGTACCGCGGGCGGACCGGCGTGGCCCGGCTCGCCCTGCGGTGCGACGTGCCGGTCATCGCCGTGGCCATGATCGGCACCCGCGAGGCCCAGCCGATCGGCCAGGCCAAGCCCCGGTTCTTCATGCCGATCACGATCCGGTTCTCGGCGCCCATGCGCTTCGACCGCTACGCCGGCCGGGCCCACGACCCGCTCGTGCTGCGCCAGATCACCGACGAGATCATGTTCGAGATCCGCCGGCTCTCCGGCCAGGAGTACGTCGACGTCTACGCCAAGCGCAACGACCCCGAGGTGGCGCCGCCGCCCGAGGTCACGCCCATCCTCACCGGGCCCGAGCCCGCCGCCGGCCCCGGCAACGGCCCGGTCCTCGACCAGGTCGCCGCCCAGAGCTGACCGCAGCGCGCTCCGGACGCTCGAGGTCGCATGGGCGCGCCCGGGGTCGGGAAGCGAGGGGGCGGGTCAGGCGCCGTCCGTGGCCCAGCCGCGGGCGCGCTCGACGGCCGCGCCCGGGGTCGGGAAGCGAGGGGGCGGGTCAGGCGCCGTCCGTGGCCCAGCCGCGGGCGCGCTCGACGGCCCGGCGCCAGCCGGCGTGCAGGGCGTCGGCCGACGCCCGATCGGCCCGGGGCGACACCTCCACGTCGAGCTGCCACTGGGCGGCCAGCTCGTCGAGCGAGCCCCACACGCCCTCGGCGAGCCCGGCCAGGTAGGCGGCGCCCAGCGCCGTGGTCTCCTGGTTGACCGGTCGCGAGACCGGCACCTGCAGCTGGTCGGCCTGGAGCTGGAGCAGCAGGTCCATCACCGAGGCGCCGCCGTCGGCGCGCAGGTGGACGACCTCGCGCCCCGACGCCGCCTGCATGGCGTCGACCACGTCGCGGGTCTGGTACGCCATGGCCTCCACGACCGCCCGGGCCAGGTGCGCCCGGCCCGTGCCCCGGGTGATGCCGACCACGGCGCCCCGGGCGTAGGGATCCCACCACGGGCTGCCGAGCCCCGTGAACGCCGGCACCAGGTAGACGCCGCCGGTGTCGTCGACCGATGCGGCCAGCGGGCCCGTCTCGGCGGCCTCGTCGATGACGCCGAGGCCGTCGCGCAGCCACTGGATGGCAGAGCCCGTCGAGAAGATGGCGCCCTCGAGGGCGTAGGCCACCGTGCCGTCGGCCAGCTGCCAGGCGACGGTGGTGAGCAGCCCCTCCACCGGTTCCGGGCACTCGGGGCCGACGTTCATGAGCACGAACGACCCCGTTCCGTAGGTGTTCTTGGTCGTCCCTGGCTCGAAGCAGGCCTGGCCGAACAGCGCCGCCTGCTGGTCGCCGGCGATGCCGCTCACCGGGATGCCCGCCTCCACGCCGCACCCCTCCACGGTGACGCCGAACCGGCCGCTGGAGGGCCGCACCTCGGGCAGGCAGCCGGCGGGCACGCCGAAGAGCTCGACGAGCTCGCCGGACCAGGCCAGGTCGCGAATGTCGAACAGCATCGTGCGGCTGGCGTTGCCCGGCTCGGTGGCGTGCACGGCGCCGCCGGTCAGGTGCCACAGCAGCCAGCTGTCGACGGTGCCGAACGCCAGGTCACCGGTGGCGGGCACGCCGCCCTCGCCGAGCAGCCACTCGAGCTTGGTGGCCGAGAAGTAGGGGTCGAGGACCAGGCCGGTGCGGGCGCGGACCACCTCGAGGTGGCCGGCGGCCTCGAGCTGGTCGCAGCGCCCGGCCGTGCGCCGGTCCTGCCACACGATGGCCCGGTGCAGGGGCCGGCCGGTGCGGCGATCCCATACGACGGTCGTCTCGCGTTGGACGGTCAGCCCGATGGCGGCGACGGGCTCGTCGGGGACCCGGGCTCGCACCTCGCCCAGCGTGGCCACCACGGCGGCCAGGATCTCCTCGGCGTCGTGCTCCACCCAACCCGGCCGGGGGTAGTGCTGGGTGAACTCCCGGGCGGCCGAGGCGAGGGGCGCACCCGCTTCGTCGAAGGCGAACGAGCGCACGCTCGACGTGCCGGCGTCGATGGACAGGACGATCGCCACGGGCGGCGACTGTACTGTCGCGAGGCGGTGGCGGTGGCACGACCCGGCCTCAGAACCCAGCCCACGGAGGAGGAGCGCACATGAAGATCGGCGTGCTGACGGGCGGCGGGGACTGCCCGGGCCTCAACGCGGTGATCCGAGCCGTCGTGCGCAAGGGCGAGCGCCACTACGGCGACGAGATCATCGGGTTCCTGTACGGGTGGAAGGGCCTCATCGAGGACGCGAGCCGGCCCCTCGACGTCACCCAGATGCGCGGCACCCTGCCCCGCGGCGGCACCGTGATCGGCACGTCGCGCACCAACCCCTACCGGGTCGAGGGCGGCGTCGAGGCCGTGCGGGCCACGATCGAGCGCCACGGCCTCGACGCGCTCATCGCCATCGGGGGCGAGGACACGCTCGGTGTGGCCAACAAGCTGCACGACGACGGCGTCGCCGTGGTCGGCGTCCCCAAGACGATCGACAACGACCTGTCGGCCACCGAGTTCACCTTCGGGTTCCACACGGCGGTGCAGATCGCCACCGACGCCATCGACCGCCTGCACACCACGGCCGAGTCCCACGATCGGGTCATGGTGTGCGAGGTGATGGGCCGCCACGCCGGCTGGATCGCCACCTACGCCGGCATCGCCGGCGGGGCCAGCGTCGTGCTCGTCCCCGAGCACCCCTTCGACATCGAGGAGGTCTGCGCCCACATCAAGCGGCGCCACGAGAGCGGCCGCTTCGCCACGATCATCGTCGTCGCCGAGGGCGCCACCCCCACCGAGGGGTCGCACGTCACCCAGGACGCCGAGGTCGACGCCTTCGGCCACGTGAAGCTCGGCGGCATCGGCCAGGTGCTCGCCGACGAGATCGAGCGGCGCACCGGCTATGAGACCCGGGTGACCATCCTCGGCCACATCCAGCGGGGTGGCACGCCCACCGCCTACGACCGGGTGCTGTCGACCCGCTTCGGCATCGCCGCCATCGACGCCGTGCACGACGGGGCGTTCGGGAGCATGGTCGCGCTCAGGGCCGACCGCATCGTGCGGGTGCCGCTCGCTGAGGCCGTCGGCGAGCTGAAGACCGTCGACCCCGAGCTGTTCGAGGTGGCGCAGGTGTTCTTCGGCTGACGGCGACCGGCCGGGCCCGGTGCCCGAGGTGGCAGGCTGTCGCCATGAGGTTGCGGCGCCTGCTGATCGCCAACCGGGGCGAGGTGGCCGTGCGGGTGGCGCGGGCGGCCGCCGAGCTCGGCATCGAGACCGTCGCCGTGCACGGCACCGATGACGGCGACGGGCTCGCCCTGCGACTGGCCGGCGCCGTCGAAGCGCTCCCGGGCAGCGGCCCCCGGGCGTACCTCGACGTCGACGCCCTGGTGGCGGCCGCCCGGCGCTCGGGCTGCGACGCCGTGCACCCCGGCTGGGGGTTCCTGAGCGAGCACGCCGGGTTCGCCCGGGCATGCCGGGACGCCGGCCTGGTGTTCGTGGGTCCCCGTCCCGAGGTGCTCGAGCTGTTCGGGGACAAGGCCCGGGCCCGGCGCCTCGCCGCCGCCAGCGGCGTGCCCGTCCTGGCCGGCACCGACGGGCCCACCTCGCTGGAGGAGGCCGAGGCGGTGCTGGCCTCGCTCGGCGAGGGCGGCGCGCTCATGGTCAAGGCCCTGGCGGGCGGCGGCGGCCGGGGGATGCGGGCCGTCCACCGTCCCGGCGAGCTGGCCGCCGCCTACGAGCGGTGCCGGTCCGAGGCCGAGGCGGCCTTCGGGCGGGGTGACGTGTACGTCGAGCAGCTGCTCACCCGGGCCCGCCACGTCGAGGTGCAGGTCGTCGGGGACGCCACGGGTGCGGTCACGCACCTCGGCACCCGTGAGTGCAGCCTCCAGCGCCGCCACCAGAAGCTCGCCGAGATCGCACCGGCGCCGGGCCTCGCCCCGGGCCTGCGCGCCCGGCTGCATGACGCCGCCGTGCGGATCGCCGAAGCCGCCGGCGTCGACAACCTGGCCACGGTCGAGCTGCTCGTCGACGCGAGCGGCGCCCCCGACGCCGACGACGGCACGGCCTTCGCCTTCCTCGAGGTGAACCCCCGCCTGCAGGTCGAGCACACCGTCACCGAGGAGGTCCACGGGATCGACCTCGTCGCCACCCAGCTGCGCCTGGCCGCCGGCGCCCGGCTCGACGAGGTGGGCCTGGCGCCGCCGGCCGCCGCCGGCGGCGCGCCACCCCGGGGCGTGGCCCTACAGGTGCGGGTGAACGCCGAGACCGTCGATCCCGGCGGCGCCGTGCGCCCCGCTGCGGGCACGATCCGGTCGCTCAGCCTGCCCGGGGGCCCCGGGGTGCGGGTCGACACCCACGCCCACGCCGGCATGGCCGTGACCGGCCGCTTCGACCCGCTGCTGGCGAAGATCGTCGTGCACACGCCGGGCGCCGCGCTGGGGCCTGTCCTCGACCGGGCCCGCCGGGCGCTGGGCGAGCTGCGCGTCGACGGGGTCGCCACCAACGCCGGGTTCCTGGCGAACCTGCTCGACCATCCCGAGGTGCGGGCGGGCCGGGCCCACACCCGCTTCGTCGACGAGCACGTCGCGGCGCTGGCACCCGCTCGGGAGGCGGCGCCGGCCGGTCCCGCCGCCGCGGTCGTCGGGGCGGCGCCCGACGACGGGTTGGTCCGGGTCACCGCCCCCGTGCTGGGCACGGTGGTGCGGGTGGACGCCAGCCCGGGCGACACCGTTGCGGCCGGCCAGCAGCTGGTGGTGCTCGAGGCCATGAAGATGGAGCACGTCGTGGCTGCGCCCGTCGCCGGCACCGTGCAGCACGTCGACGCCCACCTCGACGCCACCGTGGCCGAGGGTCACCTGCTCGTCGCCATCGCCGCCACCGGCGAGCCCGGCAGCGCCGTCGAGGAGGCCGAGGAGGTCGACCTCGACGAGCTCCGGCCCGACCTGGCCGCCGTGCTCGAGCGCCATGCCGCCGGCCTCGACGACGCCCGCCCCGACGCCGTCGCCAAGCGCCACGACCGCGGCCAGCGCACCGCCCGGGAGAACATCGCGGACCTCGTCGACCCCGGCAGCTTCGTGGAGTACGGCCCCCTGGTGATCGCCGCCCAGCGACGGCGGCGCTCGGTGGAGGACCTGATCGCCCGCACCCCCGCCGACGGCCTGGTCGGCGGTCTGGCCACGGTGAACGGCGACCTGTTCGGGCCCGACCGGGCCCGGTGCATCGCCATGTCGTACGACTACACGGTCCTGGCCGGCACCCAGGGCATGAAGAACCACGCCAAGAAGGACCGCCTCTTCGAGCTGGCCGAGCGGCTGCGGCTCCCGGTGGTGCTCTTCGCCGAGGGCGGCGGCGGCCGGCCCGGCGACACCGACGGCAGTGGCGTCGCCGGCCTCGACACCATGGCGTTCCGGCTCTTCGCCGAGCTCAGCGGGCTGGTGCCGCTCGTCGGCATCGTGTCGGGGCGGTGCTTCGCCGGCAACGCCGCCCTGCTCGGCTGCTGCGACGTGGTGATCGGCGCCGAGGGGTCGAGCATCGGCATGGGCGGCCCGGCGATGATCGAGGGCGGAGGCCTCGGCGTGGTCGAGCCCGACGAGGTCGGTCCGCTGGACGTGCAGGCGCCCAACGGCGTGGTCGACGTGCGCGTGGCCGACGAGGCCGAGGCGGTGGCGGTCGCCAAGCGGTACCTGTCGTACTTCCAGGGCCCGCTCGCCGGCTGGGAGTGCGCCGACCAGCGCCTCCTGCGCCGGGTGATCCCCGAGAACCGGCTGCGCGTCTACGACGTGCGGCGGGTGATCGAGACGCTGGCCGACACGGGCTCGGTGCTCGAGCTGCGCCGGGACTTCGGGCCGGGGATGGTCACCGCCCTCGCCCGCATCGAGGGCCGGCCCGTCGGCATCGTCGCCAACAACCCGGTGCACCTGGCCGGCGCCATCGACAGCACCGGTGCCGACAAGGCCGCCCGCTTCATGCAGCTGTGCGACGCCCACGACGTGCCCCTGCTGTTCCTGTGCGACACGCCGGGGATCATGGTCGGTCCCGAGGCCGAGCGCACGGCCCTCGTCCGCCACGCCAGCCGCATGTTCGTCACCGGCGCAAGCCTCACGGTGCCGTTCTTCACGATCGTGCTCCGCAAGGGCTACGGCCTGGGCGCGCAGGCCATGGCCGGCGGCAGCTTCAAGGCGCCGCTGTTCTGCGTGGCCTGGCCCACGGGCGAGCTCGGGGGCATGGGGCTGGAGGGCGCCGCGCGCCTCGGCTACCGGCGCGAGCTCGAGGCCGTGGAGGACCCCGTCGAGCGCGAGGCGCTCTACCAGGAGATGGTCGACCGCATGTACGAGCACGGCCGGGCGCTCAACGCCGCCACCTACTTCGAGTTCGACGACGTCATCGACCCGCGGGACTCGCGCACCTGGATCCTGCGGGCCCTCGACTCGGTGCCGCCCGCCCCGCCTCGCACCGGCAAGAAGCGCCCCTGCGTCGACACCTGGTAGGCGCCGGCCACCCGATCGGGCCGCCGGATCGGGCTCGTCAGGCGGGCAGGTCCACGCTGCGCCGGTCGGGTCCCGCGCAGCGACCGCCCACCTCGACCGTCCCGCCCGCGCCCGGACGGACGTGGAGCTCGGAACCGGCGCCCTGGCGGATGACGAAGGGACGGTCGAGGATCGACGCCAGGCGGACCGCCGCCGAGCCCGTGGCCTCGTCCTCGTCGATGCCGAGCACCGGGGCGAACATCCGGGCGCGCACCCGGCCGGCGCCGGGGTCCTGGTCCTCCCACGCCCACACGTAGAGCACACCGGACCCCGGAGGGGCGCCCGGGAAGGCATCCACCTCGCCGGGGTGGCGCATCTGCAGCAGGCGCATCTCCGGGGCGTGCTCGGCCCGGGCGGTGATCCAGACCAGGTCGCCCACGGTTTGAACCGGCACGGCGCCCGCGGGCGGCCGCAGCACCGCGACCGGCGTGCCCCGCCGCGCGAGCAGCCAGGCGGTGCCCACCAGCGGGTGGCCCGCGAAGGGCAGCTCGGCGGCGGGGGTGAAGATGCGCAGCCGCCCGTGCGTGGCGTCGTCGACGAACACCGTCTCGCTGCAGCCGAGCTCGGCAGCCACCGCCTGGCGGGCGTCCTCGGGCACGGCCTGCCCGTCGAGCACCACGCCCAGCGGGTTCCCGTGCGACCCGTCGGCGGCGGTGAAGACCCGCACGACGTGGACCTCGACGGCGCCCATGCGCCCCAGTCTGGCCGGCGGGCGTGCCCCCTGCTCGGGTCAGCCGCGCCCGCGGCCGCGGCCGGGTGGGGGACCGCCGCCCCGGCGCTGGCCGGGGGGTTCGGTCCGGGGGGGCTCCTCGGGCTGGTCGAGCACATCCGCCTCGCCCGGGTCCCCCTCGCCGGCGGCGGGGTCGGGCTCGTCGGCCTCGACGGGAGCGGGGTCGGTGTCGCTGTTCGCGGGACCGTCGTCGCTCGCCGCCAGGACGAGCGCGGTGAGGGCGAGCAGGACGAGCAGGGCGACGCCGGCTGCGGCGGCGAGCAGCGGCCTCCGCTCCGGCGTGGTCCACGGGCGCCCGGACCGGCCCGTCGAGGCCGGGGCCACGCCGCCGGCACCCGCGGCGGCCACGCCGGCCGCGCCGCCGGCCATGCCCGGCGCCGCGGGGAGCACGGCGGTGGCCTCGGCCGGGAGGACGGTGGTGGGCTCGCCGGCCCCGGGCGCGAGCAGCGTGGTGGCGCCGGGGCCGCCCGCGAGCAGCGGCGCCTCGCCGGCGCGCACCCGCTCCAGATCGGCCGCCAGCTCGGCGGCGCCGGGGTACCGGGCCTCGGGATCCTTGGCCAGGGCGCACAGGATCACGGCTTCGAGCTCGGCGGGGATGGCGGGATCGTGGGTGCTCGGCGGCTCGGGCTCCTCGTGGACGTGCTTGTACGCCACGGCGACGGGGCTGGGCGCCTGGAACGGCGGCCGGCCGGTGAGCAGCTCGTAGAGCAGGCAGCCGAGGGAGTAGACGTCGCTGCGGGCGTCGAGGGGCAGGGCCTGGGCCTGCTCCGGGCTGAGGTACGAGGCCGTGCCGAGGACGGTGGCTCCCTGCGTGAGGGTGGTGAGCGTCGAGGAGCGGGCGATGCCGAAGTCGACGAGCTTGGCCGTGCCGTCGTCGGCCAGCATCACGTTGCCCGGCTTGATGTCCCGGTGCAGCACCCCGGCCTCGTGGCACCGGGCCAGTCCGCGGGAGACCTGCAGGGCGATGTCGAGCGCCTCATCGACCTCGAAGCCGCCGCGCTCGAGGGCCTCGTGCAGCGACCGGCCCGCGATGTGCTCGACGACGGTGTAGCTCCGGTCGCCGTCGGTGCCCGCCGCCAGCACGCGGACCAGGTTCGGGTGGTCGAGCTGGCCGAGGATGGCAGCCTCCCGCTCGAAGCGCGCCCGCAGCTCGGCGTCGACGTCGCCCTGGCGCAGCACCTTCACGGCGACGGTGCGGCCGAGGTCCAGGTCGGTGGCGCGCCACACGGCGGCGGTGGCGCCCGCGCCCAGCTGCTCCTCGAGGCGGTAGCGGCCCGAGAGCACCTCGCCGGTGCCGGCGTCGGGCGCGCGGGGTGCCCGGTCGGGTGTGGGTTCCATGTGGCGATGCGCTTCCGGAGGGTGAGCGGACTCGGCCCGGCCCGGTGAGAAACTACCGTGGCGGCCGCCCGGTCGCGACACCGGACCGGCCCGACGCCGTCGGGAGGAGGGCGATGCACATCATCGTGGTGGGCGCCGGGGAGGTGGGCTCCTACGTCGCCGAGCGCCTCAGCCGGGAGGGCCACGACGTCGCCGTCGTCGACAACACCCGGGCGCGGATCCGCTGGATCGACGAGCACCTCGACGTGCTCACGGTGCTCGGCAGCGGCACCCACCCCTCGACCCTGGTCGAGGCCGGTCTCGGGCGGGCCGAGCTGGTGGTCGCGGTGACGAGCGACGACGAGGTGAACCTGGTCACCTGCATGCTCGCCAAGCAGGCCGGCGTGCCCCGGGCGGTGGCCCGGGTGGAAGCCCCCCAGCTGCGGTCCAAGGACGCCCGCATGCTGCTCGAGGCGGTGGGCGCCGACCTGGTCATCGACCCCGACGAGGAGACCGCCGAGGAGATCCTCGAGCTCATCGAGAACCCCGGCGCCAGCGAGATCGCCGAGATGGCGGGCGGCGAGATCATCGTGATCGGCGCCCGCCTCCCTCCCGAGGCGCCCCTCGTGGGCAAGACGCTGCTCGAGGTCGCCCAGGAGCACGAGCCCGAGTGGGAGTTCCTGTTCGGGGCGATCTCCCGCGGCGGCCAGACGATCATCCCCCGCGGCAACCACACGCTCGAGGCCAACGACCTGCTGCGCGTCGTCTGCAAGCGGCGGGCCAAGCGCCAGCTCGCCGAGCTGCTCGGGATCGAGCGCCACGCCCCGCGCCGGGTGATGCTCCTGGGCGGCGGCCGCACGGCCGAGCTCGTCGCCCGCCGGCTGGCCGACCGGGGTGCGGGCGTCGTGATCATCGAGCGCAACCCCGAGCGGGCCCAGGAGCTCGCCGAGCGCCTCGCCAAGGCCATGGTCATCCAGGGCGAGATCACCGACGCCGACCTGCTCGCCGAGGAGGACATCGGCAGCCACGACGCCGTGATCGCCCTCACCGGCGAGGACGAGGCCAACGTGCTGGCCTGCCTGTTCGCCAAGGCCGAGGGCGCCCATGAGACCATCGCCGTGGTGCACCGGCTCTCGCTGCTGCCCCTGCTCGCCCGGGCCGGCGTCGACGTCGCCCTGTCACCCCGCACCGCCAGCGCCAACGCGGTGCTGCGCTTCGTCCGGGGCGGGGTGGCGGCGGTCGCCACCTTTCTCGAGGGCGAGGCCGAGGTCCTGGAGTTCGAGGTCCGCGAGGGCAGCCCGGCGGACGGCGCCATGGTGGCCGAGCTGCGCCTGCCCAAAGACGTCCTCGTCGGGGCCATCGTGCGCGACGGCAAGGCCCAGATCGGCCGGGGTCGCAGCACGCTGCGCGACCGCGACCACGTGATCGTCTTCGCAATGCCGCACGCGGTCGACGAGGTGAGGCGCGTCTTCGGTTGACGTCGGCGACGCCGCTCACCGTCGAGCGCGCCCGGCCGGGCGTGGTGTCGCTGTCCGGGCACGTCGCGCTCACGGTGCTCGCCGTCACGGGCGGCGGGCTGCTCGTCGCCGCGGCCGTCGACCTCGTCGACGGTGCCCGGGCGGCGGGCGGCCTGGCGGGCACGGGCGGACCGGCGCTGGTGTTGGGCCTGGTCGGGCGCCGGGTCGTCCGGCGGCCCGTGCGGCTGCGGCTGGCCGCCACGGTGTCGGCGGCGGTGACCGCGTGGCTCACGGCGTCGGCGGTGGGCGCCGTCGCCTTCCTCGCCGCGGGGGCCGTCGACCGACCCGACGACGCGCTGTTCGAGGCGGTGGCCGGCTTCACGACCACGGCGCTCACCACGATCACGGGCCTGGAGGGCCTGCCCGCCGGCGTCCTGTTGTGGCGGGCGCTCACCCAGTGGCTCGGCGGGCTCGCCGCCATCGCCGTGATCGTCGCCGTGCTGCCCTCGATTGGGGCGGGCGGCCTGCAGACGGCCGAGTCGGCCGAGGCGAGCGGCTCCTCGCAGCTGCTGGGGCCCAGGGTGATCGGGGTGCTGCGGCGCATCGCCGCCCTCTACGCCGCCTTCACCGTGGTGGTGGTCGTCGCCTACCGCCTCGCCGGCATGGGCCCGTTCGACGCGGTGGTCCACGGACTGACCACGGTGTCCACGGGAGGCTTCAGCACCCACGACGAGTCGCTCGCGCAC
>SIRW01000035.1 GCA_004366205.1 Actinomycetota bacterium | reverse complement strand
GCGGCGCGCCCGCCGCGGCGGCTTCGACCAGCCAGGTGCGCGCCCCTTCGCCGATGGCGAGGAACTTCGCCTCTGCGGCGCTGGTTGGTCGGGGTCGGCGGGCCAGTGGCCCGTCGGGCCGGGGTGGCTAGTGGGCGTCGTCGATCACCGGCCTGCCCGCGGTGCCCCGGGCATGTCGCGCGACATCGGTGACACCTGCGGGCCCACAGTGGCAGACGGCGATCTCGTCGCCGCCGACGCGGACCCGCACCGTGTCATCGACCACGGCGTGTGGCGCCGAGTAGGTCACGCCGCCGAAGCTGATCGTCGAGCCCCACGAGACCGTGCGTCTGGCCCAGCACCGCTGTGGAGGGCCGCTCGGGCAGCCGATGCAGACGCTGGGCCTCCTCGGCGAGCATCTCGACCGGGTGGGCGCCGGGTCACCCGACGGGCCGGGTGTTGACCTCGGCCGTGAACGCCGACCGCGACGATCTCCACGCGCTACCTCAGCTCAGCGCCGTTCCGCACTCCAACGCGAAGAACCCCCTTGACCTCAGCATACGTAGTATGCATACTCAGTAGGCTATGGTCGCAGGGAAGTCTGCCGGAAGGCCGCACTCACGCTGGCCGTCGAGCAGCACGCGCGTGCCATCCCCCGAGCGCTACCGAGGAGCGAGACCGGCCACGGCCGATGCCGCTACCCGGGTGATGGACGCATGAGCGTGCGGGCGGGGCTGCTGGCCCTCCTCGACGCCGGGCCCAGTCACGGCTACCAGCTGAAGTCGGAGTTCGAGGCGGTCACCGGAGGAGTGTGGGTGCTCAACGTGGGGCAGGTGTACACGACGCTGGACCGCCTGTGCCGGGACGGCCTCGTCGATGTCGAGATCCACACCGACGAGAGCGGCGTCGACCAGAAGCGCTACGCGATCACTGCCGCCGGCCGAGAGGAGCTCGGGACCTGGTGGGATGCCACCCCCGGCGATGAGCCCCCACCCCGTGACGAGCTGCAGCTCAAGGTGCTCATGGCAATCAGCCGCGGCCCAGGCCATGCACTGGGGGTGATCACCCGCCAGCGCAGCGCCCTGACCGCGCTGCTGCAGCAGCGCCGGCGCGACGCACGGTCGGCGAGCGGCGACCTGGCCGCTGCGGTGATCCTCGATGCCCTCATCACCCGAGCCGAGGCCGACCTGCGCTGGCTCGACCTGTGCGAAGCCCGCCTCGTCCGACTTGCCGAGTCGAGCACGCGATGACCGATCGACCCGCCCCAGCCCCAGGAGTCGCACCAATGACCGATGACCGGCCTGCTCGCCCGCCTTTCGGCTCGCCGGCGGATCTGTCGCCGCCGGCGCTGGAGCTGCGGAGCGTCGTCAAGCGTTACGGCCGCGGCCCTGCCGAGGTCCGGGCTCTCACCGACGTCAGCATCTGCGTCCGCCCTGGCGAGCTGGTCGCCATCATGGGCCCGTCGGGCTGCGGGAAGTCAACCTTGCTTCACCTCGCCGGCGGTCTCGAGGAACCTGATGCCGGCACGGTCCTCGTCGACGGGCACGACCTGGCGGGCATGGGGATCACCGAGCGGGCCAAGCTGCGCCGGCGGCGAGTCGGGTACGTGCTCCAGCGGCTCAACCTCGTCCCCTCGCTCACCGCGCTGGAGAACGTGATGCTGCCCCTCGAGCTGGACGGCATCGCCGGCCGCCACGCTCGAGAGCGTGCCGGCGCTGCCCTGGCCGGCGTCGGGATCACCGAGGGCCTCGACCGCTACCCGGACGACCTCTCCGGGGGCCAGCAGCAGCGCGTCGCAGTCGCCCGGGCCACGGTGACCGAGCGGGGCCTCCTCCTCGCCGACGAACCCACCGGCGCGCTCGACACACTGACCGGTGACGCCCTCATCGAGCTCCTCGCCGGGCTTCCCGAGCGTCACGGCACCGCCGTGGTCCTCGTCACGCACGAGCCCCGCTATGCCTCCTGGGCTGACCGGGTCGTGTTCCTGCGCGATGGCCGCATCGTGGACGAGTCGAGCCCGGCCCCGACCGGCGGGTCGGGCGCCGATCGTGCTGAGTGCGGGGACGGTGCCCGGTGAGGGCGCGCCTGGCCGCGTTGGTGGTTCCGGTGCGCCTGGCCCGGCGGGAGTTGTGGCGCCGACCGGGGCGCACCGCTCTCATCGTGGCGCTCGTGGCGATCCCGACCTTCGGCATGGCCACGGCGTCGAGCCTGATCCGCACCGAAGCCCCCGGCACCGTCGAGCGCTTCCGGTCAGAGCACGGGGGGGCCGACGTCGTGGTCGACGCCGCGATGCTCGACGTGGTTCCCGCGGGCATCCGCACTGCAGTGGTGCGCAGCGCTGTCGTGCGGGTCCGGGGGCCGGCACCCACCGGCCGCACCATGACCGCGCGCGACCGGACGTTCCCGCTCTTCGACGACCGGTCCGCCCGCGCCCACCGGATCCTGGAGGGCCGCCTTGCTCGCGCCGGCGACGAGGTCGCCCTCACCGCCGCTGCAGCGCACGCGGTCGAAGCACGCGTGGGCGACACCGTCACCGTCGGGCCCGCCCCCAGCGGGCATCGCACCGACGAGCCACCCGCCGATGCCTGGAAGGTCCGGGTGGTTGGCATCGTCGAGCACGAGGGCTGCCTGTCGTGTCCCGAGGTGCTCGTCGCAGCCGGTGCTGCGCTGCCCGCCGCCGAGGCGGACCAGCGGGCCACTGCGTACCTGGCGGTCGACGACGAGGCGGCGGTCGCCGAGCTCGCCGGATCAGCTTCGGCCGGGGTCCTCGCCCAGCCGGAGCTGGCCGAGCGGCTCGGCAGCATGGTGGGCGCGCAAGAGGCCGGGGCGCGCGTGCGGTGGGCAGTGGTGATCGGCACGGTGGTGCTCACCGCCGGGGGCATCGTGGTCGCCGCCGCCCTCGCCGTGGGCGCCCGGCGCCAGCTCTGCACGTTGGGCCAGCTTGCTGCTGCCGGCGCCGCCCCGGGGGTGCTGCGCCGTTGCGTCGTGCTTCAGGGCAGCCTCGCCGGGGGCATCGGTGTGGTCACCGGGCTGACGGCTGCGCCGGTTGCCCTGCTGGCTGCCCAGGGGTGGATCGAGTCCGCGCTGCTGGATCACCGAGTCGGCCGATGGCGCTTCGAGCCAACCGACCTGGCGGTCATCGCCGTGGTGGGGCTGTTCGTGGCGACCCTCGCCGCCGTCGTGCCCGCACGCACCGCGGCCCGCGTGCCGATCGTCGCCGCGCTCGCCGGCCGCCGCCCCCTCGCTCCCGTGCCCGTCCGGGTGCCTGTGGTCGGGGTGGGCGTGATCGCGGCTGGCTTGGGGTTGCTGTTCCTCGCCGTGGTGGGGGCCAGCTCCGGTAGAGCGGGTGACCTGTGGGCCTACACCGCGATCACCGGGGGAGTGCTCCAGCTCTTCGGGGCCTGCGCGTTGGCTCCTGCCCTCGTCTCCTGCCTCGAGCCGCTCGCCGGGCGCCTGCGGGGATCGTGGCGCCTCGGGGCCCGCAGCCTGGCTCGGAACAGGTCTCGCACCGGCGCCGTGGTCGCCGCCGTGGCGGTCACCGGTGCGCTCGCAGTGTTCGGCGGCGGGATGGTCGAGGGCCTAGAGCTGCGGCAGCCGAACCACATCTGGGTCGACCTGCCGCCCGAGGTGGCCGTCCTGTTCGTGGAGGTCCCGCAGGCACTGACCGGGCGCGACGGCGTCGAGACCTACGCAGGGGAACCGGTGGGGCCGGCGTCGGGTGATCCCGAACCTGGGATCTGCCAGCAGCGGACCTGCCTGGTCAGCAGCGATGGCGAGACCCTCCTGCTCGCACCACCGGTGTGCGAGGTCCGGGCCTGCTGGGTGGGTCCGGACGATTCGATCGTCGTCCTGCCAAAGCTGTGCGAGCACGCCACCTGCACGGTCGAGCAGTCCGGTGCGGTGGTCGCGCACATCGCCGCGCCGCCCGACCGGGGGCTCCTCGACGCAGCGACCGCCCTCGTCCCCGGAGCCAGGGCAGCTGCGCTGTCGGTGGTCCCCATCGACCCGTCGGGCCTGACCGCAGTCGTCCGTCATCCCGACGACGGCCCAGGTGGTCCCGGGCTCGAGCTCGCCCTCACCTACGGCGTGGTGGTCGATCGTCCGCTCCTGGACGCCTTCGGCCTCAGCGGCGAGGCTCGCCGGGCGCTCGAAGATCACGGCATGGTCGTCGCCGGCCGGTTCGGGACAAGCGGCGAGCCCGACGGCACGGTCACCGTGGTCTTGCCCGACGGTTCCAGCCAGCAGGTGCCCGCCGTGCCCGCCGGCGACCTCGGCGGCATCACCGAGGCACCACCGGGCCGCATCGCCGAGGTGGTGCTCACCGCCGAGCGGGCCCGGAGCCTCGGCGTGGGTGAGCCGACCGCGATCGCTGCGGTGCTTCGTGCGCCCAAGGCGCTGACCGCCGAGCAGCGGCGCAGCCTCGAGGACCTCGGCGCAGAGACCGGTGGGATCCTTCAGGTGAGGACCCGGCTGGCCGCCGAGGGGACCAGTGCTGTGCAGATCCAGGCGGTCCTGGTAGGCATCTCGGTCACCGTCGCCCTGGTGGTCATCGGCGCAGCGCTCGCCCTGGCCGCCGCCGAGAGCCGCGACGAGCGGGAGGTCCTCGCCACCGTCGGGGCCCGTCCCGGTGACCTTGCCCGAGCCGCCGGGGTCAAAGCAGCGCTCATGGCCGGACTCGGCGGTCTCATGGCCGTACCGCTGGGGATGCTGCCCGTGGCGGTGGTGGCTGCCTCGCTCACCGCTGGCATGCCAGTGCGGCCCCCGCTGCTGACCATCGCCCTCCTCGCCATCGTCGTCCCCGCTCTCGCCGGGCTCATCGCGGCGGGTGCGAGTCGAGCTGGCCAGCAGCTCCGGCCCGTGCGGGTCTCGACGGCCACCTTCGAGCAGTGAGCACTGCTCGCACCGGACCGGCTCAGCTGTCCGGGCCGAACGCCAGCACATCGTCGGGGTGCTGCGACCCGAGGGGTCTGCGATCGCGCCGGCCCAGGCGGGCTGCGCTGTCAGGTTGGCAACCGCCGTGACTCAACCGAGCCGCCGAGCAGCGAGACTGGGGCCCATGAGCGGCAACGGGGCCTCGCCGAACGGGAACGGGCGGCGCCCGGGCGACGACGACGAGGGCTTGGCCGGTTCGTCCGGGCTGCCACCGCTGCCGCCCTACCGTCGACCCCGCCCTGCGCCGGCGCGGCAGGGTCCGGTGCGCCCCTGGTGGCTCGTCGCCGCCGCCGTCGCCGTCGGGCTCGTGACGCTGTCGATCGCCGGCACCTCCCCGCCGCGGGGCATCGACACCGTGGCCGACGAGTCGTGGGTGCGCGCCGCCAACGGCGTCTGCCTGGAGGCTCGGCTCCGGCTCGACGAGCTGCCGGCGAGCGGGCCGGACAGTGCTCCCGCCGAGCGGGCCGCTGTCATCCGCGCCCGCAGCGAGGTGCTCGCCCACATGCACGACGAGCTGCGGCGGCTGCGGGTCGACGGGGCCGACCGGGCGGCGGTCGAGCGCTGGCTCGACGACTGGGCCGTCGTCGTCCGCACCGGGTTCCGGGTGGCCGAGGCGATGCGGGCCGGCGTCCCCGAGTCGGCCGAACGGGCCGCGTCCGAGGGCGCCGCCGCCGACCGCCGCACCGACGCCTTCGCGGCGGTGAACGGCATGGGCGACTGCGTGCTGTGAGCCGGAGCCGGCAACTGCGCCGGCAGTCAGATCTCGATCTCGTCGTGGTACGTCATGCCGAGCTCCGCAGCCAGGCGGTCGCGGAACGCAACCGACCACGTGCCGGCGCGGATCGCCCGCCCGGTCTCGTGGAAGAAGCGCTCGAAGCCACCGGGGGAGTGGATGATCAGTAGTGACGCGTCCCCCTCGCTGCGGAAGCCGTGCATGGTCCCCCGCGGTACGACCAGGAACGAGCCCGCCTCGACGGTCACCCGGTCGTCACCGGCGAGAAAGGTCACCCGACCGTCGATCACGTAGAAGGCCTCCTCGCGGTCGTGGTGCACGTGGGGTGTGGCGCCCACGGCGCCGCCGGCCTCGACGAGCGAGTAGTGGCCGTTGGTGTCGGCGCTCGTGGCCTTCACCGTGAAGCGCACGACGCCGAGATCGGCGGCTTCGCCCTCACCGGGTCCGAGTACGAGCGGGGTGGTCATGGCTGTGACTGCTCCCCGGCCGATGTGCTCGAGGGCCGTGAGCCGGTGCTCCCGGCCAGGTGTTCCCAGCCGTGCATCCCGCCGAGGTCGTGCACGCCGTCCACCGCCCCACCATACGCCCACCCGTCGCCGACGTTGCGGTGTGCGAGCGGGGCCGCCGATCAGGCCGGGACGGTGGGAAGCCAGTCGGGGCGGCGCGTCTCGTAGGCGTCGATGGCGGCGGCGTGGCGCAGCGTGAGCCCGATGTCGTCGAGGCCTTCGAGCAGGCGGTGGCGGGTGAACTCGTCGAGCGGGAACGTCGCTTCGATGCCCGCGGCCGGGGCCGACACGGTGCCCCGCTCGACGTCGATGGTGATCTCGAGGTCGGGGTCGGCCTCCACGGCCCGCAGCAGCGCCTCACCGACCTGGGCGTCGACCTGGGCGGGGACGAGCCCGACCTTGGTGCAGTTGTTGCGGAAGATGTCGGCGAACCGCGGCGAGATCACGGCCCGGAACCCGTAGTCCTGCAGCGCCCACACGGCGTGCTCCCGCGACGAGCCCGTGCCGAAGTTCGGTCCGGCGACGAGGATCGTGGCCCCCGCGTACTGCGGCTGGTTCAGCACGAAGGCGCGGTCGTCGCGCCAGGACGCGAACAGCCCGGCGCCGAAGCCGGTGCGCTCGACGCGCTTGAGCCACTCGGCGGGGATGATCTGGTCGGTGTCGACGTCGGAGCGGTCCAGCGGCACGGCCCGGCCGGTGATCACGCGTACGGGTTCCACGGCTCGTCCTCTCAGTCCAGGTCGGCAGGGGTGGCGAAGCGGCCGGCCACGGCGGTGGCGGCGGCGACCGCGGGGGAGACCAGGTGGGTGCGCCCGCCCTTGCCCTGACGGCCCTCGAAGTTGCGGTTGCTGGTGGAGGCGCAGCGCTCGCCGGGCGCGAGCTTGTCGGGGTTCATGGCCAGGCACATCGAGCAGCCCGCATCCCGCCACTCGAAGCCCGCGGCGGTGAAGACCCGGTCGAGGCCCTCGGCCTCGGCCTCGGCCTTCACCCGCATCGAGCCGGGCACCACCAGGGCCCGCAGGCCGGGACGGACCCTGCGGCCCTCGAGCACGGCGGCGGCGGCCCGCAGGTCCTCCAGCCGGGCGTTGGTGCAGGACCCGATGAACACCGTGTCGACCGGGATCTCGCGGATCGGGGTGCCCGGCTCGAGGCCCTGGTAGGCGAGCGCCCGGGCGGCGGCGTCGCGCTGGACCGGGTCGAGGAACGAGTCGGGGTCGGGCACCACGGCGTCGATGGGCACCACCTGCGAGGGGTTCGTGCCCCACGACACGTGGGGTTGCAGCGCGGCGGCGTCGAGCACGACCTCCTTGTCGAAGGTGGCGCCCTCGTCGGTGGCGAGCGACCGCCAGTCATCCAGCGCCCGCTCCCAGGCCGCGCCGGTGGGGGCGTGAGGCCGGCCCTCGAGCCAGGCGAAGGTCGTGTCGTCGGGGGCGATCATCCCGGCGCGGGCGCCCGCCTCGATCGACATGTTGCACACGGTCATGCGCCCGGCCATCGACAGCGAGCGGATGGCCGACCCGCGGTACTCGAGCACCGAGCCGATCCCGCCACCGGTGCCGATCCGCCCGATGATGCCCAGGATCACGTCCTTGGCCGTGACCCCGGCGGGAAGCTCCCCCTCCACGGTGATGGCCATCGTGCCCGGCCGCTGCTGGGGGAGGGTCTGGGTGGCGAGCACGTGCTCGACCTCGCTGGTGCCGATGCCGAACGCCAGCGCCCCGAACGCGCCGTGGGTGGAGGTGTGGCTGTCGCCGCAGACGATCGTCATGCCCGGCTGGGTGATGCCCAGCTCGGGGCCGATGACGTGCACGATGCCCTGGCCGGGGTCGCCCATCGGGAACAGGCGGATGCCGAACTCCTCGCAGTTGCGGGCCAGAACCTCCATCTGCTTGGCCGAGACGGGGTCACGGACGGGCAGGCCGATGCCGGTAGTCGGCACGTTGTGGTCCATGGTCGCCACGGTCAGGTCGGGCCGGCGGACGGTACGCCCCGCGAGGCGCAGCCCCTCGAACGCCTGGGGTGAGGTGACCTCGTGGACCAGGTGGAGGTCGATGTAGAGCAGGTCGGGCTCGCCCTCGGCCGAGTGGACCACGTGGCGGTCCCACACCTTCTCGCTCAGCGTCTTCGCTGCCGCTCCCATGGCGTCCCTTCATCCCATTATATGAGAAGGTAGTCTTGCGGTGTGGAACGAAGTGTAGGGGGCGTGGGCGTGCTCGACAAGGCGGTGGCGATCCTGGGCGCCCTGGAGGCCGCGCCCCGCTCGCTCGGCGAGCTCACGGCGGCGACCGGGTTGTCGCGGGCCACGGCGCACCGGCTCGCCCGGGCCCTGGAGGGCCACGGCCTGGTGCGGCGGGACGGGGCGGGGCGGTTCGCGCTCGGGCTCGGGCTGGTGCGCCTCGGGCGGGCGGCGGCCGAGGCGCTGCCCCTGGCCGAGGCCGCCCGCCCGGCGCTCGAGGCCCTGCGGTCCGACACCGGCGAGAGCGTGCAGCTCTACGTCCGCGAGGGCGACCGTCGGGTGTGCGTGGCCTCGCTCGAGTCCCCCCACGGGCTGCGCACGATCGTCCCGCTGGGCGCCGCCCTGCCCCTCGACGTCGGCTCGGCCGGCCGCATCCTCGGCGCCGACGGTGCGCCGGCCGAGGGCTGGGCCGAGAGCGTCGGGGAGCGCGAAGCCGGGGTCGCCTCGGTGAGCGCCCCGGTGCACGACGCCGCCGGCCGTGTGGTGGCGGCGGTCAGCGTCTCGGGCCCCATCGAGCGCACGACCCGCTCGCCCGGCGCCCGCTACGCCGAGGCCGTCGTGCGCGCCGCCCGCCGCGTCGAGGCCGACGCCGCCCTCCGCTGACGCCGGCCCGGCCGCCGGGGCGGCGGGCGGCGGGCGGCGGCCCGGTCAGCCGGCGGCGCTTTCCGGACGCTGGGCGTCGCATGGTGACGTTCGCGGTCCGGAAAGTGGGTGGTGGGCCGGGGGGTCAGCCGGCGG
Source organism: Actinomycetota bacterium (assembly GCA_004366205.1). Lineage (GTDB taxonomy): Bacteria > Actinomycetota > Acidimicrobiia > Acidimicrobiales > CADCSY01 > SIRW01. The sequence goes on along the minus strand of SIRW01000035.1, from coordinate 10,949 downwards.
CGCTTTCCGGACGCTGGGCGTCGCATGGTGACGTTCGCGGTCCGGAAAGTGGGTGGTGGGCCGAGGGGTTCGCCGGCGGTGGGCGCTTTCCGGACGCTGGGCGTCGCATGGTGACGTTCGCGGTCCGGAAAGTGGGTGGTGGGCGGGGCTCCGGGGCCCGGCCGTTCGGGCGGCGGGCGGCGGCCCGGTCAGCCCGCGGCGGGGCGGGGCGCGTCCCGGCCGCCGCCGGCGAGCCTGGTGGTGACCGAGTGGCAGGCGTCGAGCAGGGCGGGCACGAACCGGCGCGGGTCGGCGACGCAGACGGTGTGGTCGCCCTGCACGGGATGGAGCGTGGCCCCGGGGATCGAACGGTGCAGGGCGAGCTGGCGCTTGGGGTGCACGACGTTGTCGTGCACCGTGGCCACCACCGCCGTGGGCACGTCGACCTCGCCGATCCAAGGGCGCGAGTCGAACCGGCCGATCGCCGTGCCCGCCTCGAGCACCGTGCGCCAGTCGTGGCGGCCCATCTCGGCGAGCACCCAGCCCTGGATGGTCGACTCGGGGGTTCGGCCGGTGATGAGCCGGCCGGCGACGCGCCGGCGCACCGGGCCGGGCACCGCCCGGGCGCCGAGGGCCAGCCCTGCGAGCACGGCGAAGCCCATGCGCTCCTGAGGACGGCCCCCGAAGTTGCGGCTGGTGGCGCACAGCACGAGCCCGGCGACGCGGTCGGGATGGCGGCGCCACAGCAGCTGGGCGACGGCGCCGCCCATCGAGTACCCCACGGCCACGACCCGGTCGACGCCGACCACGTCGAGCAGGGCGGCGGCGTCGTCGGCGCAGTCGCGCATGCGGAACCGCTGGCGGCTGCGGATCCCGCCGCCGTGGCCCCGCTGGTCGAGCGCCAGCACCCGGTAGCCGCGGCCCAGGACCGGGAACGACGGGAACCAGTTGAGGTCGGCGGTGGCCGTCCAGCCGTGCAGCAGCAGCACGGTGGGCGCGCCGCCGCCTGGCCCGGGCAGCTCGCGCACGAACGTGGCGCCCCGGCCCGGCAGGTGCACCTCGCGCCCCGGTGGCAGCGGCGGGACGTAGGGCGGGCTCACCGTGGGGACCGGCGGGTCGCCCGGGTGCCCGCCCGCCGGCGCAGACCGGCCGACCGGGCGCCCGGCGCGGTGGACCTCGGGCGCATCGCGGCCATGCCCGTCAGTCGCCGATGCTGACGACCTCGACCGACAGCACGCCGCTCGGGGCCTCGAACTTCACGGTGTCGCCCGGGGCGGCGCCCATCAGCGCGGCGCCCAGCGGCGAGGTCGGCGAGATGACCTCGAGGTCGTCGTGGCGCTCCTCGATCGAGCCGATCAGGTAGCGCTCGACCTCGTCGTCGCCCTCGTAGCGGATCGCCACGATCGACCCGACAGCCACGTGGCTGTCGGGGCCCTCGTCGTCGACGATCACGGCGTCGGCGAGGAGCGCCTCGAGGTGGCGGATGCGCGCCTCCATGCGGCCCTGGTCGTCCTTGGCGGCGTCGTAGTCGGCGTTCTCGGACAGGTCGCCGAGCTCGCGGGCCCGCTCGATGACCTGGGCGATCTCGACCCGCCCGCGGGTCGTCAGGTCCTCCAGCTCGGCCTTGAGGCGCTCGTACGCGGCACGGGACAGTTCCTGGGGTGGCATCGCTCCCAACCTACCGTCCCCACCGCCCGGCCCACCCGCCCGCGCCGCGCGTTGACGGTCGCGGCCGCCGGTGCCGTACACTCGTGCCGTGCCCGCACCGGCGCTGACGACCGTAGGCATCATCGTGTAGCGCACGCCGACCCGACCGGCGTGCGCTTCAACCGTCCACCCCCGGTGGGCGGTTTTCCATTTCTGCGACCAGTCCGAGGACCAGGAGACGACAGTGACCCACAGGGTGGCCGTGATCGCGGGGGACGGCATCGGGCCCGAGGTGACCGCGGCCGCGCTCGACGTGGTGCGGGCGGCGGGCGTCGACGTCGACGTGGTCCGCTTCGACCTGGGCGCCGACCGGTACCTGCGCGACGGCCACGTCCTCGACGACGACGACCTCGAGCGGCTGCGCGCCTGCGACGCCATCCTCAAAGGCCCGCTCGGCCCGCCCGTCGGCGACACCCGGGTCCCGCCCGGCACGATCGAGCGGGGCATCATCCTGCGGCTGCGCTTCGCCTTCGACCAGTACGTCAACCTGCGGCCCTTCGAGGGGGCCGGGGTCGAGTTCGTCGTGGTGCGCGAGAACACCGAGGGCTCCTACGCCGGCGAGGGCGGGTTCCTCCGCAAGGGCACGCCGCACGAGGTTGCCACCCAGGGCTCGGTGAACACCCGGTTCGGCGTCGAGCGCTGCGTGCGCTACGCCTTCGACCTGGCCATGACCCGGGAGCGCCGGCACCTCACGCTCGTGCACAAGACGAACGTGCTGACCTTCGCCGGCGACCTGTGGCAGCGCACCTTCGACGAGGTGGCGGGGGCGTACCCCGACGTGACCACCGCCTACCACCACGTGGACGCCGCCTGCATCTACCTCGTGGAGGACCCCGGCCGCTACGACGTGATCGTCACCGACAACCTCTTCGGCGACATCCTCACCGACCTCGCCGGGGCGGTGACCGGCGGCGTCGGCTTCGCCGGCACCGGCAACCTGAACCCCGACCGGACGGCCCCGTCGATGTTCGAGCCCGTGCACGGCTCGGCCCACGACGTCGCCGGCACCGAGCAGGTCAACCCCAGCTCGCAGATCCTCTCGGCGGTGATGATGCTCGAGTTCCTCGGCGAGGCCGAGGCCGCCGCCCGCATCCGCAAGGCCCTGGACCACGTCCGGGCGACCAACCCGACGCCGAGCACCATCGGCGCTCTCGTGGCAGAAAGGCTGTAGCCATGCCCATCGACTCCGTCGACAAGATCTGGATGGACGGCGAGCTCGTCGCCTGGGACGAGGCCAAGGTGCACGTCCTCACCCACACGCTGCACTACGGCTGCGGCGTGTTCGAGGGGATCCGCGCCTACGAGACGTCCCAGGGCCCGGCGGTGTTCCGCCTCACCGACCACATCGTGCGCCTGTTCGAGAGCGCAAAGATCTTCTTCATCGACATCCCCTACACCGTCGACGAGCTGGTCGACGCCACCAAGGAGACGGTGCGGGTGAACGGCCTGTCGAGCTGCTACATCCGCCCCATCGCCTACCTGGGCTACGGCGAGATGGGCCTCAACCCCCTGCCGTGCCCGGTCAACGTGTCGATCGCCGTGTGGCCCTGGGGCACCTACCTGGGCGACGAGGGCATCCAGCACGGGGTGCGGATGAAGATCAGCTCGTGGCGCCGCCACGACCCCAACGCCATGCCGCCCGCCGCCAAGGGCACCGGCATGTACATCAACTCGTCCATGGCCAAGGTCGAGGCCCTCAAGGCGGGCTACGACGAGGCGATCCTGCTGAACCCGCAGGGCGTGGTGAGCGAGTGCACCGGCGAGAACATCTACATCGTCAAGGGCGGCCGGATCGTCACGCCGCACGCCTCGGCCGGCGCGCTCGACGGGATCACCCAGCGCTCGGTGTTCACCATCGCCCGGGACCTGGGCTTCGACATCGAGTTCGGCGACATCCTCCGCAGCGACCTCTACACCTGCGAGGAGGCGTTCGTGTCGGGAACCGCCGCGGAGGTCGTGCCCATCCGCTCGGTCGACGACCGCGAGATCGGCGAGCCCGGCCCCATCACCCGCAAGATCCAGGAGACGTACTTCGCGACCGTCCGCGGCGAGGTCGACCGCTACAAGGACTGGCTGGAACATGTCTGAGGTCACCGACGTACCTCGCGCCCCGACGCTCCCGGAACGGGTCGAGATCTACGACACGACCCTGCGCGACGGCAGCCAGCTCGAGGGCATCTCGCTCACCGTCGAGGACAAGCTGCGCATCGCCGAGCAGCTCGACTGGCTCGGCGTCGACCACATCGAGGGCGGCTGGCCCGGCGCCAACCCCAAAGACGACGAGTTCTTCCAGCGGGCCCCGGCCGAGCTCGGCCTCGAGCACGCCACGCTCGTCGCCTTCGGCTCGACCCGCCGGCCCCGGGGCAAGATCGACGACGACCCCACCCTGCGCAACCTGGTGAAGGCCAACACCTCCACCGTCTGCATCGTGGGCAAGAGCTGGGACTACCAGGTCACCGAGGCGTTGCAGACCACGCTCGACGAGGGCGAGGCCATGGTGCGCGAGTCGGTCGAGTTCCTGCGCAACGCCGGCCTCGAGGTGTTCTTCGACGCCGAGCACTTCTTCGACGGCTACAAGCGCAACCCCGAGTTCGCCCTGCGCGTCCTCGAAGCCGCCGCTGAGGCCGGGGCGAGCCGGCTCGTGCTGTGCGACACCAACGGGGGCGCCCTGCCCCACGAGGTCGAGCGCATCGTGGCCGACGTCGTCACCCACTTCCGGGGCGACGCCGGCGTGGGCGTGCACTTCCACGACGACGGCGGCTGCGGCGTCGCCAACGCCCTGGCGGGGGTGCGGGCCGGGGCGATCCAGGTGCAGGGCTGCATGAACGGCTACGGCGAGCGCACCGGCAACGCCAACCTCACCACGATCATCCCCAACCTCATGCTCAAGATGGGCGTGGGAGCCATCCCCGAGGACCGGCTCGAGCGGCTCACGCCGGTCGCCCACCACATCGCCGAGCTCGTCAACATCACGCCCAACCCCCAGCAGCCCTACGTCGGCGCGTCCGCCTTCGCCCACAAGGCGGGCCTGCACGTGAGCGCCATCGCCCGCCGCAAGGACGCCTACGAGCACGTCGACCCCGAGCTGGTCGGAAACGGCACCCGCTTCGTGGTGTCCGAGCTGGCCGGCCGCTCGACCCTGCAGCTCAAGGCGGCCGAGCTGGGCCTGGACCTCGACGGGCGCACCGTCAACGACGTGGTCGACACGCTCAAGTCCCTCGAGCACCGCGGCTTCCACTTCGAGGCCGCCGACGGCAGCCTCGAGCTGCTCATGCGCAACGCCTCGGGCTGGGTGCAGCCCTACTTCCGGCTCGAGTCGTTCCGGGTGATCGTCGAGCACCGCGACGACGGCGCCTTCACCACCGAGGCGACCGTCAAGCTCCACATCGGCGGCGAGCGCATCGTCACCACCGCCGAGGGCAATGGCCCCGTCAACGCCCTCGACGCCGCCGTGCGCCAGGCCATCGGCAGCCGCTACCCCCAGCTCGCCGGCGTGCACCTCACCGACTACAAGGTCCGGGTCCTCGACACCTCCAAGGGCACCGGCGCCGTCACCCGGGTCCTGCTCGACAGCACCGACGGCGAGCGGACTTGGTCGACGATCGGGGTATCGGAGAACATCATCGAGGCGTCCTGGCAGGCGCTGGTCGACTCGATCGTCTACGGCCTGCTCCACGCCCGCACCGACGACAGCTGACGCTCGCCCCCCGACCCCCGAGGCGCCCGTGGCCGCTCCCACCTACGTCCCCACCACCCTCGACCAGCAGCCCCGACGCGGGCTGCCGCTCCCACCGGCCCGGCCCTGGCGCGCCGAGCGCAGCTCGGACCTGCACGGGGGCCAGCCGCTCGGCCCCGGCCTCGGCAACCCCGGGCCCGACCAGGGCTACGCCCTCGTGCTCGCCCGGCGGTTCGAGGACCGCCTCCACCTCACCGAGGGCGAGGACCGCGACGACGTCGTCGCCGGGTGCGTGGGCGTGGCGATCCGCCGGTCGGCCCTGTTCGGGCGGGCCCCGGTGATCCACGACCTCGAGCTCGCCTTCGCCGTGTGGGGTTACCTCACCCCCGACCCGCCCGCCGAGCTCGTCGAGCTGCGCCGCCGGCTCTTCGCGGGCGCGGCGATCGACTACTGGGACCAGCGCAGCATCGTCGACCGCGTCCCCGACGAGACGCTGCGCCTCACCCCCGCGCAGGTCGCCGAGCGCGTCGCCACCGACTGGCGCTCGCTGCTCGTCACCGACTGACCTTCGCCGCCCGGGCGTTGACGGCCGCTCGTTACCGCCGGTAACCTGGCGGGCGACGACGCACCGCTGGGAGGACCCCCCCGACATGGCCGACACCCTCGACCGCAGCATCATCGACCGAGAGATCCTCGAGCCCGTCCGCAAGGCGTCGGAGTGGACGTCCCCGCGGGGCATCAACACCGACGGGGTGCCGTGGCGGCTGTGGGAGAAGGCCAAGCAGCTCGCCTGGGACCCCGCCGAGCTCGACTTCTCCCAGGACGCCCGCGACTGGGCCGAGATGAGCGTCGAGCGCCAGACCGCCATCTCGGTGCTCGCCCAGCAGTTCATGATCGGCGAGGAGTCGGTCACCCTCGACATCGTCCCGCTCATCATCGCCCTCTCCGACGAGAACCGCCTCGAGGAGGTGATGTACCTCACCACCTTCGCGTTCGAGGAGGCCAAGCACGTCGACTTCTTCCACCGGTGGTTCGCGGCGGTCGGCGCCGACCCCGTCGAGCTCGAGATGCGCCGGCGCGAGCGCATGGAGTCCTTCGGGCTTCCGCTCCCGCCGCTCGACCGCACCGACGGCATGTTCCAGGAGGAGCTGCCCCGCGTGATGCGCCGCGTGCTGGTCGACCGATCGCCCGAGGCCATCCTCGACTGCGCCGTCACCTACAACCAGTTCGTGGAGGGCTGCCTGGCGTTCTCGGGCTACCGGGTGTGGGGCGAGCTGTTCGACATGTTCGGGGTGCTGCCGGGCATGCGCGAGGGGCTGCGCCTGGTGCGGCGCGACGAGGGCCGGCACATCACCTTCGGCACCTACCTGGCCCGCCGGGTCGTGGCCGCCCACCCCGAGCTGCTCGACTTCGCCAAGGGCCGCCTGAAGTTCCTGCGGGACCTGTGGTACCGCGAGCTCACCGGCATGGAGCCGCCCGCTGAGAAGATCGACGCGTCCGGCGTCACCGCCCAGATCGAGGCCGCCCGCGAGTCGGGCGAGCTGCCCGAGGGCGGCGAGATGCTCTACATGTTCAAGTTCTTCGAGTACCTCGACATCCAGGTCGAGGCCCGCAGCCAGGTGCTCGAGCGGGCCGCCACCCTCACCGAGGAGGAGACCCTGGAGGACACCGGCGCCGAGGAGGCCGAAGCCGACCTGCTGGGCGTCTGACCGCCGTCCATCGGCGGCCGGGCGTCTGACCGCCGTCCATCGGCGGCCGGGCGTCTGACCGCCGTCCATCGGCGGCCGGGCGTCTGACCGCCGTCCATCGGCGGGCGTGTAACCGGCGTGGCTAGCCTCTGGTCCGAGCCACGTCATGACCCACGCGCACGTGCACCCCCACGGCCAGGGCCACCAGCACCTGCCGCCGCCGCACGACTGGTTGCGCCCGATCCGGGTGGCGGTCGTGCCGGGACCCACCACACCGCTGCTCGACGACACGCTCGCCGCGCTCCTCGAGGCCTTCGGCGCCCACGGCCACGCCGTGGCCCGCCAGCCCGACGAGGCCACCGACGTGCTGCTCACCACCGCCCGGTTCAACGAGAACCTCAGCTGGCGGCAGGCGCCGCTGTTCACCGCCCGGCGCCGCTACGGCATCCGGCGCACGCCCGCGGTGTTCACCCTCGTCCACGCCGCCCCCGACGCCTTCGACCGGGTGCTCGAGCACTTCGAGCGCGTCCTCGCCCAGGACACCCACACGCCCGAGGACTTCCCGTTCGAGGGCCTCGCCCCCGACGCCGGCCACGTCCTCGTCGAGCAGGGCCGGCGCGGCGGGCCGATCCTGGCGCTCGAGCGCCTGGTGCAGGTGCACGCCAAGAGCATCCGCAACGTGCTGCTCGTGGGTGACCGCCAGCCCCACGCCGCGTACCACTTCGACCTGGTCGGGGCCCACCCCCGCACCGACCCCGGCCCCGCCTTCCACGACGAGATCGTGCTGCGGATCGTCACCTCGGTGTGCGCCGAGGAGGTCACCGACCACGAGCCGAGCGGCCCGGCCGTCCCGGCGCAGGCCTGGCGCCGCCTGGCGAGCCCGGCGGCCATGCGCCACGCGGCGCGTGAGCTCGGCCGGCGGGGCTTCTTCACCGAGATGATCCGCATCGCCGACCTGGCCCGGGTGCCGGCCGTGTCCGACGCCGTGGCCAGCCAGTACAGCGAGGGGTGCTTCGCCACGTGGGAGCCCGGCCTCGACGCCCTCGTCGCCACCGTCACCGGCAGCGCCCGACCCGTCGACAAGGCCGCCCTCACCGACGACGACCTCGCCGTGCTCGCCGGCGTCCGGCCCGACGGGCGGGGCGCGCTCGTCCGTCCCGTCGAGGGCCGCGCCAACGTGGCGCCATCGTCGGAGTCGGTCGAGATGTGCGCCGTCGACGGCGTGCTGCCCCGCGTGGTCGTCGACACCGGCGCCGGCGAGGCCGAGGTGCCCGTCGCCCGGTCGAAGCTGCACGGCCACCGCGGCGTGCGGGCCTACGACCCCGAGCGCGTCGAGTTCGTCCCGCTCGACCCGCCCTACTACCACTACCTCGTGTCGTGCGCGACCGGCGCCCAGGCCGAGGCCATCGTGGGGGCCTTCGGGCGCTCCGAGGCGCTGCGCGACCCCGGCGACCCCCGCCAGCTCGCCTTCACCGTGCTCCCCGGCCACGGCGCGGTCATCCTCGAGAAGTGGGCGCCGGGCAAGGCGCCGTTCCAGGTGATCTGGGAGCACATGGACGCCGGGTTCCTCGAGGTCGACCCGTGGGTCCCGCAGGGTCCCATGCGCTACGTCGAGGCCGGTGGCGGCCGGCTTCAGGTCGAGGCCGACCAGCCGCCCGTGCGGCCCCGCCGCTGAGCGCCGAACCGGCCCCGCCGCCGACCAGGGAGCACCCCCGCAGCGGCGGTAGCCTGCGCCCGGTGAGCACCGCGCCCCGGCTTCGCTTCGCACCCGCGCCCAGCGGCTACCTCCACGTCGGGGGCGCGTGGATGGCGCTGTTCAACTGGATCGTGGCCCGTCAGTCCGGCGGCACCCTGCTGCTGCGCTTCGAGGACACCGACCCCGCCACCGCCAAGCCCGAGATGACCGAGCCCATGCTCGAGTCGCTGCGCTGGCTGGGCATCGACTTCGACGAGGGCCCCTACCACCAGTCCGAGCGCGGCGAGCTGTACCGCAAGGCCATGGAGCAGCTGCTCGCCTCCGGCGCCGCCTACCTGGTCGACGCCGACAACCAGCCCGTCGAGGGCGACCAGTGGCGCGAGGGCCTCGCCGTGCGCTTCCGCGTGCCGGACGAGGGCGCCACCACCTTCACCGACGTGATCCGCGGCGAGCTGCGCTTCGCCCACGCCGACCTCGAGGACTTCGTGGTGTGGCGGTCCGCCGGCGGGCCGACCTTCTATCTGGCCAACGCCGTCGACGACGTCGACATGGGGATCACCCACGTGATCCGGGGCGAGGACCTGCTCAGCTCCACCCCCCGGGTGCTGCTCTGCCGGCAGGCGCTGGGCACCACCGAGCTGCCCGTGTACGCCCACCTTCCCGTGCTCGTCGACGAGCACCGCAAGAAGCTGTCCAAGCGCAAGGGCGACGTCGCCGTGGCCGACTACCGCGCCAAGGGCTACCTGCCCGAGGCGATGACGAACTACCTGGCGACCCTCGGGTGGGGACCGCCCGACGGCGTCGAGGTGCGGCCCATGGACGAGATCCTCGAGCTGTTCCGCCTCGAGGACGTGAACCCCAGCCCCGCCTTCTTCGACGTGAAGAAGCTCACCCACTTCAACGGGGAGTGGATCCGCCGCCTCACGGTCGGCGAGTTCATCGGCGCCGCCGGCCGGTTCCTCGAGGCGGGCCCGTGGGCGCCCGGCGACTTCGACTTCGGCGCCTTCGAGACCATGGCTCCCCTCGTGCAGGAGCGGGTCGCCACGCTGGCGGAGGTCCCGGCGATGGTGGACTTCCTCTTCCTCCCCGACGCGCCCGTCGACGAGGCCTCGTGGGACAAGGCGATCGGCCGCAACGAGGCCGCCCGCCCGGTCCTCGAGGGAGCGCTCGCCGCCTACTCGGCCGTCGCGTGGGACGCGGCCAGCCTCAAGGCGGCGCTCGAGCGCGTGGGCGAGGAGCACGGCCTGAAGTTGGGGAAGGCGCAGGCGCCGGTGCGAGTGGCCGTCACCGGCCGAACCGTGGGGCCCCCGCTGTTCGAGTCGCTCGAGGTGCTCGGTCGCAACGAGACGCTGCGCCGGCTGCGGGTCGCCCTCGACCGCCTCGGGTGAGCCGGTGACCGTCGCCATGCGACGGGGTGTGCGCGCCGGCTTCCGTGCCGTGCTCGTGCTGGCGCTCGCCGCCGTCGCCTACCTGCTCATCACCTTCGTGCAGGTGTACGTGGCCGCCCGCACCGACGAGGCCCGCCGGGCCGACGCCATCATCGTCATGGGGGCGGCCCAGTTCGACGGGCGGCCCTCCCCGGTGTTCCGGGCCCGCCTCGACCACGCCGCCGACCTCTACCACCGGGGCCTGGCGCCGGTCATCGTCGTCACCGGTGGCAAGCGGCCCGGCGACCGCTACACCGAAGCCAGCGCCGCCCGCGACTACCTGCACGACCAGCACGGCGTGCCCGAGTCGGCCTTCCGGCGGGAGACCACCAGCGAGAACACCTGGCAGTCGATGGCTGCGGCCGCCCGCTTCCTGCGCACCGAGGGCGTGCACGAGGTGCTGCTCGTCACCGACCCGTTCCACGCCATGCGGGCCGAGGGAGTCGCCAAGGAGGTCGGCTTCGAGGCCCACACCTCGCCGACCCGCACCAGCCCGATCCAGGGCCGCACCGAGCTGCGGCTGATGGCGCGTGAGGCAGCGATCGTCGCCGTCGGCCGGGTCGTGGGCTACGGCCGGCTGATGCGACTGGACGAGCGCGTCGGGCGTGTGCGCACCGGTGCCGGGAGCGGGTAGCCTGACCACTCGCCCTTCGGGGGTGGTGTAATCGGCAACACGACAGGTTCTGGCCCTGTTATTGGGGGTTCGAGTCCTCCCCCCCGAGCTCCGAGCAACCCACGAAGCCGCAGGTCAGGGACATCTCCCGCCTGCGGCTTCG
>SIRW01000034.1 GCA_004366205.1 Actinomycetota bacterium | reverse complement strand
GGAGATGGCGGGCATCTCCAACCCCTACCTCAGCCAGATCGAGCGGGGCCTGCGCAAGCCGTCGGCCGACATCCTCCAGCAGATCGCCCGGGCGCTGCGCATCTCCGCCGAGACCCTCTACGTGCGCGCCGGGATCCTCGAGGAGCGCGAGGGCGAGCACGACCTCGTGGGCGAGATCCTCCGGTCCACCGACCTGACCGAGGACCAGAAGCAGGCGCTGGTGCGGATCTACCAGTCGTTCCGCCACGAGAACCTCGAGCGCCTGGCCGAGCTCGCCGCCGAGAACGGCGACGGCGACGGGGCAGCCGAAGGGGAGGAATCCCGAGCCACCGGGTAGCGTTTCCCCCGTCGTGCGCAGGCTGGCCGTCATCTCGCTCCACACCTCCCCGCTCGCCCAGCCCGGCGTGGGCGACAGCGGGGGGATGAACGTCTACGTGCGCGAGCTCGTCTCGGCCATCGCCCAGGCGGGCGTGGCCTGCGACGTGTACACCCGGGCGTGGGCCCCCGACCTGCCCGCCGAGGTCGCCGTCGAGCCCGGCGTGCGGGTGGTGCACGTCCCCGCCGGCCCGCCCGGGCCCGTCGCCAAGGACGACCTGCCCGGCCTCGTCGACGCCTTCACCGCCGGCGTGCTCGACGACCTCGCGACGTCGGGCGTCACCGCCGGCCGGGACCCGGACCGGGCGCCGGTCGAGGCGATCCACGCCAACTACTGGCTGTCGGGCCTCGTCGGTCACGCCCTCAAGCACGAGCTCGACCTGCCGCTCGTCACCACGTTCCACACCCTCGCCCGGGTGAAGGCCGAGAACGGCGACCCCGAGCCGGAGCGGCGGGACCGGGCCGAGGCCGAGGTCATCGGCTGCTCAGACGCCATCTGCGCCAACGGCGTGGAGGAAGCCGACGAGCTCCGGCGTCACTACGGCGCCGACGCCGGGCGCATCGAGATCGTCCCGCCGGGCGTCGACCACGCCTTCTTCTCGCCCGGCGACCGCCTCGGCGCCCGGGCCGCCGTCGCCGCCCGGGCGCCGCTTTCGGCCGCCGCCCGGCGGGGGGAACGGCCGGTGCTGCTGTTCGTCGGGCGCATCCAGCCGCTCAAGGGCCTCGACGTCGCCGTCGAGACGGTGGCGGCCCTGCCGCACGACGCCGAGCTCGTCGTCGTGGGCGGACCGAGCGGTGCCGCCGGCGGGCACGAGCTCAACCGGGTGCGGGGCATCGTCGCCCGCCGGGGTCTGGGCGCCCGCGTCCACTTCGTGCCGCCCCAGCCCCACCACCTGCTGTCGAGCTACTACCGGGCCGCCGACGTCGTGCTCGTCCCCAGCCGGTCCGAGTCCTTCGGCCTGGTCGCCCTCGAGGCGGCGGCGTGCGGCACGCCGGTCGTGGCGAGCGACGTGGGCGGGCTGCGCACGCTCGTCGAACACGCCCGCACCGGGTACCTCGTGCCCGGCCGCGATCCCCTCGCCTACGCAGCCCGCGTGGCCGAGCTGCTCGACGACCCGGCGGCCGCGGCCGCCATGGGCGCGGCCGCTGCCGAGCGGGCCCGGCGCTACACCTGGTCGGTCACCGCCGCCCGCCTGCGCCGGCTCTACGCCGACCTGGGCGCCCGCTCCATCGTGGCGTGCTCGTGACGAGACGGTCGTGAGCGAGCACGCCCCCGCCGCCACCGCCGAGGAGCTGCACCGGGCCGCCGAGCTGATCGACGGCTGGCTCGCCGCCGAGCTCGAGCGGAACCCGATGCTCGTCGCCGTCGACCGCGACGACGAGCACCCCCACCGCTGGTTCGCCCGCATGCAGGGCGAGGAGCGCAGCTACACCACGATCTGGCTCACGCTGGGCCAGCGGGCCCTCCACGCCGAGACCTACGTGCTGCCCGCCCCCGAGGAGAACCACGCCGCCTTCTACGAGAACCTGCTGCGCCGGAACCGGGTGATGCACCGGCTGGCGTTCTGCATCGGCGACGAGGACGCCGTGTACCTCGTGGGCCACGTGCCCGTCCGCCACATCGACGAGGACGAGCTCGACCGGGTCGTGGGGTCGACGTGGGCGTACGTGGAGCAGTTCTTCCGGCCCGCCCTGCGCATCGGGTTCGCGTCCCGGCTGGCGAAGAGCTCGGGCGGTGGGTGAATCTCATGTATTGCTGTTGCATCTGACCCGCCGGGCGCCTAGGGTGACCGCCGGGCCCGGGACCGCTCGCCGGGTCACCCGCTCGGGGAAGTACGGGTGACCGAGCCGAGCGGCCCGGGCCCGGTCGCGGCGCCGGCGGCACGGGGCGGCGCCGGCGGGCCGAGCGGGCGCCGCCCGCCCCGGGCGCTGATCTTCTCGGTGACGCTCACCGGGATCATGGCGAACACGCTGATCGCCCCGGCCGTGCCCGACATCCTGGTCGACCTCGACCTCAGCGAGGGCCAGGCCGGCCTGTTGATCGCCGCCGCCGCGTTCCCGGGCATCTTCGTGGCGCCGATCATCGGGCTGCTCGCCGACCGCTACGGCCGGCGGCCCGTGCTCGTGCCCTGCCTGGTGCTGTTCGGCGTGTTCGGCGGCCTCGCCAGCTTCGCTCCCAGCTTCGAGGTGCTGCTCCTCTGCCGGCTGGGTCAGGGCCTCGGGACGGCGGCGCTGATCAACCTGGCCGTGGTGCTGATCGGCGACCACTGGGAGGGGGCCGACCGGGCCCGGGTCATCGGCCAGAACTCGGCGGTGCTCACCACCTCGATCGCGATCATGCCCCCGCTCGGCGGCCTGCTCACCGACCTCGGCGGCTGGCGCTTCAGCTTCGTGCCGTACTGGCTGGGGCTGGTCACGGCCATCGCCGTCGTGCGGGTCCTGCCGCCCGTGCCCCGCCGGGACGTGACGATCGCCGACCAGGTCCGCGAAGCGGCCTGGTTCCTACGCTCGCCCAGCGTCGTGGGCGCCGTCGGGATCGGGTTCGTGGTGTTCATGCTGATCTTCGGGCTGTTCCTCACCGTGCTGCCCATCTACGCCGCCGAGGGCTTCGGCCTGGGGGGCACCGCCCGGGGTCTGCTGCTCGGTGTCCCGGCCGTCACCTCCACCACCGTCGCGCTCGTGATCGGCCGGTTGCGCGCCCGCCACAGCGCCACCCGCCTGGTGCTGGCCGGCTCGGCCGGGTTCGCCCTCGCCTTCGGCGTGATCGCCGGCGCCCCCGCCATCGGGCTCGTCGTCGCCGGGGCGCTGCTGTACGGCGCCGCCGAGGGCCTCACCATCCCGACGCTCCAAGACGTCGTGGCCGGCTCGGCGCCGGCCTCCAGCCGGGGCTCGGTCATGGCCGTCTGGGTGGGCGCCGTCCGGCTGGGCCAGGCCAGCGGACCGGTGATCGGAGGCGTCGCCCTGGGCGCCCTCGGCGGCCCCGGGACGTTCCTCGCCGGCGCCGGCGTCGCCCTGGCGCTCCTCGTCGCGCAGGCCGCGTACCGCCCCGGGGCGCGCACGTCGCCGAGCGCCTGACGCCGCGGAGCAGGAGCGCCGGCCGCGGCGTCGAATCCTTCCCCCCGTGTTGCCGTTGTGTTACGGTGCCCCCCGGTTCGTTACTGCCCGGTTACGGGCAAGGCACGCATCCACTCCCACCGCATGACCGCTGCACGCGCACGCGCCCCCATCGCCCTCGTCGTCCTGCTCCTGGTCGTCGGACTCGTCGCACCGGAGCTGGCGGCCTCGGCGGACCCCCGGAGCCAGCGTGAACGGGCCCGCCAGCAGCGGGCGGACGTCGCCCGCCAGATCGACACCCTGCGCTCGAACGACCAGCAGCTCGCCGCGGCCGTCGCCCGGCTCGATGGCCTGATCCAGGCGCAGCAGGCCGACGTCGCCGCGGCCCGCCAGGCCCTCGCCGCCGCTGAGGCCGAGGTGGCCGAGACCCAGCGGCGCCTCGCCGCCACCCGCCAGCGCACGGTCGAGCTCCGCCAGCTCCTCGTCGAGCGGGCCGTTGACGCCTACATCCAGCCCGGCGGCGACGAGCTCGAGCAGCTGCTCGACAGCAGCGACTTCGGCGAGGCCAGCCGGCGCCAGGTGCTGCTGCAACAGGTCTCGGCCAACGACCAGGACCTGGTCGACCAGCTGCGGGCCGCGGCCGAGGACCTCGAGGTGCTCGAGGCCGAGAACCTCGCCGCCGCCGAGCGGGCCCGCCAGCGCCGCGAGGCCGCCGAGTCCCGCCTCGGCGAGCTCCAGGCCAGCCGGGCCGCCCAGGCCCAGGCCCGGGCCGAGCTCGACCGCCGGATCGCCGACTTCCGCCGGGAGGCCGACGCCCTCGCCGCCGAGGAGGGCCGCCTCACCCGGCTCATCGCCGAGCAGGAGCGGGCTCGCCGCGGCCAGGTCGTCAGCACCGGCCCCGTCTCGGCCAGCGGGCTGGTGTGGCCCCTCCGGGGCGTCGTCACCAGCGAGTACGGCCAGCGCTGGGGCCGCCTGCACGCCGGCATCGACATCTCGGCGCCCACCGGGCGGCCCATCGTCGCCGCCCAGAGCGGTCGGGTGATCCACTCGGGCTGGATGGGCGGCTACGGCAACACCGTGGTGATCGACCACGGTGGGGGGTTCACCACGGTCTACGCCCACATGAGCCGCGTCGCCGCCGGCAACGGCAGCAGCGTCAGCCGGGGTGCGGTCATCGGCTACGTCGGGTCCACCGGCAACTCCACGGGCCCGCACCTGCACTTCGAGACGCGGGTGAACGGCAACCCCCAGAACCCCCGGCGCTACCTGCCCTAGCCCTTCATGCCCCGGTGCGCAGGTCGCGCCAGCGCCAGGGCGCACCGTCCACCAGGAGCTCGGGGTCGCCGGTCCACAGGGGAGCGTCCGCTGCCACGGCGAGCGCAGCGGCGAAGGCGTCGGCGCAGGCGAGCGGGTGGTCGGCTTTGATCCTGGCGGCCGCCACCACGAGCCGCACGTCCGGGAGCCGGGCGTCGATGACCCGCCGGAGGTCGCGCACGGCCTCGGCTGCGGCCTCCTCGCCGTGCTCCCTCCGCAGCACGTAGTGGACCTCGCCCAAGTTGATCCAAGACATCAGTGGCCGCGCTCGCTCGAGGAGACCCGCCACGAGCTCGGCCCCGGGTTCGGCGTCCTCGAGGTAGCATAACCAGACTCGATCCGGGGAGGGGCCAGATTCCGCCCGCCCGCCAGACGGCCTCGCGTAGCCTGCTGGCCGTGACGGCACGGCTGGTGATCGTGGGGGGCGGGCGGATGGGCGAGGCCCTGCTCGGTGGGTTGCTCGACGCCGGTTGGGCGGGCGCGGCCGAGCTCGCCGTGGCCGAACCGGTCGCCGCCCGGCGTGACGAGCTGGCCGCCCGCTTCGCCGGGGTCACCGTCGCCGCCGAGCCCGTGCGCGCCGACGGGGCGGTCATCGCCGTGAAGCCCGGCGACGTGCCCGCGGCGTGCCGGGCGGTCGCCGCCGCCGGGGTCGCGCGCGTGCTGTCCGTCGCCGCGGGCGTCCCCCTGGCCACGCTCGAGGCCGAGCTCGGGCACCGGCCCGTGGTGCGGGCGATGCCCAACACCCCGGCGCTCGTCGGCGCCGGCGCCGCCGCCATCGCAGCGGGCGCCGGGGCCGGCGAGGACGACCTGGCCTGGGCCGAGGGCGTGCTGGCGGCGGTCGGCACGGTGGTGCGGGTCCCCGAGCACCAGCTCGACGCCGTCACCGGCCTGTCGGGCTCGGGCCCCGCCTACGTGATGCTGGTGGTCGAGGCGCTGATCGAGGGGGGCGTGCTCGCCGGCCTGCACCGTGACGTGGCCACGGCCCTCACCGTCCAGACGCTCCTGGGCTCCGCCCGCCTGCTCACCGAGACCGGCCAGCCGCCCGAGGCCCTGCGGGCCGGGGTGACCTCGCCGGGGGGCACCACCGCGGCGGGCCTGCGGGCGCTCGAGGCCGCGGGCGTGCGGGCCGCGTTCATCGAGGCCGTGGCGGCCGCCACCGAGCGGTCCCGCCAGCTCGGCGCCGGCTGAGCCCGCCCACCCCGGCCGCCGCCGTACACAACCTTTTCCACACTTCCCCCTCGCGCCACGTTGGCGTACAGTGCCACCAAGCGGAGAAGGGGTGATTCCATGGCCCAGCAACCAGCGCGCGCCCGGTTCCTCACCGTGGCCGAGGTCGCCGACCTCATGCGTGTGTCCACCATGACCGTCTACCGGCTCATCAAGGCCGGCGACCTGCGGGCGGTCCGGGTCGGCAAGTCCTACCGGATCCGGGAGGACGACGTCGACGCCTACCTGTCGGGTCGGTACACCGAGGCCGGCTGACGAGCGGTAGCGTCGGCCCCGCATGGGTCGACGCCACGAGACCGTCTCGTTCCTCTCCGACTACGGCACCACCGACGAGTTCGTGGGCGTCGTGAAGTCGGTGATCCGCTCGATCGCACCCCACGCCGCCGTCATCGACCTGACCCACGAGATCGCCCCCCACGACGTGCGGGCGGGCGGCCTGGCGCTCGCCCGCTGCATCCAGTACGTGGCGCCCGGGGTCGTGCTCGCCGTCGTCGACCCCGGCGTGGGGACCGACCGCCGGGCGATCGCCGTGGAGGTGGCGGGCGGCGAGGGCGTGCTCGTCGGGCCCGACAACGGCCTGCTCGCTCCCGCCGTCGCAATGGCGGGGGGCGCCGACCGGGCCGTCGCCCTGACCGATCCCGAGTACCACCTCCCGGCGCCGGGCGCGACGTTCGCCGGGCGCGACGTGTTCGCGCCGGCCGCCGCCCACCTCTGCAACGGCGTCGACCTGGCCGAGCTCGGCGAGGCGGTCGACCCCGCCGGCCTGCTCCCCGGCGTGCTGCCCCTGAGCCGGCGCGAGGGCGACGCCGTCGTCGGGGAGGTGCTGTGGGTCGACCGCTTCGGCAACTGCCAGCTGAACGTCGACCCCGACGAGGTCGACCACCTCGACGAGGGCGTCACCCTGCGCTGGGCCGGGGGCCGGCGCCTGACCCGGCGGGCCGGCGCCTACGCCGAGCTGAAGCCCGGCGAGGTGGGCCTCGTCGTCGACTCCTACGGCTTGTTGTCGGTGGCCACCGACCGGGGCTCGGCCGCCCTCGAGCTCGGGCTCGGTCCCGGCGACGAGGTCACGCTCGTGCCCGCGGGGGACGGGGACGGGAACGGCGACGCGGCGGGGGAGCCCACCGGTACGGTGTCGCCAGTGCAGCTGCGCCGCAGCCCGGGGCCGTCGTGAGGCGGCCGACGACCATCGCCCTCGCCGTGCTCCTCGTGCTCATCGTGGGGGCGTCGTTCCTGCAGCTCGTGATCCTCGCCCGCTGAGGGCCGGGGCGGGCTAGAAGATCGACCCGCAGAGCCGGCTGATCTCGCGCTCGAGGCTGCCCAGCCCCTCGACCTTGCCGAGGCACACGGCCACGCCGACCTCCTCGGCCGCCCGGCGCAGCTCGTCGTCGAGGAACGCGGTGTAGAGGATGAGCACCTGGTCGGGCCGGCGGTCCCGGATGCGGCGGGCCACATCGAGGCCGTCGAGGTCGGGCATGCGGTAGTCGATGACCACCACGTCGGGGTCGGCGGCGTCGATCACCTCGATGGCCTCGTGACCTCCGGCGGCCTCGGCCACCACCTCGAACCCGTCGAGCTCGAGCATCGAGCGCAGCATGCGCCGCACGTGGTCGGTGTCATCGACGACCATCACCCGCACGGCTGCCTCCATGGCCCCGCGAGGCTACCCCAGGGCTCTCGGGCCGCCGCGGCCTCGGGCCGGCGGGGCCTCAGACCGAGGCGGCCAGCCGGTCCCGGGTGAAGCGCCTTGCGCCCCGCCCGAGGAGCAGGACGGCGATGGCCCACAACCCGGCGCCCACGCCGAGGGCGACGGGCAGCGTGACGAGCAGCAGCCCGGAGGACTGGCCCACGGCGAGGAAGATGAGGGGCAGCACGACGGCGCCGCCGAGCTGGTTGGCCTCCTGGGTCGTGCGGGCGCGGGCGGAGACCCGGACCATGACGCCGAGACCGAGCGCGGCGACGGCCGGACCGACCCACAGGATCATCACCAGCCACATGGGCGTGGGCACGAAGATGCGCCCGAGCACCGGCCAGGCCACGGTGTTGGCCACCACGGCGAAGGCGAGGAACCCGAGCCACGAGATCGCCACGGCGGGGAGGAAGGCGCCGAGGAGCTTGGCGAGGAACAGGTCCCGGTCCCGCACCGGCAGGTGCAGCAGGGTCTCCATCGTGCGGCGCTCCTTCTCGCCGGCGAAGGCGTCGGCGGCCAGCACGCTCGAGACCATGAGCGGCACGATCAGGAACAGCGGCGCGAGCAGGTAGCCGAGCACCAGCACGACGAGCTGCTCGTGGCTGGGAAGCCCGGCGATGGGGGCGGCCAGGTCGCCCGGCAGCGAGTCGAGGAAGCGGGTCAGGTCGGGCGCGGGCGCCCCCCGGGCACCCAGCCCGATCAAGAGCGGCAGGACCACCAGCAGCAGGACGGGCACGATGAGCATGGGGATGACGACGGCCTTCGAGCGCCGGACGGCGACGAGGTCGCGCCGCAGCAGCGCCCGCACCGCGGCCCGGTCGACGGCGGGGGCCCGGCCGGTCACGTCCGTGGCTCCGCGGGGCTCGACGGCGCCCGGGGCACGCCGGCGGCCGGGGGTGGCACCGCCGGGACGGCCTGGCTGTGCAGGGCGAAGTAGACGTCCTCCAGGCTGGGCGCCCGGGTCACGGCGCCGTAGACCGGTACCTCGACGGCGACGAGCGCGGCCACGACGGCGGGAAGGACGTCGCGACCCTCGACCCGTACCCGGGCGCCGTCGACGGTGAGAGCGACGTCGAGCACCCCCCGCACCGACCGCAGCGCGGCCAGCGTGGCGGGCGCGGCGGCGCCGCCCAGGTCGAGGTCGGCCTCGACACCGGGCCACAGCTCGGCGGCCAGGTCGGCGGGCCGGCCGAACGCGAGCAGCCGGCCCCGGTCGAGCACCGCGACCCGGTGGGCGAGCCGTCCCGCCTCGGCCAGGTGGTGGGTGCAGAGCACCACCGTGCGGCCGTGCTCACCGGCGAGCGTGGCGAGCAGCTCGACCACGTCCCGGGCCGCCACCGGATCGAGGCCCGAGGTGGGCTCGTCGAGGAACAGCACCTCGGGCTCGTGCAGCAGGGCCCGGGCCAGGGCGATGCGCTTGCGCTCGCCGGTCGACGCGCCCCGCACGGCGCGCTCGGCCAGGGCGGCGACCCCCAGCCGGCCCAGCAGCTCGTGGGCGCGCCGGGTCGCGGTCGCCTCGTCGATGCCCCGCACCCGGGCGGGCAGGACCAGGTTCTCGACCCCGCTGAGCCGATCGTCGAGGCCGGCGGCCTCGGTGAGCACCCCGGTGCGGCGCCGGACGGCGTCACCGTCGACGGCGGGGTCGGCGCCGAGGACGCGCGACCAGCCGCGGTCGGGCCGCAGCACGCCGTCGAGCAGCCGGACCGTGGTCGTCTTGCCCGCACCGTTGGGGCCGAGCAGGGCGAGCACCTCACCGGGCCGGGCGTCGAGCGTGAGCCCGTCGACGGCGGCCACGCCGGCGAACGAGCGGCACAGCTCGTGGGTCTCGATGGCCGGGCTCACCGCACCAGTGTGGTGCGCGGTCGGTCAGGCGGCGTCGTCGAGGAGGCGGAGCCCCGACAGCACGCCGTCGAGGCGGGGCTCGACCGGGGTGGCGTCATCGGCCGGCCCGGTGCCGGCGGCGGCCGGCGCGGGAGCGGGGGCGGTGGCCACCGGCGTCGCCGCCGGAGCGGGGGCGGGCGCCGGGGCCGGCGCGGGCGCCGGAGCGGGGGCGGCTTCGGGGAACAGCGCCATGAACTGATGCGAGGTGAAGAGGCGCCCGTCGGAGGCGACCACCACGCCGACGCCGATGTGGGTGAACTCGGGGTTGACGAGGTTCTTGTAGTGCAACGGGCTGGCGACGAACGCGTCGTGGAGCGAGGGGACGCTGCCGCCCATGCCCACGTTCTCGCCGAGCAGCCGCCAGTTGGCGGTGACCTGCGCCGAGAACCCCGGGTTGTGCCAGATCCGGCCCTCGTCGGCCATCGTCTGGGCCCACGCCCGGCCGATCCGGGTGAGCTCGGCGTCGACGGTCAGGGGCGCCAGACCCTTCGAGGCCCGCAAAGCGTTGATGTGGGCCACGAAGCCGGCCTCGGCGCCGGCGTCGACGCTGGCGGCAGCGGGGGCGGGAGCGAGGCCCCCCAGGGCCAGTCCCAACACGACTGCTGCGATGAGCAGGGCCTTGCGCATCTCGGTCTCCTCGTGGCGAGGGCCGAGGCGGCCCCCGTTCGGCGGCCCGGCTGCCATGGGGAGCTCGCTCCCGGTAGGCCCGTGGCTTTGCGTCTCCCGGGTTTCCCCGGGGTTGCCTTTTCGTGGGTTGCGTGCTGGTTCCGGTATCGGCCCGATCGGGCCGGCCCTTTACGTCCTTTGCTGGAGGCCGCCGTCGAGCGCCCGCAGGGGCTCGAGGGCCCGGACCACCCGCAGGCCGGCGCCGTCGCCGGCGACCGGCGCGGCGGGCTCGGCGCTGGAGGCGGCGCCCGGCGCTGCTCCCGCCTGGGGGGCGGCGGGAGCAGCGACCGGGGCCGGCGCGGCGGGCGCCGTGGGGGCGGGCTCGGGGCTCGCGGCAGGCGAGGGAGCAGGCGCGGGAGCCGGGGAGGGAGCCGGCTGGGCGGCGGCAGGCGCAGGATCTGCCGACGCCTCGAGGCGCATGAACTGCTGCGAGACCCAGAGCGTCCCGCCTGACCACACGGCGCCGACGCCGACGTGGGTGAAGGCCGGGTCGACCATGTTGCGGTAGTGGGCGGCGCTGCTGACCAGCGCCTGGTGGATGCTGTCGGCGCTCCCGCCCGTCCCGACGTTCTCGCCCAGCTTCAGCCACTGCTGGGTCACCTGGGCGGAGAAGTCGGGGTTGTGGGCGAGGGTGCCGTTCTGGGCCATGTGCTGGGCCCAGCGCTGACCGATCCCGGTCAGCTCGGCGTCGACGGTCAGGGGGGGCAGGCCCTGCTGGGCTCGCAGCTGGTTCAGCTTGGTGACCAGGGCGGCGGCGTCGTTGCCGCTGGCCTGGGCGGCCGGGCCGGCTACGAACAGGGTGAGCGCCACGGCGACTGCGGTGCTGAGTGCGATGAGCCGTGCGATCCGCATCTGTCTGACCCCTCCTGGTGTTGATCGCCACAGGAGGTATCGGGCCATGACGGCATGGCTCTTGATGACTATTCAGCAAATAGTCAGAACGAACTAGTCACCCCGTCACGGCGGGTGGTCCCATCGGGGTCAGGGCTCCCGAGCGTGCGGGCGCCTGGCTAACGTGACCGGCCGTGAACCTGGCGAGCATCCTCGACGGTCACCCCGACGGGGCGGTGGCCCTCACCAGCCGGGGGGCGTCCACCACCTACGGCGAGCTGCGCGCCCAGGTGGAGGCCCTGCGGGGCGCCCTGGGCGACGCCGGCGTGGCCACCGGCGACCGGGTCGCGCTGGTCTGCGCCAACAACCGCACGTTCGTCCTCGGCTACCTGGCGGCGCTCGGCGCCGGTGCCGTCGCCGTCCCGCTGAACCCGGGCAGCCCCGCCGCCGAGCTCACCCGCGAGCTGGCGGCGGTCGGCGTGCGGGCCGCCGTCGTCGGACCCGTCGGCGCCCGGGCCTTCGCCGAGGTCGACCGGGCCGCGGTGCCCACTCTCGCGACCGTCATCGCGCCGCCCGGCGCCGGTCTCGAGGGCGCCCTCGACCTCGACGAGCTGCTCGAAGGCGAACCCGCCCCCATGGTCGAGCGCGCACCCGACGACCTCGCCGTGCTGATCTTCACCGCTGGCACCGCTGGGCACCCGAAGGCGGCGTGCCTCACCCACGGCAACCTGCTCGCGAACATCGAGCAGGTGCAGCAGGTGCCCGGGCGGGCGCTGTCGCCCGACGACGTCAGCTACGGCGTGCTGCCCATGTTCCACATCTTCGGGTTGAACGTCGTGCTGGGCATGACCCTCGCCGCCGGCGCCCGCCTCGTGCTGGCGGAGCGCTTCGACCCGGCCAGCGCGGCGGCGGCGATCCGCTCCGAAGGCGTCACCGTCCTGGCCGGCGCCCCGCCCATGTGGGTGGCGTGGGCGTCCATGCCCGATCTGCCGGCCGACACCTTCGCCGGGGTGCGCCTCGCCGCGTCGGGAGCGTCCCGGCTCCCGGTCGAGGCCGCCCGCACGATCCAGGAGCGCTTCGGCCTCACCATCGCCGAGGGCTACGGGCTCACCGAGGCGAGCCCGGTCGTGACCTCCTCGGTCGGCGCCGACGTGCGCCTGGGCAGCGTGGGCCGCCCCGTGCCCGGCGTGCGGGTCCGGCTCGTCGACGCCGACGGCGAGGACGCCCTCCTGGGCGACGCCGGCGAGATCTGGGTGCAGGGGCCGAACGTGTTCCCGGGCTACTGGGAGGACGAGGAGGCGACGGCCGCCGCCCTCACCCCCGACGGCTGGCTGCGCACCGGCGACATGGCCGTGGCCGACGAGGACGGCTACCTCTACCTGGTCGACCGGGCCAAGGACCTCATCATCGTGTCGGGCTTCAACGTCTACCCGGCGGAGGTCGAGGAGGCCCTCATCGAGCATCCGGGCATCCAGGCCGCCGGCGTCGTCGGCGTGCCCCACCCGTACTCGGGCGAGGCGGTGAAGGCGTTCGTGGTGGCCGCACCCGGTGTCGAGCTCGACGAGGACGAGGTGATCGCCCACACCGCGACGCGCCTCGCCGGCTACAAGTGCCCGACCGCCGTCGAGATCGTCGACGAGCTGCCCCACGGGCTCGGGGGCAAGGTGCTACGGCGCTCGCTGCGCTGAGCTTGCCGTTCGGCCCGGCGGCTTGTGAATCGAGGCACGAGACGAACTACGCTCACCCCGCCATGGAGCAGGGCGG
Organism: Actinomycetota bacterium; assembly: GCA_004366205.1. GTDB lineage: Bacteria > Actinomycetota > Acidimicrobiia > Acidimicrobiales > CADCSY01 > SIRW01. The sequence goes on along the minus strand of SIRW01000034.1, from coordinate 8,737 downwards.
ACGCAGGATCCCCGAGGCAACCGTCGCCCGGCTCCCCGTGTACCTGCGGATCCTCTACGACCTGGCCGAGCAGCGGGTGCCGACGATCTCGTCGGAGCGCCTCGCCGAGCTCGCCGGGGTGAACGCCGCCAAGGTTCGCAAGGACCTCTCCCACCTCGGCTCCTACGGCACGCGCGGCGTGGGCTACGACGTCGAGTACCTGCTCTTCGAGATGAGCCGCGAGCTCGGCCTCACCCACGACTGGCCGGTCGTCATCGTCGGGGTCGGCAACCTGGGCCACGCCCTCGCCAACTACCGGGGCTTCTCGGACCGGGGCTTCCCCGTCGCGGCCCTGGTGGACGCCGACCGCTCGAAGGTCGGCGAGCAGGTCGGCGCGCTCACCGTGCGCCACCTCGAGGACCTGCCTGCCATCGTCGCGGAGACCGGCGCGGCCATCGGCATCATCGCCACGCCGGCCGCTGCGGGCCAGGAGGTGGCCGACGCCCTCGTCGCCGCCGGCGTGCGGTCGATCCTCAACTTCGCGCCGACCGTGCTGACCGTGCCCGACGACGTGTCGGTGCGCAAGGTCGACCTCGCCGTCGAGTTGCAGATCCTGAGCTTCTACCAGCAGCGCCGGACGGGAGCGCGCCGCCCTCCTGACCGACTTGGCACGACCCGCTAGCCTCGGGGATGCTGGACCCGAGCCAGCCCCGACCCCCAGGGAGCGCGACCGGACGTGTCGGTCATCGTCATCGGCCTGAACCACCGCACGGGCCCGCTCGACCTGCTCGAGCGCACCACCGTCGCCGCGTCCGATCTGCCCAAGGTGCTGCACGACCTTCGGTCCCGCCCGCACGTGCGCGAGGCCGTGGTGCTGTCGACGTGCAACCGCAGCGAGGTCTACGTCCTCGCGGAGCGGTTCCACGGGGCCAGCCAGGACGTGCGCGACGCCCTGGCCCGGGCGGGTGGCCTCGCGCCCGAGGAGCTCAGCGACCACCTCTACACGTTCCACGACGCCGCGGCCGTCACCCACCTGTTCTCGGTGGCCGCCGGTCTGGACTCCGCCGTGCTCGGCGAGAGCGAGATCCTCGGCCAGGTGAAGAGCGCATGGGACACCGCCCGCCGGGAGGGCGCCGCCGGCCCCGTGACCAACATGCTGTTCCGCCGGGCGGTCGAGGTCGGCAAGCGGGCCCGCACCGAGACCGCCATCGGCCGGCACATCACGTCGGTCTCGCAGGCCGCCGTGGTGCTGGCCACCGAGCGCCTCGGCACGCTCGCTGACAAGCGCGTGCTGGTGCTGGGCGCGGGCGACATGGGCGAGGGGATGCTCGCCGCCCTCGACGCCACCGGACCCACCGAGCTCGTCGTGGCCAACCGCACCTGGGAACGGGCCGTCGAGCTGGCCGAGCGCTACGGCGCCCGGCCCCTGCGGCTCGAGGACGCGGGCGAGGCGCTCGTGCACGCCGACGTGCTGCTCACGTCCACCGGTGCGCCCGGCATCCTCCTCGAGCGCGACGACCTGGCGCTGGTCACCGCCGCCCGCGAGGCCCGGCCGCTGCTCATCGTCGACGTCGCCGTGCCCCGCGACGTCGACCCGTCGGCCGCCGACCTGCCCGGCCTCACCCTGCTCGACATGGACGACCTCCGCGCCTTCACCGAGGCCGGCCTGGCCGAGCGCCGGCGCGAGGTCGCCCGGGTACGGGAGATCGTCGAGGAGGAGGTCGACCGCTACCTCGACGCCGCCATGGCCCGGGCGGCCGCGCCCCTGGTGGCGTCGCTGCGGACGCGACTCGAGGAGCTGCGGGCGGCCGAGGCCGAACGGCTCGGGCGTCGCCTCGAGCCCACCGACCGGGCGGCCGTCGACGCCGTCACCCGCGCCGTGCTGGCCAAGCTGCTCCACGAGCCCACGGTGCGCCTCAAGGACGCCGCCGGCACGCCGCGGGGCGAGCGCCTCGCCGAGGCGCTGCGCGAGCTGTTCGACCTGTAGCCGCGGCGCCGGTGGGCACCCGCACCCTGCGCGCCGCCACCAGGGGCAGCGCCCTCGCCCGGTGGCAGACCGATCACGTCGCCGCCCTGCTCACGGGCGCCCACCCCGGCGTCGCGGTCGAGCCCGTAATCGTCCACACCGAGGGCGACCGCACCCAGGACCGGCCGATCTGGGCGATCGGCGGGAGGGGGGTGTTCGCCGCCGAGGTGCAGCAGGCGGTGCTCGACGGCCGGGCCGACGTCGCCGTGCACTCGGCGAAGGACCTGCCCTCGTCGCCCGAGTTGCAGCCACCGGGCCTGGTGATCGCCGCCGTGCCCGAGCGCGGGGACCCCCGCGACGCCCTCGTCGGTGGGCGCCTCGAGGACCTCCCCGCCGGTGCGACGGTGGCCACCGGGTCGGTGCGGCGGCGCGCCCAGCTGGCCGACCTGCGCCCGGACCTCACCTTCCGGGGTCTGCGGGGCAACATCGAGACCCGCCTGCGGCGGGCCACCGAGGTGCACGCCGCCGTGGTGGCCGCGGCGGCGCTCGAGCGGCTGGGCCTGCTGGACCGGGCGGCCGAGCTGCTCGACCCCCGCCTCGTCGTCCCCCAGGTCGCCCAGGGGGCGCTGGCGGTCGAGTGCCGCGCCGACGACACCGCCACCCGTGACCTGCTCGCCGCCATCGACCACGGTCCCTCGCGCCGGGCGGTCGAGGCCGAGCGGGCGTTCCTCGCCACCCTCGGTGGGGCGTGCGACCTGCCCGCCGGCGCCCACGCCGTGCCGGGACCCGCGGGGCTGCGGCTGCGGGCGGTGCTCGCCACCCTGGACGGCCGCGTCGTGCTCCGCCACACCGCCGACGGTTCCGACCCGGCCGCCCTCGGCCAGGCCGCGGCCCGCCACCTGCTCGACCGCGGTGGCGCGCACCTGCTCGCCGAGGCCGCCGGCCGGGCCGAAGGGGCCTGATGCCCAGCCCGGGCACCCGACCGCTGGCGGGGAGGCGCGTGGTGGTGACCCGAGCGGCCGAGCAGGCCGGCACGCTGGTGGCGCTGCTCTGCGAGCGGGGCGCCGAGCCGGTCGTGGTGCCGGCGATCACCGTCGCGGAGCCCGACGACGGCGGCGCGGCGCTGCGGGCCGCGGCCGCCCGCCTGCGCGACGGTGCCTACGACTGGGTCGTGCTCGCCTCGGCCAACGCCGCCCACCGCTGGGCCGCCGCGGTGCGCGCCGCCTCGGGTGCCGATCACGCCGGCGCCGCCGAGCCGGACCGGATCCCCCCGATCGTCTCGATCCCGCGGCGGGCACCCCGCATCGCCGCCATCGGGCCGGGCACCGGCGCGGCGCTGGCCGAGCACGGTGTCGAGCCCGACCTCGTGCCCGACGACCACGTCGCCGAGGGCCTGGTGGAGTCCTTCCCGCGGGCAGGAGCCCACGGCGGGCGGGTGCTGCTGCCCCAGGCGGCCCGGGCACGGGACGTGCTGGCCGAGGGCCTGCGGGCGAAGGGCTGGGACGTCGACGTCGCCGTGGCGTACCGCACCGTCGCGGCGCCACCACCCACGGCGGAGCAGCGCGCCGCGGTCCGGGCGGCGGACGCCATCACCTTCACGTCGTCGTCCACGGTCCGGAGCTGGGTCGCCGTCGCCGGCGCCGACGCCGTCCCGCCGGTCGTGGCGTGCATCGGCCCGGTCACCGCGGCCACCGCCCGCGAGCTCGGCCTCACCGTGGCCGTCGTGCCCGCCACCCACACCGTCCCCGCCCTCGTCGCCGCACTCGCGGACCACTTCGGCGCCCGTTGAGCCGGGGGAACCGCGTCTTGGCGTGGTTGCTCCCGGATTGCGGGACCAACGACGCCAGGACGATCGCCACCCGCTGAGGTGCGTCGTGCGCCGCGGCGGTGGGAGGATGGAGCCGTGCGCGCCGCCTTCCCCGCCCGACGGATGCGCCGGCTGCGGCGGACGCCGGCCCTGCGCCGGCTCGTGGCCGAGACCCGGCTGTCGGTCGACGACCTGGTGGCGCCGCTGTTCGTGCGGGAGGGCATCGACGAACCCCGGCCGATCTCGTCGCTGCCGGGTGTGGTGCAGCACACCCGCGAGTCGCTGCGCAAGGAGGTCGCCGAGCTCGCCGACCTCGGCGTGCCCGCCGTGATCATCTTCGGCGTGCCCGCCACCAAGGACGCCGAGGGCTCGGGCGCCTGGGACCCCGACGGCATCGTGCAGGTCGCGCTGCGCGACCTACGCGACGAGGTGGGGGACCGCCTCGTGCTCATGGCCGACCTGTGCCTCGACGAGTACACCGACCACGGCCACTGCGGCGTCCTGCGCCCCGACGGCACGGTCGACAACGACGCCACCCTCGAGCGCTACGCCGCGGCCGCCGTCGCCCAGGCCGAGGCCGGTGCCGACGTGGTCGCTCCGTCGGGGATGATGGACGGGCAGGTGGCCGCCATCCGGACCGGCCTCGACGGCGCGGGCCACGGCGAGACGGCGATCCTCGCCTACGCCGCCAAGTACGCCTCGGCCCTGTACGGACCGTTCCGCGAGGCCGTGGACGTCACCATCGCCGGCGGGGGCGACCGCAAGGCCTACCAGCAGGACCCCGCGAACCGGCGCGAGGCGCTGGAGGAGGTTCGCCTGGACGTGGCCGAGGGCGCCGACCTGGTGATGGTGAAGCCCGCCCTCGCCTACCTCGACGTCATCGCCGCGGTGCGCGACCGCGTCGATCTGCCGGTCGCGGCCTACCACGTGTCGGGGGAGTACGCCATGGTCGCGGCGGCCGCCGAGCGGGGCTGGATCGACGGCGACGCGGTGGCCCTCGAGCACCTGACGGCCATCCGCCGGGCGGGCGCCGACGTCATCCTCACCTACTGGGCGCGCGCCGTCGCCGAGGGCCTCGGGTCGTGACCGGCGAGTCGAACGAGGCGCTGTTCCGGCGCGCCCAGCGGGTCATCCCCGGCGGGGTGAACTCGCCGGTGCGCTCGTTCCGGTCCGTCGGCGGCGCGCCCTACTTCGTCGCCCGGGCCGAGGGGGCGCGGGTCTGGGACGTCGAGGGGCGCGAGTACATCGACTACGTCCAGTCCTACGGCGCGTCGATCCTCGGGCACGCCCACCCCAAGGTGGTCGAGGCCGTGCGCGCCGCTGCGGCCGGCGGCACCACCTTCGGGGCGCCCACCGCCAACGAGGTGCTGCTCGCCGAGGCGCTGTGCGAGCGGGTGCCGGGGCTCGAGCTCGTGCGGCTCGTCTCCAGCGGTACCGAGGCGGCCATGAGCGCGATCCGCCTGGCGCGGGGAGCGACCGGGCGCGACACGGTCGTGAAGTTCGCGGGCTGCTACCACGGGCACAGCGACGCATTGCTCGCCGAGGGGGGCAGCGGGGTGGCGAACCAGGGCCTGGCCGGCTCCGCCGGCGTCACCGCCGGAGCGGTCGCCGACACCGTCGTGGCGCCCTACAACGTCGTGCCCGAGCTCGACCGCGACGTCGCCGTCGTGGTCGTCGAGCCCGTCGCCGCCAACATGGGCCTGGTCCCGCCCGCGCCGGGGTTCCTCGAGGGCCTGCGCGCCGAGTGCGACCGCGTCGGCGCGCTGCTGCTGTTCGACGAGGTGATCACCGGCTTCCGCATCGCCCGGGGCGGAGCGGTGGAGGTGTTCGGCGTGCGCCCCGACCTGTGGTGCTTCGGCAAGGTCATCGGCGGGGGCCTGCCGGTCGGCGCCTTCGGCGGCCGGCGCGAGGTGATGGAGCACCTGGCCCCGCTCGGGCCCGTGTACCAGGCCGGCACCCTGTCGGGGAACCCCCTCGCCACCGCCGCGGGCCTGGCCGTGCTCGCCGAGCTGGACGCCGGCGCCTTCGAGGCGCTCACCGCCACCGCCGCCCGGCTCGCCGCCGGGCTGACCGACGCCATCGCCGGCGCCGGCCTGCCCGTGCAGGTGCCGTCCGTGCGGTCACTGGTCGGCCTGTTCCTCACCGCCGACCCCGTATCCGACTACGACGGTGCCAAGGCGGCCGCCGGCACGGGGCTCTACGCCCGGCTGTTCCACGCCCTCCTCGAACGGGGCGTCGCCCTCGCGCCCGGCGCCTACGAGGCGGCCTTCCCGAGCCTCGCCCACGGCCCGACCGAGCTCGACCGCACGCTCGACGCCGCCGCCCGGGCCGCCGCCGCCGTCGCCGCCGGGTGAGCCACGCCCCGGGCGCCGGCCGGGGGGCGGTGGGTAGGGTGCTCGGCGCATGGGTGTGGTCGACGAGCTCGTGGAGGCGGGGCAGGCGATCTGGGTCGCCGACCTGCACCGGGGCCTGCTCGAGGCGGGCGGCCTCGAGCGCCTGGTGCGGGCGCGCCGGGTCACGGGAGCGGTGCTCGGTCCCACCGTGCTGGAGCGGGCGGTGGCCGCCGGCCTCCACGACGACGCGCTCGCGGCGTGGCGCGACGAGGGGATCGACGACCCCGCCGAGCTGGCGCGGGCCCTCGTGGTCGCCGACGCCGGCGCCGCCGCCGAGACCCTCGCCCCGGCCTACGAGTCGCCCGCGGGGGCCACGGGCTGGGTGTGCGTGGCGCCGGCCGCGGGACCCGGCGGCGACGACGACGACGTGCTCGACGCCGCCCGGGACGCCCGCGCCGCCGCCGGTCGTCCGAACGTGATGGTCGAGCTGCCGTCCGGCATCGCCGGGCTCGACGCCGCCCTCGAGCAGCTCGCCGCCGAGGGCGTACCTGTGTGCGTCGCTCCCGTGTGCGTACCGGCGCGGGCGGTCGCCCTGGCGACCTCGTGGCAGCGGGGGCTGGCCCGGCGCGCCGATGCCGGCATGAGCCCCGACGTCGCCCTCCTGCTCGCCGTCCCCGCCGGCCGCATCGACGCCGCCGTCGCGCCGCCGGTGGGCGAGCTGGCCGCCGCCGCCGGCCCGGCCGTCGCGCTCGGCATCCGCCGTGCGGTGGACGAGGTCCTCGCGGGCGACCGTCGGGGCGACCCCGGCGCGACCCGTCCCGTGTGGGTCGCGTTCACCGACCTCCTCCCGCCCGACGGCACAGCCGGCGACGCCGACCTGCTCGCGCCCCTCGCCGTGCCGGACACCGTCGCCGTCCTCGCTGCCGGTCACCTCGAAGCCGTCGCCGGCCTGGACGGCGCCGGCACGCGCCGGCCCGCCCCCGACGACGCCGACTCGGTCCTGGCCGCGGTGCGCGCCGCCGGCGTCGACCTCGACCGGGTGCTGGCGGACCTCGAGCGTGACGCCACCGAGCGGACGGGCTGGGCCCGCGCCCGGCTCCTCGATGCCGTCACCACCCGGGTCGAGCGGCTCGGCGCCCCCCTGCCGCGGCCCCGGGAGCGCCTGGCGGCGGTCGCCGGCCCGACGGCGGCCGCCCACGCCGACCTCGTGGCGGCCCGAGCCCTCGACCGCATGTGGAACCGCGACCACCGCCTGTGGCAGGACGACCCCACCGAGGTGCGCGATCGGCTGGGGTGGCTCCTCAGCCCGGCCCAGATGGAGATGCAGCTTCCCGAGCTCGAGCGGCTGGTCGACGAGGTCCTGGGCGACGGGCTCACCGACGTGGTGCTCATGGGGATGGGCGGCTCCAGCCTCTTCCCCGAGGTCCTCGCCCGCACCTTCGGGGTCGCCGACGACCGCTTGCGGCTGCACGTCCTCGACACCACCGACCCTGCCGCCGTCCGGCGCACCGGCGAGGAGCTCGACCTGGATCGGACCCTGTTCGTGGCGTCGTCGAAGTCGGGCTCGACGATCGAGACCACCAGCCAGCTCGCGTACTTCTGGGAGCGGGTGCGCCGGCCCGACCGCTTCGTGGCCGTCACCGACGCCGGCTCGCCGCTCGCGGACCGCGCCACCCGGGACCGGTTCCGCCGGCTGTACCTCAACCGGGCCGACATCGGGGGCCGGTACTCGGCGCTGTCGTGGTTCGGCCTGGTGCCCGCGGCCCTCATCGGCGTCGACGTGGAGGAGCTCCTCGCCCGCGCCGGCCGGATGCTGCTCGCCTGCGGGCCGGGCGCGGGGCCCGACGCACCGGGCTTGCGCCTGGGTGCGGCGATGGGCGCGGCGGCGCGCGCCGGGCGCGACAAGCTGACCCTCGTGCTGCCCGCCGAGGTCGAGACGTTCGGCCTGTGGCTCGAGCAGCTCGTCGCCGAGTCCACCGGCAAGCACGGCCGCGGCGTGCTGCCCGTCGTGGGCGAACCGGTCGGCGACCTGTCGGTCTACGGCGCCGACCGGCTCTTCGTGGCCTACGGCGCCGGACGCACGCGCCTCGACGAGCTCGCCGCCGCCGGTCATCCGGTGCTCGACCTGCCCTGGTGGGGTGACCCGCTCGACCTCGGCGCCGAGGTCGTGCGCTGGGAGGTGGCGACGGCCGTCGCCGGAGCGGTGCTCGGCAGCAACCCCTTCGACCAGCCCGACGTGGCCGCCGCAAAGGAGGCGACCGCCCGGGTGCTGGAGGCGGGCGTCCCGGCCATCGAGCCCGAGCCGCTCGATCGGCTGCTCGGGCAGGTCCGGCCGGGGGACTACCTCGCCATCCAGGCCTACGTCGACCCGCGGTCCGATCTGGTGGCGCGCCTCGAGCGGGCCCGCGTCGCCCTGCGCGACGAGCTCGGCGTCGCCACGACCCTCGGGCTCGGGCCGCGGTTCCTGCACTCGACGGGCCAGCTCCACAAGGGCGGCCCGCCCACGGGCGTGTTCGTGCAGGTCGTCGGCGACGACCCCGAGGACGTGCCCATCCCGGGCCGGCCGTACGGCTTCGCCACCCTGAAGCAGGCCCAGGCCGCGGGCGACCTCGAGGCCCTGCGAGCCCGGGGCCTGCGGGCGGCGCGGGTGGC
>SIRW01000033.1 GCA_004366205.1 Actinomycetota bacterium | reverse complement strand
CGGGTTCGGCCGCTCCGCCCGGCCCGCACGGGCCGCGTGGGACGGCGACGAAGCACGCAACCCCTACACGGCCGAGGCGGCCGTGCGGGCCACGGTCGCGGTGCTCGACGGCACCGGTGTCGACCGGGCGGCCCTCGTCGGGCACTCAGCCGGTGCACTCGTCGCCCTCGACGTGGCCCTCGCCCATCCCGGCAGGGTCGCCGCCCTCGGCCTGCTCGCTCCGGCCGTCGTGGCGTCGGGGCCGCCCCCGGCGGTGGCGGCGCTGCTGCGCCTGCCCGGCGCTCGCCGGTTGCTCCCGGCCGGACTGCGGCTCGGCGCGCCCGCCTTCGCCCGGGCGCTCCGGCGGACGTGGCACGACCCGAGCCGGGTGACCCCCGACGTGGTCGCCGGCTACCGGAGGGCGGTGCAGGGCCCCGGCTGGGCTGAGGCGCTCACCGAGATGAGCCTGGTGCGGCGCCCCAGCGAGGTGGTGGACCGGCTCGACGAGGTGCGGGCCCCGGCGCTCGTCATCGCCGGCGCCCAGGACCGGGTCGTGCCCCTCGAGCGGTGCCGGCGCCTGGCGGGCGGTCTCCCCGACGCCCGGTTGGTCGAGCTGGACGCCTGCGGGCACCTGCCCCACGAGGAGCACCCCGACCGGGTGATCGCCGAGATCCGGGCGTTCCTCGCCGCCGTCGACGGCTGACCAGCGGGGCGATCAGCCGCTCAGGGCGTCACGCAGCACCGCGAGGCGCTCGGGCACCACCCGGAACCACGCCCACCGGCCCCGCTTCTCTCGGGTGAGCAGGCCGGCCTCGACGAGCACCGACAGGTGGTGGCTCACCGTGGGCTGGCTCCGGCCCAACGGCTCGACGGCGTCACAGGCGCACAGCTCGCCGCCCGGGGCGTTGGCCACCAGGCTCAGCAGCCGCAGGCGCACGGGATCGGCGAGCACGCGGAACGCCGCCGCCAGCTCGCCGGCGGCGGCCTCGTCGAGCGGGGCGGCCAGCACCGGGTCGCAGCACGCCGTGATCTCGCGGACGTCCATGGGCTCCTCCGACCGGGCCTTGACGACGGCCATCTATCGACAGGTGTCGATGAGCGTACCGTGCTCGACGGCCGGGACGTCACGCTGGGAGGATGGCGGCGTGGACCTGAGCGACCAGCCCGACGCCGTCGACTTCTACTTCGACCCCATCTGCCCGTGGGCCTACCAGACCTCCCTCTGGATGCGGGAGGTGCGCGCCGCCACCGGGGTGCGCATCCGGTGGCGCTTCTTCAGCCTCGAGGAGGTCAACCGGCCCGAGGGCAAGAAGCACCCCTGGGAGCGCGAGTGGGCTTGGGGGTGGTCGCTGATGCGCGTCGGCGCGCTGCTGCGCCGCAAGGACCCCGACCTGCTCGACGCCTGGTACGAGCGCATCGGCCGGGCGTTCCACGAGCAGGGCGAGCCCGTGTTCGAGCGCGAGCGGGCCGAGGCCCACGTCGCGGCGATGGGGCTTCCGGCTGCGACGGTCGCCGAGGCCATCGAGGACCCCACCACCCACGACGACGTGCGCGCCGACCACGACGAGGTCACCGGCGCTCACGGCGCCTTCGGCGTGCCCACGCTCGTCTTCTCCGACGGCGGCGTGGTGTTTGGGCCCAACGTCGTCCCCGCCCCGACCGGCGACGAGGCCCTGCGCCTGTGGGAGCTCGTGCTCGCCTGGCGGCGCTTCCCGCACCTCTACGAGCTCAGAACGCCCAAGACGGCGGCCGACCACCGCCACATCGCGACGGTGTTCGAGCCCTACCTTCGGGCCCGCCGCTGGCAGACCATCCAACACCACGTCGACTAGGAGCGCACCATGGCCCGTGACCCCGCCGTCGAGCTGCTCGCAACCGAGTGGGCGTCGATCGCCGAGCTCTGCCGGACGTTCGGACCCGAGGACTGGCAGCGCCCCACCGACTGCCCTGGCTGGACGGTGCAGGACCAGCTCTCGCACCTGGTCGGCCCCGAGGTGGGCTTCCTCGGCCGCGAGCGGCCGGCGCACACGCCCGCCGACACCAGCCACGTGAAGAACCCGATCGGCCAGGCGAACGAGGCCGACGTCGACTACCGCCGGTCGTGGCCGCCGGAGAAGGTGCTGGCCGAGTTCGAGGAGGTGACCGCCGCCCGCATCGCCCAGCTCGACGCCCTCGGCGAGGAGGGCCTTGCGGCCGAGTCGTGGACGCCGACCGGACCCGGGACGGTCCGCGACCTGCTGGCGATCCGCGCCTTCGACGCCTGGGTGCACGAGCAGGACATGCGCCGGGCCACGGGCCGGCCCGGGCACCTCGAGGGCCCCGTCGCCGAGCACAGCGTGGGCCGGTGCGCCCTGGCCATGCCCTTCGTCGTGGGCAAGAAGGCCGGCGCGCCGGACGGCGCCACCGTCGTGTTCGCCGTCGAGGGCGACGCGGGCCGGACCATCGCCATCGGCGTCGAGGGGGGCCGGGCCCGCCCGCTCGACGAGGCGCCCGACGAGCCGACGGTCCGGCTCACCATGGACGTCGAGACGTTCACGTGCCTCGGCAACGGCCGCTGGGACCCCGACGCCACCCTCGCCGAGGGTCGGGTGCGCATCGACGGCGACGGTGCCCTGGGCGAGGCCGTGGTGCGCGCCATGGCGTTCATGATCTGAGAGCACGGGGCGCGGCCCCAAGCGCTGACCGTCCCGCCGTCGCCACCCTCCGTCCGGGGGGTGTGAGCCGAACGGGGGATGACAGCACGGTCAGAACCACCCGTTCGCGCTATGGCTCCGTCGGGCCGACCCCCGTACGGTCGGAACGTATGGCGGCGGCGGTGGATGCGCTCAGGCTCGTCGCCCTCGCTGGGCTGGTCGTGGTCACGGTCGCGACCCTGCGCCGGTGGCGGCTCGACGGCGAGCGCAGCCTCTTGTACGTGGCCGTCACCGTCGGTGCGCTGGCCTTCGTCGTGGCCCTCAACCGGATCTCGGACGCGACCGGCCACCCCGGCCCGCTGGTCGACGCCACGATCGTCGCCTTCGCCTGTTCCGGCCTGGCGGCGCTGGCGGCCCGCCACGCCTTCCTGCCGCTGCGCCGGGGTGCGCTGGTCGCTGCCGGGGCGACCATGGCGGCAACGACCGCCATCGTGCTCGCGGCCCGCGACCGGGGGCCCGATCCCGCCGTCACCGCCGCCGGTTCGGCCCGGCTCGCGGCGGCCGCCCTGCTGGCCCTGTGGGCTGCGTGCGTGCTCGAGCCCGCGGTCCGCTTCTGGCGCCTGTCGTCGACCCGGCCTCGCGTCCAGCGCGCCCGGCTGCGCGGCCTGAGCACCTTCTACGGCGGGGTCGCCGCCCTCGTCGTGTTCATCCTGGGTGTGGGCTTGGCCATCGGCCACGAGGCGCCCGCGTCCCTCACGGCCGCCGTCTACCTGCTGGCCATGGTGCTGCTGCCGGTCATGTACGTGGCGGTGTCGCCCCCGGCCTGGCTCCGCCGGGCCTGGCGGGAGCCGGAGGAACAGGCCATGCACGAGGCGCTCGAGGACCTCCTGCTGCGGCCCCACGACTCGGCCACGGTCGCCGAGCGCGCCCTGGGCTGGGCCGTGCGGCTCCTCGGGGGTGGCGCCGGCGCGCTGGTGGACGCCGCGGGCGAGGTCCATGCCACCGTCGGGCAAGAGGCCGACGAGGCCGTCGCCCTGGCGCGGGAGGCGACCGGGTGGCCGGCCCCTGCCCGCCTCGTCCGGATGGGTGAGCGACCGTTGCGCTTCGCAGTGGTGGCCCCTCTACCGTCGGGTGAGACCGCCGGCGCCCTCGTGGTGCTGTCGGGCCCCTTCACCCCGCTCCTCGGCGCGGAGGAGCGGGAGCGCCTGACCCGGTACGCCACGTCCGTTGCGGCGGCGTTCGAGCGGGTGCGGCTCACCGAGGCGCTCGCCGCCCAGCGGGAGCGCGACGAGAAGCTGCTCGACGCGCTGAGCGACGTGGGCCAGGGGTTCGTCGTCGTGGACCCGTTCACCAGGCGGTTCCGGTACGTCAACCGGGCGGTCGTCGAGATCACCGGCTACAGCGAGGACGAGCTGCTGGCCTTGCCGTCGTACCGCCACCTGTTCGACCCGGCCGACGCTCGCGAGATCGAGCGCCGCCTGGACGAGGCGGCGGCCGCGGCCGCCGCGCCCAGCCCGCACGAGGCCCGGCTGCTGCGCGCTGACGGGACGACGGTGACCGTGGAGATCTCGGCCCAGGTCGCCGAGGCGGGCCGGCGCGTCATCGCGCTGGTGAGCGACGTCACCGAGCGGCGGCGGGCCCAGCAGGCCGAGCGCCGGCGGGCGATGCAGCTCGCCACGATGGCGTCGGTGATGCTCGAGCTCACGCGGCGGACCCTTGAGCCCGACGAGCTGCTTCCCGCCATCGCCGCCGGCGCCCGACTGGTCTTCGGCTGCGACGCCGTCGTCGTGACCCTGACCGAGGCCGACGGCCAGCCGGTCCGGGAGGCCACCTCCGGCGACCCGGCGGCGGCGGGGCTCGACCGTCTCGACGTTCCCCTCGTGCACGCGGACCGGACCGTCGGCCGCCTGGTGCTCATGGGGCCCCGCGACGACGACGAGCGCCGGCGGGGGGCCACCTTCGACGACGTGGACGCGGCGGTGGCGGCGAGCCTCGGGGTCTACGCCGCCGAGGTGCTGGAGGTCGCATCGGTGTTCAGCCGCGAGCACGAGCTGCTGGCGCGCCTGCAGGCGGCGGACCAGCTCAAGGACACGTTCCTCAACGCCGTGTCGCACGAGCTGCGGACCCCGCTGCAGGTCGTGCTGGGCATGGCCGAGACCCTCGTCACCCACGGCGACGAGCTCGGCGAGAGCGAGCGCCGCCTGCTGCTCGACCGCACGGTCGCCAACGCCCGCAAGCTGCACCGCCTGCTCGACGAGCTCCTCGATCTCGACCGGCTGAACCGCGGCATCCTCGAGCCCGTCCGCCGGCTCACCGACCTGACGGCGCTGGTCCGGGCGGTGGTCGAGGGGGTGGAGGGCGGTGCGGACCGCCCGATCACGGTCGAGGTCCCGCCGGTCACGGCGGACCTGGACGGGCCGAAGGTGGAGCGCATCGTCGAGAACCTGCTGCGCAACGCCCTGCGCCACACCGAGCCGGGCACCCCCATCTGGGTGAAGGGCGAGGTGGTCGACGGCGGCATCCTGCTCGCCGTGGAGGATGCCGGCCCGGGCGTGCCCGCGCAGCTCCGGGGCTCGATCTTCGAGCCGTTCCGGCGGGGGGACGCACCCACGACCGCGGGTGTGGGGATCGGGCTGTCGCTCGTGGCCCGCTTCGCCGAGCTGCACTCGGGCTGGGCCCGGGTGCTCGACCGCCCGGAGGGTGGTGCCCGCTTCGAGGTCTTCCTCGCCGCGACCGTCGCGCCCGGCGGAGAGCGCGAGGGAGCCGACGGCGGCGTGACCGTCGAGGCCCGGCGCGAGCGCGCCTGACCGGCGGGAACCAGCGGCGCAGGGGCGACGTCCAACCCCGCGGATCGACACCGACCGGGGAGGCCGGGATGCGAAGGATCACGCTGATCGCCGCTGTGCTGGGGCTCCTGTCCGTGGGGTGCGCCCGCGGCGGGGACCCGCCGGCGGTCGGTGGCGCCCGCGGGCATCGGGCCCATGGACCTGACCGCCGCCCGGCTCGTCTCGTTCGAGGCCTGTGACGAGCTCGTCGGGTTCGCGCAGGAGGCGGCCCTTCCCCGGGTCGGACCCTGGGGCTTCGAGGGGCCCGGCCTCGCCGGGTTCGCCGTCGGGGGCGCCCGGGCGATGACGGAGGCGCTGGGCGCGGGCGACGCCGCGGCTGGTGCGCCGGCGCCGGGCGCGGCACCGGCGGCGCCCACCCCCCAGGCCGGCGTCGACTACTCCGGCACCAACGTGCAGGAGGCCGGCGTCGACGAGCCCGACGTTGTGAAGACCGACGGGCGGCGGATCGTCGCCGTCGCCAAGGGTCGCCTGCACGTGATCGACCCCGGCACCGAGGGCCCCGTGGCGGTCGGGTCCGTCGCCCTCCCCGCCGGGTGGCGCCACGAGCTGTTCCTGGCCGGCGACCGCGCCATCGTGCTCTCCACCGGCGTGGACGGCGGCGGCCCGGTGGGCGTGCGCGCCGAGCCGGGCTTCGAGGGCGGCACCGTCGTCGACGGGGACGCGCCGATCAGCGACGACGTGGTCGAGCCGCTGGCGGGCCCCCCGGGACCCTACGGCGGCACGACGCGCACGACGCTCACCGAGGTCGACCTCGACGCGCTCGCGGTCACGGGCAGCATCGCCGTCGACGGCGACTACGTCACGGCTCGCCTCGTCGACGGCGCCGCCCGGGTCGTGGTGCGCAGCCACCCGGCGGCGCTCGGACCGGCCGTCGTCCCCGACGGTCGGGGCACCTCCGAGGACGAGGCGCGCGAGCAGAACCGGGCGGCCGTCGCCGCCACCACCGCAGCGGACTGGCTGCCGGCGCTCACCGTCACCGACGGCGATGTGGTCGTCGCCGAGGGCCCGGCCGTCGCCTGCGAGGACGTGCACCACCCGGCCGAGCCCGCGGGCCTCGGCACGGTCACGGTGCTGACGGTCGACGTGGACGGGCCCATGACCCTCACCGGCTCGACCGCCGTGCTGGCCGACGCCGAGGTGGTCTACGCCTCGGCGGCGGGGCTCTACGTGGCCACCAACCGGTGGATGAGCCCCGAGGTCGAGCGGCGCATCGCCGAGGGCGGCGCCGCCGCCCTCGCACCGGTCGAGGAGCACTACAGCACCGAGATCCACCGCTTCGACATCACCGCCCCCGACACCGCGGCGTACCGTGGCTCGGGAACGGTGCGGGGCCACGTGCTCAACCAGTGGGCCCTGTCGGAGCACGAGGGGCACCTGCGGGTGGCCACGACCGAGGGGTCACCGTGGGGGGGCGGCTCCGAGAGCTTCGTCACGGTGCTCGCCGAGCGCGACGGCGCCCTCCACCAGGTCGGCCAGGTGGGCGGGCTCGGGCGCGACGAGCGCATCTACTCGGTGCGCTTCATGGGCGACGTCGGGTTCGTGGTGACGTTCCGGGAGACCGACCCGCTGTACACGCTCGACCTCGCCGACCCCGCCGACCCGCGGGTGCTGGGCGAGCTGAAGATCATGGGCTACTCGGCCTACCTCCACCCTCTCGGCGACGGCTACCTGCTGGGCGTCGGCCAGGACGCCACCGAGGAGGGCATGCGCCTCGGCACCCAGCTCTCGGTCTTCGACGTGCGCGACCTCGCCGCCCCGACCCGCGTCCACCAGCACACGATCGAGCAGGCGGGCTCGGAGGCCGAGTACGACCACCGGGCGTTCCTGTACTGGGCGCCGACCGGCCTCACCGTGCTCCCCCTGCACCGGCACATCTGGGACGAGCGCGCCCGGGTCGAGGCCGGGTTCGTCGGGGCGGTGGGGTTCCGGGTCGACCCGGCCGCGGGCATCGTCGAGGTGGGCACCGTCACCCACCCGGGCGGGAGCTACGAGCGGTCGTGGGACGTCGAGTGGACCCCCGAGGTCGAGGCTGCCGCCCAGGCGTTCAGCGAAGCCGGCATCCGCCGGTCCCTCGTCGTGGGGGACCGGGTGTTCACCCTGTCGGAGTCGGGTCTCTTGGCGAGCGACCTGGCGACCCTCGCTCCTCGGGGCTGGCTGGCCCTGGCGGGCTGACGCCGGACCCGGCGACGGCCCGGCCCCGGGCGGACTGGCGGATCAGCACACCCCAGCCGACCACCGCCAGCACGGCGAAGATGAACCACTGCCCGGCGTACCCCAGGTGGGGCCCGCTGTCGGGCGCGGGCAGCGGGAAGGCGGCCGGCAGGCCACCGGTCTGAGCCGGTTCCTGCTCGAGCAGCTGCACCCAGGCCGGGTACAGGCGGGCGTCGAGCTGCTGGTCGAGGCGGTCGAGGTCGACCCGGTTCAGCTCGGCGAGCCGGCCCTCGGGCGGGTCGGCCGGGCCGAAGCCCTCGCGCCGCTCGGTGGGGCGCAACACGCCCCGCACCACGACCTCGCCCGGTGGCGGCGCCACCAGCGCGCCGTCGTGGCCCTCGGCGGGACGCAGCGGGACCCACCCCCGCGCGACGGCGACCGTCCGGCCGTCGTCGAGGGCGAGAGGGGTGAGCACCATGCTGCCGGGCTGGCCCCCCAACGACCGGTTGCGGACCAGCACCTCCTCGCCGGTGACGTAGGTGCCCCGCACCTCGACCAGCTGCCACTCGAGGCCGGTCGGGTCCGCCGGCAGCGCCGCCGGGCGACCCGTGCTGCGCTCGGCGACGGCGGCGTTCACCGCCGCCCGCTCGTCGTGGCGCCGCAGCTGCCACAAGCCCAGGTTGACCATCAGCACCACGAGCAGGCCGACCAGCACGTGGCCGGCGATCCAGCGGGGCCGCAGGACGAAGCGGTACATGGCCTGCCCGACGCTACCGGCTCAGCGCGGTCCCACGACCGCGTACATGAGCAACGTGCCGGCCCCCGCCACCACGAGGTAGCCCGAGAACACGTGCAGGCCGGCGCGGGCGACCAGCCGGATCAGGAGGGCGATCGCCAGGTAGCCGCTCGCGAACGAGACGGTGACGCCGAGCAGGATCTCGGGGCCCGAGAACATGCCGGGCTCGGCGAGGTCCGGGAGGCTGACGAGGAACGCCCCCACCAGGGCAGGCAGGGCGAGCAGGAAGGCGAAGCGGGTGGCGGCGGGGCGGGTCATGCCGGCGAGCAGGCCGCCCGTGATCGTGGACCCCGACCGCGAGATGCCCGGGAACAGGGCGAGCACCTGGGCGAAGCCGACCGCCAGGGCGTGGCGCCAGGTCATGTCCGGCAAGGTGACGCCCGCGGGGTCGGCGTGGTCCACCCCCGCGGCGCGCTCGGCGTGCAGCCCCTCCTGGTCGTGGCCCGGCCGGCCCGCGGCCCCGGCTCGGCCGCCGGGTGTGGTGGCCGGGGTACGGGGCGCGCCGGGCGAACCGGAGGCGGCCGTGGTGGGGGCGAGCGAGCCGGTGGCCAGCCGCACGCGGCGCAGCCGCCAGCGCTCGCCCCCGACGAGGATGGCCGCGGTCACCACCAGCAGCGCGGCGGCGACGGGCGGCGTCTCGAAGGCCTGCTCGACGGTGGAGTGCAGCACGAGGCCGAGGACCGCGACCGGCACGCTGGCCAGGGCGAGCAGCAGGGCCAGCCGGCGGTACGCCGCCCCGTCGGGCGCCCGGTTGCCCGTGAGCACGCCTCGGGCCATCCCCCACAGCTCGGCGCGGAAGTAGGCGAGGATCGCGACGGCGGTGCCCGCGTGCAGCGCCACGTCGAAGGCCAGGCTCGGCTTCTCCCAGCCGAACCAGTACGGCACCAGCACGAGGTGGCCCGAGCTCGACACCGGCACGAACTCGGTGACGCCCTGCACGACGCCGAGCACCACGGCCTGGAGCCACTCGGGCACGGTCATCGTCGGCCGCTCCACACGGCCGCCAATTCAACACGGCCGCGGGCGTGAGCGACGAACCGGGCCGGCCCGGTCGGTGGTCAGCGCCCGGTCGGTAAGGTGGGCCGGCGATGCGTGCCGACCTCGCCCTGGTCGCCCAGGAGCTCACCGAACGCGAGATCGACGTCTGCGGGGAGGGTGGCGGGCTCGCCTGCCTGTGGGTGCTGCGCACCTTCGACAACGAGCTCGCGGCGCGTGCCACCGACTTCCTCGTCGACCGGCCGCTGCGGATCGCCTTCATCCTGCTGCTCGCGCTGGTCGTCAACCGGCTCGGGCGGCGCGGCATCCGCCGCTTCGTGGCGAGCATGCAGACCCCCACGGGCCCCCGCATGAGGAAGCTGCGCGAGAAGGCCCCCAGCGTGCTGCTCGCCACCAGCCCCACGCCGTCGATCCGGGCCGCTCAGCGGGCCGAGACCATCGGCGCCATCCTGCGCAGCGTCGTCACGGTCGTCGTGTGGTCCATCGCCGCCCTCACGATCCTGGGTGAGCTGGGCATCAACCTGGGCCCGCTGATCGCCGGGGCGGGGATCCTGGGCATCGCCCTCGGCTTCGGCGCCCAGACCCTGGTCCGGGACTTCCTGACCGGCCTGTTCATGCTGATCGAGGACCAGTTCGGCGTCGGCGACATCATCGACGCCGGCGAGGCCAGCGGCGTGGTCGAGGGCATCAGCCTGCGGACGACCCGGCTCCGTGACGTCAACGGCGTCGTCTGGCACATCCCCAACGGCGAGATCCATCGCATCGGCAACATGTCCCAGGAGTGGTCCCGGGCCCTCATCGACGTCGACGTGGCCTACGACACCGACCTCGACCACGCCATCCGGGTCGTGAAGGAGGTCGCCGACGAGGTCTGGCGCGACGAGATGTGGGGCCAGGAGATCGTGGCCGAGCCCGAGGTGTGGGGGGTCGAGCGCTTCGACGCCGACGGCATCGCCATCCGGCTGGTCATCAAGGTGCGCCCGGCCGTGCAGTGGAAGCTGATGCGCGAGGTGCGGCGCCGCCTGAAGGCGGCCTTCGACCGGGAGGGCATCGAGATCCCGTTCCCGCAGCGCACGGTCTGGATCCGCCAGGAGGCCGGGCACGACGACGCGGGCGGGGGCGACGGGTCGGGCGCCGCCGCGGGGGACGAGCGGACCCGGCCCAGCTGGGCCGACGCCCGCGACGAACCCTGAGCGCGGCGTCGCCGGCTCCCCGCCCGGGCGCCCGAGGCCGGGTCAGCCCGCGGCTGCCTCCGGGGCGAGCGTGACCTCGACGGCGCCCTCGCCGTCGGCTGCCGTCAGCTCGAGGTCGAGGACGCGGCCCGCCTCGCGCAGGTCGTGCTCCGCGGCCCGGACCGCGGCCAGGCGCTCGTCGGTGGCGCGCACGACGAGCCGCTCGACCGGGTGGCGCAGCGAGCGCTTCTGGGTGGTCTTGGCCTTGCGGACCTCGGCCAGCACCTCGGCGGTGACGGCGAGCACGGCCGGGTCGCCGCCGGCGGCCAGCGCCCGCAGCTCGGCGGCGTCGGGCCAGGGGGCCCGGTGCACCGAGCCCGGCTGCCACCACGACCAGACCTCCTCGGTGACGAAGGCCAGGAACGGGGCGAACAGGCGTAGCTGCGTGGACAGGGCGGTGCGCAGGGCGGTGACGGCGGAGGCGGCGGCGGCCTCGCCGGCCGACCCGTACGCCCGGCCCTTCACCAGCTCGAGGTAGTCGTCGCAGAACGACCAGAAGAACGCCTCGGTGCGGTCGAGGGCCCGGGTGTAGTCGAAGCGCTCGAAGGCCGCTGTGGCCTCGTCGGTGACCTCGGCGAGGCGGGCGAGCATCGCCCGGTCGATGGCCTCGGTGACCTCGCCGTCGCCTTCGCCGGGCAGGTTGAGGGCGAACTTGGACGCGTTGAGGACCTTGATGGCCAGCCGGCGCCCGATCTTCATCATCCCGGGGTCCGCCGCGGTGTCGGTGCCGGGCGCCCCGCGGCACGCCCAGTAGCGGATGCCGTCGGAGCCGTACTCCTCGAGCAGGGGCAGGGGTGTGACCACGTTGCCCTTCGACTTCGACATCTTCTTGCGGTCGGGGTCGAGCACCCACCCGTTGATCGTGGCGTGGGCCCAGGGCAGGCGGTCGTGCTCGAAGTGCGAGCGCACGACGGTGGCGAAGAGCCACGTGCGGATGATCTCGGGCCCCTGGGGCCGCAGGTCCATGGGGAAGGTTCGGCCGAACAGGTCGGCGTCCTCCTCCCAGCCGGTGGCGATCTGGGGGGTGAGCGACGACGTGGCCCAGGTGTCCATGACGTCGGGGTCGCCGACGAAGCCGCCGGGCTGGCCGCGCTGGTCCTCGGTGTAGCCGGGCGGGACGTCGTCGGAGGGGTCGACGGGCAGGCTGGCCTCGTCGGGGACGATGGGGTCGTCGTGGTCGACCGTGCCGTCGTCGCGCACCCGGTACCACAGGGGGATGGGCACGCCGAAGAACCGCTGGCGGCTGATCAGCCAGTCGCCGGTGAGGCCCTCGACCCAGTGCTCGTAGCGGACCTGCATGAACTCGGGGTGCCAGCTGAGCTGCCGGCCCCGCTCCAGCAGGGCCTTGCGCAGCTGGGGTTCGCGGCCGCCGTTGCGGATGTACCACTGGCGGCTCGTGACGATCTCGAGGGGCCGGTCGCCCTTCTCGAAGAACTTGACCGGGTGGGTGATCGGGCGGGGCTCGCCCTCGAGGGCGCCGGCCTCGGCCAGCAGCTCGACGATGCGGCGCTGGGCCTGCTTCACCGTGCGGCCCGCCAGCTCCTGCCAGGCGGCGACGGCGGCGTCCCCCTCGATCCACGCCGGCGTGTCGGTCTGGAGGCGACCGTCGCGCTGGACGACGGCCCGGACCGGCAGGTCGAGCTCGCGCCACCACGTGACGTCGGTCGTGTCGCCGAACGTGCAGATCATGGCGATGCCCGACCCCTTCTCGGGGTCGGCGAGCTCGTGGGCGACCACCGGGACCCGGACACCGAACAGCGGGGTCAGCACGTCGGTGCCGAACAGGCGCTGGTAGCGCTCGTCGTCGGGGTGGGCGACGAGGGCGACGCACGCGGGGATCAGCTCGGGCCGGGTGGTCTCGATGTGGACGGCGCCCCCGCCGTCGGCTAGCGGGAAGGCGATCCGGTGGTAGGCGCCGGGCACCTCGCGGTCCTCGAGCTCGGCCTGGGCCACGGCGGTTCGGAAGTCGACGTCCCACAGGGTGGGGGCGTCGGTTGCGTAGGCCTCGCCCCGGGCGAGGTTGCGCAGGAACGCCCGCTGGGCGACCCGTTGGGAGTGGTCGTCGATGGTGGCGTAGGTCAGGCTCCAGTCGACCGACAGCCCGAGGGTGCGCCACAGGTGCTCGAAGGCCTTCTCGTCCTCGGCGGTCAGGCGGTGGCAGAGCTCGATGAAGTTGCGCCGGCTGACCGGCACCGGCTCGGGGCCCGGCTGCTCGGGCGGCTCGAAGTCGGGGTCGTGGTGCAGCGACGGGTCGCAGCGGACGCCGTAGTAGTTCTGCACCCGCCGCTCGGTGGGCAGGCCGTTGTCGTCCCAGCCCATGGGGTAGAAGACCTCGCGGCCGCGCATCCGCTGGAAGCGGGCGATGGCGTCGGTCTGGGCGTAGCCGAACACCGACCCCATGTGCAGCGAGCCCGACACCGTCGGCGGGGGCGTGTCGATCGAGAAGATCTCGGCGCGCGCCTTGGTGCGGTCGAAGCGGAAGGTGCCGTCGGCCTCCCACCGCTCGGACCACTTCGCTTCGAGCCCGTCCAGGGACGGCTTGTCGGGGACCTTGGCCGGCATCGCCCCGTTACGGTAGTGGCGTGCTGCGCCTCCACGACACCGCGTTGGGACGCGTCGTCGACATCGAGCCCCGCGACGCCGGCCGGTTCTCGATGTACGTCTGCGGCCCGACCGTCTACGGGCCGCCCCACATCGGGCACGCCCGCATGACGCTGGTGTTCGACGTGCTGCGGCGCTACCTGGAGTGGACGGGTGTCGAGGTGCACCACGTCTCCAACATCACCGACATCGACGACCAGATCATCGCCCGGGGCGAGCGCGAGGGGCGCGACCCCGCCGAGATCGCCGCGAAGTGCGAGGAGGTCTGGTACCGGGCGATGGACGAGCTCGGGGTGCTGCGGCCCCACGACGATCCGCACGCCACGGCCTACGTGGACCGGATGGTCGAGCTCGTCGCCGCCCTCGTCGACCGGGGCGTCGCCTACGAGACGTCCGACGGCGTCTACCTGTCGGTCGAGAAGGTCGACGGCTACGGCCTGCTGGCCCGCCAGTCGCTCAACGACCTGCGGGCGGGCGCCCGGGTGGAGGTCAGCGACGAGAAGCGCTCGCCGCTCGACTTCGTGCTGTGGAAGAAGGCCAAGCCGGGTGAGCCCACGTGGGACTCGCCGTGGGGCCCGGGCCGGCCGGGCTGGCACACCGAGTGCGTGGTCATGTCCCTCGACCTGCTGGGCGAGGGCTTCGACCTGCACGGCGGCGGGCAGGACCTGCGCTTCCCCCATCACGAGAACGAGCGAGCCCAGGCCGTCGCCCTGGGCAGGACGTTCGCGCGCCACTGGATGCACAACGGCTGGGTCGAGGTCGAGGGCGAGAAGATGTCGAAGTCGCTGGGGAACTTCGTGAACCTGCTCGACCTGCTCGAGCGCCACGACGGCCGCGCCTACCGCCTGCTCGTGCTGCGCTCGCACTACCGCTCGCCCATCGAGGTCACGAGCGACACGCTCGCCGACGCCGAGGCGGCGCTCGCCCGCCTGGACGCCTTCGCCCGCACCACCCGCGCCCTGCCGGCCGGCGGGCCCGACGGCGAGGCGCTCGCCCGGTTCCGGGAGCGCATGGACGACGACCTCGACACGCCCGCAGCCCTCGCCCTGCTGTTCGACCTGGTGCGCCGGGCCAACGCCGCTGTCGACGCCGGCTCACCCACCGAGGCCGCGCCGGTGGCGGCCGCGGCCCGCGCCATCGCCGGGGCGCTGGGCCTCGAGCTGCGGGACGCGCAGGCCGACGTGGACGAGGCGACCCGCGCCCTCGTGTCCCGGCGCGACGAGGCCCGGGCGGCACGGGACTGGGCGACGGCCGATCAGCTCCGCGACGAGCTCACCGCCCGCGGCTGGGTGGTGGAGGACACCCCGGCGGGCACCCAGGTCCGTCGCCCCTGACCCGGCCCGTCCACCGACCGATGCCCGGACGGGAGGCGGGGTCCCTACGGGAGGCGGATGGTGGTCTCGGGGATGATCGCCCCGCCGACGGTGACCTCGAGGCCGTCGTCCTCGGGCGCCTGGACCTCGCAGCCCACGACGGTGCCGCCGAGCAGCAGCCCGGTGCAGTCGCCGCCGGGCGCCTGGACCTCGCAGCCCACGACGGTGCCGCCGAGCAGCAGGCCGGTGCAGTCGCCGCCGGCCTCGATCCTGGCCGCCCCGGCGGCGTCGCCGTAGCGGCCGCCGATGCCCCCGTCCACCACACCGCCGTCGCCGCCGTCCGCGCCGCCCGCATCATCCCCGCCGTCGAGGCCGGGCACGTGGGGCGCGGGGGCGGGCTCGGCCGGAAGCTCCTCCGGCGGGGCCGGGGCGGGCCCCGCCGGGGGCGCCTCGGCCACCGGGGCCGGCGGCGGGGACGGTGCGCCGGCCACCGGAGCGGTCGGGCCGGCCGTCACCGGCACGGGGGCCTCGGGCAACTCGATCGGTGTGGTCTCGGTGGCGCCGTCGGTCGGCGCCTCGGCGGCCGGGGCGGCCAGCTCGCGCTCGGGCACCGGCGGCGCGTCCACGCCGTGCACCGTGATGCCGAACACGCCGAGCACGAGCAGGGTGGCCGCGGCGCTGCCCAGCGCCTTCTCCATCCACGGCGGCGGCGTCCGCAGGACGCTGCGGAGCCCGCCCGCGGCGGCGCCACCGGCGCCGGCGACGCCCGCCGAACCGGCGGCCGCGCTGGTGCCGGCGAGCGTGGCCTTCCATGCCGCCAGGCTGCTGCCGCCGAGCGCGAGGGGGATCGGCAGGACCGCCCGCCGCAGGGGCCGGCCCAGGTCCTCGAGCTCGTCGCGCCGGGCCTGGCACGCCGGGCAGCCCGCCAGGTGCTGGTCGACCTTCGCCAGGTCGCGGGCGGACAGCCCGCCACCGACGTAGGCACCGAGCCGTTCGACGGTGAAGCGGCAGCCTTCCTGGGGCGCCTCCTTCAGGTGGGCCTGCAGGTAGCGCTCCCGCAGCCCGGCGCGGGCGCGCACGGCGAGCTGGGCCGTGCCGTTGGGCGACAGCCCCAGCACCTCGGCGGCCTCGCGCGGGGCCAGTCCCTCGACCTCGGTGAGCCAGAGCACCGTCCGCCAGCGCTCGGGCAGCTCGCGGAAGGCGTCCACGACCATGGTGGCGTCGGATCCGGCCTCGAGGTCGGCGTCGGGGGTGACCGGGGACGGGGAGCGGAGGTCGAGCACCCGGTCGTCGTCGGTGGACTGGACCCGCCCGCCCTTGCGGATGCCGTCGATGGCGGCGTTGCGGGTCGCCGAGAGCAGGTACGAGCGGAAGCTGGAGACCCCGGCGAGCCGGCCCTCCTGCACCGCCTTGAGCACCCGGGTGAAGGCCTCGGACACGGCGTCGCTCGCGTCGTGGGCGTCGTGGGTGACCGACTGGGCGACCCGCCAGGCCGTCTGGGCGTGGCGCCGGTAGAGCTCGGCGAAGGCCTCGTCGACGCCCGCGGCGGCCTGGGCGGCCAGCTCGGCGTCGCTCCGCAGGCCGGCGATCTCCTGCCTCGTCACCGTCATCGGTGTCCCCCTTCCTCCAGCGTCCGTCGTTCCGATGGACCCCCCAGCACGCTTCGTAGGTATTCGTCACGAGGCGCGGGAACTCCTGCCGCCCGTGGAGACGGCCGAGCGGTCGGTGCGTGACGCTGGTCGGCTACGGGTCGCGGCGGGCCTTGAGCGGCTGGCGGCGCCGGGCGCCACGCCCCCCGGCCGCCGGCGCCTGCTTCGCCCGCGTCGTGGCCTTCGGCTTCGTGCCGGCTTTCGCCTTGCCTCTGGGGCCCGAACCTGCGGCGTCGGTGCTGCCCGAGCGCATGATGGCGCTCTCGTCGGTTCCGAGGTACGACTCGATGACCCTCGGGTTCTCGAGCACCTCCTCGGGCGTGCCCTCGGCGATCACCTGGCCCAGCTCGAGGCACACCATGCGGTCGCAGATGCTCGACAGCAGGGGCATGTCGTGCTCGATCACGAGGATCGAGCAGCCCGTGTGCTGCTGCACGCGCACCAGCAGCGGCCCGAGCGCCTCGGTCTCGCGCTGGGCAACGCCGCCCGACGGCTCGTCGAGGAGCAGCACGTCGGGGTCCTGGGCGAGCATGCACGCCAGCTCGACGATGCGCCGGCTTCCGGTGGACAGCTCGCCCACCGGCTTCTGGCGGAACGCCTCCAGGCCCATGAGCTCGATGAGCTCCTGCACCCGCTTGGCGGCGGCGAGCTCGGACTCGTAGGAGGCGGGCAGCCGGAAGGCGGCGGCCACGATGTCGCGGTTCGCCAGGTGCCGTTCGAGCGCCACGGCGATGACCTCGGCGGTGGTGAGGCTCGGGTAGAGCCGCGCCTCCTGGAACGACCGGCCCAGGCGGGCGATGGCCCGCTCGTGGGTGGTCCAGGCCGAGACGTCCTTGCCCCTGATCAGGATCTTGCCGCCGTCGATCGGCAGGAACCCGGAGATGCAGTCGAACAGCGTGGTCTTGCCGGCCCCGTTCTGGCCGATGAGGCCGAGGATCTCTCCCTCGCGCAGTTGCAGGCTCACGCCGTCGACGGCTCGGATGCCGCCGAAGCGCTTCACGACCCCGACGGTCTCGAGCACGACCGGCGCGTCGGGTCCCGGCGGGGTGCGCTCGGGCATCGCCGGCTTGGCCTCACCGCGCTCGCCGGTCGTCTGCCCGCCGTCCGCCCCGTGCTGGGCGGCGGCCCCGGCGATGAAAACCGAGCGCAGGATGTCGGGCCGGTCGAGCAGGTCGCGGGTGGGGCCCTCGAAGCGCACCTCGCCCTTCTCCATGAACACGGCCCGCTCGGCGATGTTGAGCGCCACGTTCACCGACTGCTCGACGATGATCATCGTCACGCCGGTCTCGTGGATCTGGTGCACGACCTCGATGAGCTCGCCGACGATGGCGGGAGCGAGGCCGAGCGACAGCTCGTCGATCATCAGCAGGTCGGGCTTGCTCATCAGCGCCTGGGCGAGGGTGAGCATCTGCTGCTCACCGCCCGACATGTTCCCGGCCATCTCGCGGTAGCGGCGGCGGAGGATGGGGAACAGCTCGAGCAGCTCGGTGAGGCGCTGCTCGCACAGGGCCTTGTCGTCCTTGATGAGCCACTGGGCGAGGCGCAGGTTGTTCTCGACGGTGAGCGTCGGGAAGATGCCCTTGCCGCCGGGCATCTGGATGATGCCCTCGGCCGCGATCTTGTAGGCGGGCACCTTGGTGATGTCGCGGCCCTTGAACTCGACCGTGCCCCGCCGGGGCTTCTGCAGGCCCGAGATCGCCTTCAACAGGGTCGACTTGCCGGCCCCGTTGGTGCCGAGCAGGGCCACGAGCTCACCCCGGGTGACCTCGAAGTCGACGCCGAACAGCACCTGCACCGGCCCGTAGGCCACGTCGAGGCCCTGGCAGCGCAGCAGGGGCTCGCCGGCGTGGCCGTTGCCGGTCGTGCGTGCGGTCATCGGGTCTCCACCTCCCGCTCGGTGCGCCCCCCGTCGCTTGGTGCGTCGGCGAGGGCCCCCGCCAGCACGGCGGTCTCGTCCTCGGGGTGCTCCGCGCCCTCCTCGATGCGGCGGTCCTCGAGGAGGCTGGGCACGTGGATGCCCCGGCGGGCGGCGATCCGCCGCAGGTAGCGGTCGCGCAGGGCGAACAGCGGCTGGGCGAGACCACCGGGCAGGGCCATGAGGATGAACAGCAGGCCGGCGCCGGTGACGATCAGCCGCAGCTCACCCGAGAGCACGCTCGACAGCCAGCGCAGGCTGAACACGCCGATGAGCGCACCGGTGACCGAGCCCATGCCGCCGATGACGGCCATGGAGAACACCTCGAGGCTCAGGGTCGGCATGAACTGGCCGGCCCGCACGCCCTGGAGCTGGAACACGTAGAGCCCACCGGCGATCCCGGCGAGCACGCCCGAGAACACGAACCCCATGAGGCGCACGGCCGTGGTCGGCACGCCCGAGGCGGCCGCCGCCCGCGTGTTGTCGCGGGTGGCGATGAGCACCCGCCCGGAGCGGGTCGAGCGCACCGCCTGCACGACGAGGATCGTGAGCACCAGGAACGCTAGGCACAGGAAGTACATGCCGAGGCGAGCCTCGTGCAGGTCGTACTGCTGCCACAGCGACGGGCGCCGCACCGTGCCCTGCATGAGGCCCGGGAAGTTCGTGGGGTTGAGGAAGTAGGAGTCGAGGGCCACGGCGAAGGCGAGGGTGGTCACGGCGAGGAACAGGCCCCGGATCCGCAACGCCGGCAGCCCGACGAGGAGGGCGACGATGCCGCCGACGACGCCGGCGATGGCGAGCGTGACGAACAGGTCGATGTTCCAGCGCACCGCCACGTTGGCGGCCACCATGGCGCCCACGCCCACGAAGGCGAACTGCCCGAGGCTGATGTTGCCGCCCCAGCCGGTGAGCACGACGAGCGAGATGGCCACGATCCCCCAGATGAGGGCGAACGTCGCCATGTTGATCGACGAGATCGACCAGGTGGTGGGGAGCCACAGGGCAAGCACGGCGACGGCGGCGAGCAGCCCGTACTTCACGAACCGGACCTCGGGGAGGGCCCGCAGCTCGGTGGGGATCGCCCGCACCGCCTCGGCCATGGACCACGCCCCGCCGCCGCTGTCCTCGGCCCGGCTCAACGTGCCGCGTTGCAGCAGCAGGCCGATCAGGATCACGAGGAAGAAGGCCAGGTCGATCGTCGAGGCCCGCGCGGTGTTCCAGAACACGACCTGCTCGAGGATGCCGAGGGCGATGCCGGCCACGAAGGCCCGGGGCAGCGACTCCATCTTCGCCAGCACGGCCGCGGCCAGCGCGGGGAGCAGCAGCGTGGGCCCGCCCAGGGCGGTCGACACCGAACCGGCGAACGGCGCCTTGAGGATGGCCGTGAGGGCGGCCAGCCCGCCCGCCACGATCCACACGATCGTCGTGAGGCGCTGGATCGGGATGCCCAGCAGCACCGCCCGGTCGCGGTTCTCCGCCGCGGCGCGGACGGCCACGCCGGCGTCGGTCTTGAGCAGGAACCACGCCAGCGCGGCGATCACGACCGGCACGGCGGCGACGATCAGCATGTGGTTGCCGTTGAAGTACACGACGCCGATGTTCGTGCCGTACTGGCTGAGCGGCGTCTCGAAGCCGCCGATCAGGCCGCTGCCGCCGAACCACGCCGGGATCAATAGCTCGATGGCGCCGAGCACCTGGGCGAGGCCGATCGTCGCGACCGTGAGGATCAGGCGCGACGCCCGCTCGAACCGGCGGATGACCACCAGCTCGACCATGGCGCCGACCACCAGGCCGGTGAGCAGGCCCACGACGATCGCCGCCGGGTAGGGCCACTCGGAGATGAGGAACAGGTGGACGGCCAGCACCGCACCCACGCCCCCCATCGACGCATAGGCGAAGTTGATGATGTGGTTGGTCTTGTAGATGAGGATGAGGCCCATGCCGAGCAGGGCGGTCACCGTGCCCAGCACGACGCCCTGCAGCACGATCTCCAGCGGTGCGCCCTGCGGCAGCAGCGCGGCGGCGAGCACCCAGGCGACGAGCACGCCGCCGGCCACGACCCCCGCCTGGGCGGGGCGCGGGAGCTGCCGGTAGGCGTCGCGGGCCTGCGCCCGCAGCGACGGCTTCGGCTCCTCCGGCTGCCCGGGAGCCGGCGCTTCGGTGGTGGCGGTGTCGCTCATCGGGTGAACACCGGAGGCTGCTGGTTCTGGGGCAGGGAGGGCACCTGGCCGAGCGGGAAGCGCTGGCCGTCGAAGGCCTCCTGGTAGGCGCCCTGGCGGTTGTTCTCGATCGAGATGGCGTCAGGGTCCCAGTAGATGATCCGGTAGTCACGGGTCGGCGTGTAGCTGCGCTCGTCGAAGCCCCAGGTGCCGAACCGGCCCGTGCCACCCGGGTAGGCGAACATGCCCTGCTCGAAGGTCTGCGGGTTCAGGTTCGGGCCGGCCATGTGGATGCCCACGGCCAGCATGTACATCTGGGCGTAGATGAGGTCGACGGCGAAGGCGGGCTCGTCGTCGCGCACCATCTTGTAGGCGGCGTAGCCGGGGGAGGCCCGCTGCGGCAGGGGCGAGCCGAGCGAGCTGACGCCGAAGGCCCGGGTCCACTGGTCGGGCTGCATCAGCTGCCCGACGATGTCGAGGTCGGTGCCGGCGGTGCCGAGCACGATCCACTCCGGCTGGTAGCTCTGCTCGTGGGCGCGCGCCGTGAGGAACACCGGCATGATCGGGTCGCACCCGCACAGCACGGTTGTGGCGCCCTCGCTCTTGAGGCGGGCGATCACGCCGGCCGCCTGGTTGGACATGGTGTTGATGTCGAGGCGGTAGTTGATCTTGGCGCCGGCGTCGTGGCCGGCGGCCTCGATCGTGCGGATGGCGGCGTCGTGGCACACCTGGTACCACGGGTTCTCAGGCGAGAGGCCGGCCAGCTTGCGGGGCTGGTTGGCGAGGTTGCCCCCGGCCCAGGCGGCCGGCTTGCCGAGCAGCTGCTTGACGGCGAACTCGGCGGCGATCTCCGAGACGATCGAGCAGTCGGTGGCCACGCTCCAGTTGTAGGGCCGGCGCTCGATGTGCCACTCACGCGACAGGTACGGCGTGCCGAAGGCGATGACGCCCCGCTGGGCGAGCGCGTCGGTGAACGGGGCGCTCGCGCCGTTGAGCTCGGCGAAGGCCCGGATCTCGCGGGCGACGGTGTCGGCGTCGGCCTGGGCGCCCTCCTGGCCGCCCCCGAGCAGCTCGTCGGTGCTGGAGCCCTGGCCGTTGTAGAAGGCGATCTCGATCTGGCGGCCGTAGAACTGGAAGCGCTCGTTGAAGTACTGGGTCAGGGCCTCGACGGTGCGGCGCACGTCGGCGGGGGTGTCGGTGATCTCGGCGCCGGCGAGCGCGGCGAGGGTCTGCTGGAAGCCCCGCTCGTCGAGCACCCGGTACGACACCGTGATCGCGTCCTCGGTCACCCCCTGGTGGGTGGCGCCGCCGTTGTTGCCGTCGAACTCGATGCAGGGCGGCGAGTAGGGATCGCCCGGAACCTGACGGTCCCGGCCCTCGCACTCGCCGGTGATGCCCGAGCCGCCCACGCGGCCGCCCTCGGTGGCGCCGGCGCCGCCGGGCTCGGCCCGCTGGCCGGGCGTGCCGGGCTCGCCCGGGGTGCCGGGCTCGCCCGGCTGGCCGTTGCCGTCGGTGGTGCCCACCGCGCCTGGGGTGCCCGGTGCGCCGGGCGCGCCCGGCCCCATCGTCACGGCGTCGGCGTCGGTGCGCGTCGTGTCGATGGAGGGCACCAGCCCGGCCATCAGCACGAAGAGCACCGCGAAGGCCACCAGGGGGGCGTAGCCCTTCAGCAGCCGGGTCTTCACCGGGTCCATTGCGTCGATCACCTCTCGGTTACGGATCTGAGGGGTCTGCTGCGTCGTCGGAGTGGTGGGGTGCGGCGGCGCTCAGGCGAGGCCGATGCGCCGGGCCCGCAGCTGGCGGTACTCCGCCAGGCCGAACGCCACGGCGAGCCCGAGCCCGAACAGCCCGGTGGCCAGCGCCATGCTCGCAGGCGAGGCCGAGAAGCCGCTCGTGGCCGGCTGGGTCGGCAGCGGTCCTGCGGCCGTGCCGGTGCCCGCGCCGCCGGGAGCGGCGTCTGCGCCGCCCACCGGGCCGCCGGGGGTGCCGGGGGTGCCCGGCGTGCCCGGGGTCCCGGGCGTACCGGCGGTCGCACCGCCCGCCGGCGCGCCCGGCAGCTCCACGTCGCCGAGTACGGGGAGCGGGGCGTCGAAGGCGAACGGGTCGCCGAAGTCCTCGCCCTCGGTGAAGCCGAAGGTGCCGCCGAGCTCGATGTCCAGGCGCCCGGCGCCCGAGAGCACGCCGACGAGGACGTCGGCCACCAGGACGGCGGCCGAGCAGTCCTCGCAGGCCTCGAGCAGCGGGTTGACGATGGCCTCGCGCACGGGCTGGAGCGCACCGAGAAGCGGACCCACCACCGTCCGGCCGGCGTCGGAGTCGATGATGCTCACCGCCAGCGGCGTCAGCCGGGCGACGCCGGCGTCGGTGCGCAGCTCCGGCATGCGGATCGTGAGACCGGTCGAGGCGAGCGCCTGGTTGATCGGGTCGGTGAGCTGGCGAAGCTCGTCGGCCGTGAGCGGGCCCTGGTGGGTCTGGCCGCCGATGTGGGCCGCACCGACCACGAAGCGACCCTCCATGTGCGGCTCGGCCGTGTCATCGCGGCCGGTGCGCTGGAGCACGTCCCAGCGCAGGCCGTCGAGCACCACGGCGCCGTTGCCGAGGTCCACCCGGCTGATCGAGACCGCACCGCCGGCTTCGCGGACGGGCTCGCCGTTGTGCTCGGTGACGTGGGCGAACGACATGGCCCAGCCGGCCCCGACGCTGATCGCGCCCGGGACCGAGAGGGCCTCGACGGCGGTCACGGCCCAGCCCGAGGGGGCGTCGGTGGCCCGCGCCTCCTGGCGGAACGGGCCCCGCTGGGCGGTCTGGCCGTCGGCGGCGCCCTCATCGGTGCTCACGACCCGCACGGGGCCCGTGAGCTCGAACCACTCCTCGGGCAGCAGGTCCTCGAACGTGCCCTCCAGGGCAGCGTAGTCGAACAGGCGCGACTCGCCCCGGCCCTGGGTGCCGAGGAAGTCGGACAAGGCCAGGCCGACCGAGGGGGCGAGCCCGAGGCGGGCCGCCGAGGGGCCCACCCGCAGGATCTTGGCGTCCGAGCGCCCGCTGCCCACGATGAACTCGTCCTGCTCGGCCGTCGCCGTCGCCGCGCCGGCGCCCAGCACGGTGCCGAGGGCGAGGGCGGTGGCGAGCACCGCGATCGCAGTCCGCCGAAAGCTCTGCGCCGCCTTCCGAAGCATCTGCCGTCTCCTGTCGTCGCTGCTGATGTGTCGAATGCTGTGACCTGGGCGTTGCCGGTCGCTACTTCGGTTACTACCAGTATGTCGGGATATGCCCGACGTCACACGTCGGCATGCCTGGGTACTTCTCGGTCGGGGCCCGCCGGTCCTGCCCGAGCGCGACATCGGCGTGCACCCGACGCCACCTGAACGGTGGGGCGAGCTGGTTGCTTGCGGTGGTTACCTGTGGGTAACTTGGCCGCCGTCCACGCCGCGTCCGCGAGGTGCATCTCCCATGGCCGAGTTCTCCCTCACCCTCAACGAGGACCAGCAGCAGATCCGCGACTGGGTCCACCAGTTCGCCGCCGACGTCGTGCGGCCCGCTGGCCACGAGTGGGACGAGCGCGAGGAGTTCCCGTGGCCGATCGTCGAGGAGGCGGCCAAGATCGGCCTCTACTCGTTCGACTTCTTCGCCCAGGCGAGCATGGGCGACCCGACCGGCCTCACCCTGCCGATCACGCTCGAGGAGCTGTTCTGGGGTGACGCGGGGATCGGCCTCGCCATCTTCGGTTCGGGCCTCGCCGCGGCCGGCATCGCCGGCACGGGCACGCCCGAGCAGGTCGTCGAGTGGGCGCCGCAGTGCTTCGGGTCGGGCCCCGACGACATCAAGCTCGGGGCCTACTGCGTGTCCGAGCCCGACGCCGGCAGCGACGTCAGCTCGCTCAAGACCAAGGCCGTGTACGACGAGGCCAAGGACGAGTGGGTGCTGAACGGCACCAAGGCGTGGGCCACTAACGGCGGCATCGCCGACATCCACGTCGTGACCGCGACGGTCGACCCGACGCTCGGCAGCCGCGGGCAGGCCAGCTTCATCGTCCCCAAGGGCACGCCGGGCATCTCGCAGGGCCAGAAGTACCAAAAGCACGGCATCCGGGCCTCCCACACCGCCGAGGTCGTCCTCGACGACTGCCGGATCCCCGGGCGGATGCTGCTCGGCGGCAAGGAGAAGCTCGACGAGAAGCTCGCCAAGGCCCGGGAGGGTCAGCGCACCGGGGCCAAGCAGCCGGCCATGGCCACGTTCGAGTCGACCCGCCCGTCCGTCGCGTCCATGGCCATCGGCATCGCCCGCGCCGCCTACGAGGAGGCGCTGGCCTACGCCAAGGAGCGCGTGGCCTTCGGCAAGCCGATCATCGAGAACCAGGCCATCGCCTTCATGCTCGCCGACATGATCACCGAGATCGACGCCGCCCGCCTGCTGGTCTGGCGGGCCGCGTGGCTCGCCCGCAACGGCGGCTACACCAACGCCGAGGGGTCGCAGTCGAAGCTCAAGGCCGGGCGGGTGGCCGTGTGGGTCACCGAGCGGGCCATCCAGATCCACGGCGGCTACGGCTACACGCGGGAGTACCCCGTCGAGCGCATGCACCGCGACGCCAAGATCTACGACATCTTCGAGGGCACCGAGCAGATCCAGCAGCTCGTGATCGCCCGGGCCATCTCGGGCCTGCGCATCGAGTAACGGCCCATCGAGCCGGCGCAGCCCGGCAGCCGCGAATGGTCAGCCGCCGGCGGTGGGCCCGGCGGCGCGCCGCAGGCGGTCGAGGACGGCGACCCCCGCGCCGGTCGGTGCGGGGACGACGGCGACCACCACGTCGACGCCGAGGCGGTCGGCCTCGCGGAGGCGGTCGTAGAGGTGGCGGGCGTAGCCGGTCGCGTCCCCGACCGGTTCGAGGGCGACCGTGCCCTCGGGAAGGCCCGGCGGGAGCGTCTCGGCGAGCACGGCGACCGATCGCCCGGCGGCGAGCAGCCCCTCGACTGCTGGTACCGCCTCGGCGGCCCGGACGAGGACCACGCGGGCTGCCGGCGCGTAGTGGGAGGCCAGCATCCCCGGGGCGCGGGCGGGACCCCCCGGGTCCTCGTGCACCTCGCGACCCGCCACCCGAGCGATCTCCGCCGCCGTCAGCACACCCGGCCGCAGCACCCGCAGCTGGTCGTCCGCGACCTCCACGATCGTGGACTCCAGCCCCACCGGGCACGGCCCGGCGTCGAGGACGAGGTCGACGTCGCCGCCGAGGTCGGCCACGACGTGGCCGGCCCGCGTGGGGCTGACCCGGCCGAAGCGGTTGGCCGACGGTGCGGCGATCGCTCCCCCGAAGCGCGCCAGGATCCGCAGGACCAGGGGCTGATCGGGCACCCGCAGCGCGACGGTCGGCCGGCCGCCGGTGACCTCGTCGAGCACGCCGGTCGCCCGGGGCAGGACGAGGGTGAGCGGCCCGGGCCAGAAGGCGTCGGCGAGTCGCTCCGCGACGGGCGGCACCGAGCCGGCCCAGCGCCTGAGCTGCTCGCGGGCGCCGAGGTGGACGATCAGCGGATGGTCGGCCGGGCGGCCCTTCACCGCGAACACCCGCCTGACGGCGCGGCGGTTCGAGGCGTCGGCGGCGAGGCCGTAGACCGTCTCGGTGGGGATGGCCACCAGGCCGCCCACGCGGAGCACGTCGACGGCCGCCGCCACCGCTTCCTCGGAGTCGGGTAGCACCCGGGGCGTCGTCACTGGCCGGATGCTACGGAGCCAGCCTGCGGCGGCGTCGCCGGTCAGATGCGCCCGCGCCGGCCGTAGCCGATGCCCCCGAAGAGGGCGATCACCAGGAGCACGATGAGCAGGATCCACAGGATGTTCATGCCGGCCTCTGTTCCCTGATCTCCCGGTCCGCAACCCTGGGTGCCGGGCGGGCACGCTGGGTAGGGCGCAGACGGCATGGCCGACCGGCGCTCCCCTGAACAGCTCGCAGGCAACCCTGTCGTGCGGGCCGGTGTCGTGGCCTGGTGCGTGATCGGGATCGTGCTGGTCGCGGCCGTCGCCGTGTGGGCGGCGACGTACCTGTGGGTCGTCGTGGTGCCCCTGGTGCTGGCGATGTTCCCCGCCGCCCTCATCGAGCCCGTGACCCGGTGGTTGAGAGCGCGGGGCGTGCCGTCGGCGGTGGCGGCGCTGCTGTCGGTGCTGGGGCTGCTCGGCGTGCTCGCCGGGCTGCTGGTCTTCATCGGCTTCGCCGTGGCCGAGCAGGCCGCTGAGCTGGGCGAGGCGATCAGCGAGGGCTACGAGCAGATCCGCCGGTTCGTCGCCGAGCAGCTCGACGCGGAGCTCCCGGCGGGCGACGAGCTGGTGGCGAGCGCGCGCCAGTGGCTCGGCGAGCAGGACGGTGTCGGCGGCACGGTCTTCGCCGCCACCCGAGCGGCGGTCGAGGGCGTGACCGCGTTCATCCTGCTCTGGGTGATCCTCTTCTTCTACCTGAAGGACGGGGGGCGGCTGGTGCGACCCGCCCGGCGCCTCCTGCCGCCGCGCTGGCGGGGCGATGCCGACGTGATGGCGGCCCGGGCGTGGGACGGCCTCGGCGCCTTCCTGCGCAGCCAGCTCATCGTCGCCGCCGTCGACGCCGTGTTCATCGGCATCGGCCTGGTCCTGCTCGGCGTCCCGCTCGCGCTGCCCCTCGCCGTGCTGGTGTTCCTCGGCGGCCTCGTGCCCATCGTCGGTGCGTTCGCCTCGGGCACGGTGGCGGTCATGGTCGCGCTGGCCGACGGCGGGCTCGGCCTGGCCCTCGCCGTGCTCGTGCTGATCGTCGTGGTCCAACAGGCCGAGAGCAACCTGCTCGAGCCGTTCATCGTGGGCCGGGTCGTCCACCTGCACCCCTTGGCCGTGCTCGTGGCCGTGACCGTCGGCGTGCTCACCGCCGGGATCTTCGGCGCCTTCGTCGCCGTGCCGCTGCTGGCCGCGGGCACCCGGGCGGTGGACCACGTGCGCGAGCGGAACGGTGGTGACGACGGTGGCGGCCACCACCGCGGCAGCCAGACCAGTGACAGTGGCGGCGGCGGTGACCGGGCCTCAGCCGCCGCCGACGCCCCGTAGGCCGGCCCACGCCAGGCCCGCCACGTCGGCGGCGAGCTGGTCGGGATCCCGCGCCAGGCCGTCGTTGACCCAGTGCCGGCTCGTCGCCTCGGCGAGGCCCACGATGCCGTGGGCGAACAGCAGCCGCTGCGCCGGTTCGATGGGGGCGTCGATGCGCGCGGCGATGACCTCGGCGAGCGCCACCTCGACGGCGCGCACGGCCTCGGCGAACTCGGTGTCCCGCCGGGCGCCTCCGCCGAAGAGCAGGGCGAACGCGCTCCGGTGCTCGGCGACGAAGCGGAAGTAGGCCCGAAAGCCTGCCTCCACCTGGGCGCGGGGCCCGGGCTCGGTGGCCACGGCCGCTTCGATGTCCTGGCGGAGGCGGGCGCCGACGTCGTCGAGCAGGGCCCGGTACAGGCCCCGCTTGGACCCAAAGTGCGTGTAGAGCACCGGCTTGGTCACACCGGCCGCCTTGGCCACGTCGTTCATCGACGTGGCGTGGAACCCCCGGCGGGAGAAGACCTCGACCGCCACGTCGAGCAGCTGGCGGCGGCGGTCGGCGGCGGGGAGCCGGAGGTTCATGGTTACCGCAGGGTAACAAGAGCGACCCCCGCACCGGTTTCCCCGGGCCGCGAGCAGGAGTCGGGTGCCGGTCCGGCGAACTCAGTGGGCGTGAGCCGACCCCGCCACACCCCGGCGTCGCAGACGCAGCGGCCGCCCGAGCCGATCCGGCCGATCCCCGCGCGGCGCGCGGGCGTCAGCCTGCTGGCCGTGCGGGCTCGCCGGCGCCGCTTCCGGCGGGTGCTGCCGCCCCAGGCGGGGGAGCGGGGCTGGTAGCCCCACCCGGCCCGCAGGGTCCGCGGCGTCCGGCGGTCAGCCGCCGAAGTCGATGACCGAGCGGGCGACCTCGCCCGTCTTCATGTCCTCGAAGGCGTCGTTGACCTGATCGAGGCTGATCTCCCGGCTGATGAGCTCGTCGAGCTTCAGCTCACCCTTCTGGTAGAGGTCGATCAGCTTGGGCACGTCCTCGTGCACGTTCGACGAGCCGTACCAGCACCCCTTGACGGTCTTGGCGAGGTAGAGGAAGGCGAAGGCCGCCGGCAGGTTGATCATGACGTCCAGGCGGGGGACGCCGACGAGCACCGCCTGGCCACCCTTGCGGGTCATGTTGATGGTCTGGTCGATGGTGGGGCCGAGGCCGATCACCTCGAAGGCCACGTCGGCGCCGCGGCCGCCGGTGAGCTCGGTGACCTTGCCGACGGCGTCGACCTCACCGGCGTTGACCGTCTGGGTGGCCCCGAACTGCTTGGTCATCTCCAGCTTCGTGGGGTTCATGTCTATGGCGATGATCTCCGACGCGCCGGCGATGCGGGCACCCTGGATCACGTTGAGGCCGACGCCGCCGCAGCCGAGCACGGCCACGGTGTCTCCCGGCTTGATGTCGGCGGTGTTGAGGGCGGCGCCCACGCCGGTGAGCACGCCGCAGCCGATGAGGGCGGCGGCCTTGAGGGGAACGTCAGGGTCGATCTTCACGGCGCTGATGGCGGGGATGACGGTCTGGTCGCTGAACAGGCCGCACATCGACATCTGGAACACGGGCGAGCCGCCGCTGCTGAAGCGGGGGGTGCCGTCGATGAGGCCGCCGGTGGCGACGGCGCCGTACTTGTCGCAGAGGAAGCCCTGGCCCCGCTGGCAGAAGTAGCACTCGCCGCAGCGGGGGACGAAGGTCACCACCACGTGGTCGCCGGGGCTCAGGTGCGTGACGCCCTCGCCCACCTCCTCCACGATGCCGGCCCCCTCGTGCCCGAGCACGCACGGCGTGGGGCTGGGGATCGTGCCGTTCTGCACGGACAGGTCCGAGTGGCAGACCCCGGACGCGGCCATCCGGACCATGATCTCCCCGGCCCGTGGCGACTCGAGCTCGAGGTCGTCGCGGATCTCGAGCGGCTGGTCGATCCCGGTGAGCACGGCGGCCTTGGGCATGTGGGCACTCCCCCTGCTAGGGCGTCGGTTGCGATGCGGCGGCATCGTCCCACCGTGGCGCGACGGCGGGCAAACCCGGCAGCCGGGCCGTCACACGCCGCGCTCGCGGTCCTCCCGCTCGGCGGCCCGCACGGCGAACGCCAGCACGATCGACGGCGCGAGCAGGACCGACCCCACCACGAGCGCGGCGATCGCCATGGTGGCGAGCCAGCCGGCGAACGTGGTGGCCAGGCCGGCGACCACGAGCACGAACGCCCCGGCGAAGAGCGCGGCGCCCGCCCGCTGGCCGATCGAGGCGACGCGCGCCGCCCGGGCGCGCCGGGCCCGGACGGGGTCGTCGGGACGGGGTCGGGGTGCCGGCGCGGCCTCGCTCACGGCAGCCAGCCTGCCTCGTCGAGCAGTCGGGCGAGGCGCGCCCGCATGGCCGCGTGCGAGAAGTGCCGCGCGGCCAGGCGGTGGTTGTGCTCCAGGAGCCCGGGGTCGGGGCGCCTCAGGAAGGCGGCGAGCCCGCGGCCGTCGGCCGGGTCGAACCAGCGGAAGCCCAACGCCGCCAGCTCCCGGGCGACGGGGTAGCCGCCGACGGCGATCGGCCGGCGGTGGATCGCCGACTCGACGACCGGGTTCCCGAAGCCCTCCCACGTGGAGGGGAAGGCCACGGCGTCGGCGGCGGCGTAGCCATCGGCCACCCCGCCGGGGGGCGATCCGTGGATCGTGCGGCAGCGGGCGCGCTCGAGGAGGCGAGCGAGGGTGGGCCCGTAGCCCTCCTCGGCCGGTCCCCAGAGCCAGTAGGTGGCGTCGAGCTCCTCGCACAGGCGCAGGGCGGCGGGCACGTCCTTGCGCTCGATCGCCCGCACCGGGTGCGCCACCAGGCGCTCGCCGTCGCCGACGCCGAGCGCCGAGCGGGTCGCCGCCCGGTCGCCGGGGGGCTCGTCGGTGTCGAAGCCGTTGTAGATCGTGGTGGCGCGGATGTGGCGCTCGGCGAGCTGGCGCCGGCTGAGGTCGTTGATCGTGACGTGCCGCCAGGCGGGCTCGTCGGGTGGCAGGTCGCGGACGTGGGCGAACCGGGCCCGCTGCCACGGCAGGTCGTGGTGGTGCACGAGGGTCGGGCGGCCGCGGAGGGCGGCGGCGACGGCGTGCGCCGCGTCGGGGTTGAGCGGCAGCGACAGCAGGTTCTCCACGACGACCAGGTCGGCGTCGTCGAGCGCGGCGGCCAGCTCGCCGGGCGCCGGGGGTGCGGGCGCGTCGATCGCCAAGCCCGGGAGCAGGACGTGGGCGACCCCGTCGCCCGCGACGGTCCGCACGTCGAACCCGAGCTCGGCCAGCGCCCTCGCCCAGCGCGCCGCGACCACCGAGACGCCGTCGGGCATCCCGAGCCGGAACGAGACGAGGGCGGCGACGGGCACGGTGCCCGTCCGCTCAGGTGATGCGGACGAGGCGCCGGTTGAGGGCGTCGAGCACGGAGCGGGCGACGGCCTCGTGGTCGCCCGCGGGCCGCACCACGGCGGAGCCCACCACGACCTCCTCGTTGGGTGGGTTCACCAGCACGAGCGTGGTGAGCGCCACGTCACGCTCGCCGATCCGGGTGAGGTGGGCGGCGTCGACCTCGACCCGGGCTGCCGCCGGCTCGAGCTCCCGCAACGCCGCGAGGGTGGCCTGGGCGGCGAGGCGCAGCGCCAGGCTGCCGGCGGCCGGACCGGAGGCCGTGCCCGTGGCCGTGTCCTCGCCCCGGACGAGCGTCACCATCGCCTCGTAGCCGCCCGCGGCGCGCACGGCGGTGACCTGCTCGACGCGGATCCGCTCCATGTCGGCGGGCGCCGGATGCGTCGCGGTGCCGTTCGGCGCCGCGCCGTGGGCGGTGTCGGGGTCACCGGCGGCGCCCGGGGTCGAGCCCGTGCCGTCGTCGAGCTGCACGACCGAGACGATGCGGTGGTCGATCTCGATGCCGGCGCTCGCCATGGCGACCGACTGCACGTCGCGGACGAGCTGCTTGGCGTGCTTGCCGGGTGCGGCGAGGACGTGCACCTCGACGGGCACGCCGCGGTCGTTGGCCACGATCCGCGTCGCCCGGACCTCCGGGATCCGGCACAGCTCGCGCTCGAGACCGGTCAGGACCTCGTCCACGGGTGGAGGGTACCCCCCTGGGCCGTCCGAGTCGGGGACCCGGGCTACCTGGTCGTTCGTGCGTGGCTCGCTCATGGGGGTCCGTCGGCCGCTCCGGCCCGTCCTGCATGGGCCGTTCGGACCGAATCCGCGCGCAGTGGGCGGGCTGGGTCGGCGGCGCCTCAGTGGGCGGGCTGGGTCCGGCGGCGTCCGAACGGGAGCAGCTCGCCGGCGGCCGACCCGGCCACGAGCTCGTCGAGGTCGAGACCGGCGGCCGCGTCGGTGAAGCGTGCGCCCGCCGCCACGGCGTCCTCGACGATCCCGGGGTCCGCGGCGACGAGCGCGAGCAGGCCGGCGGCGGCCCGGCGGCTCATCGGGTCGCGGGGGTGGCCGGCGACGACCGCGAGGGCCCGGTCCGCCTGGCGCGGGTCGTTCCCGACCAGCTCGTCGAACGCCGTGGCCATCCGCACGACGGCGGCCTCGAGCGTCGGTGCCTCGCCGTCGAGCGTGCCGGCCCGGGCGGCCTCGATGAGCTCGGCGACGTCGTCGGGGAAGCCGCTCTCGCGCAGGATGGCGGCGCCCTGCACCGCCATGTCGTCGGGCGTCACCGGTGCCGGTGCCTCGGTCGCCTCGATCGGGTCGAACGAGACCGCCCCGAGGTGGTGGAGGCGGGCGGCCAGCACGACGCGGTCGAGGTCCTGGTTCACGAGGCCCAGCTGGCGGCCGAGGCGCTCGGCGTAGACGGCGGAGCGCTCGCTGTGGCCGAGCGGGGCGAGGCCGGCGAGCTCGGGCACGATGCCGAGCGCCTGCACCGTCTGGGTGAAGGTCCGGTGCGCATCGGCGTGGCGCTCGAACGCGAACCGCACGATCGCCAGTGGGAACAGGGCGACGGCCGCCATCCACGCCCCGGCGGGACGGTCGGAGGCGACCGCGATCAGCGCCCCCGCGCACAGCAAGGTCAGGTACACGGGCGCGGCAGGCGTCCAGTGCAGCTGCTCGCGGCCGACCGTCGTCCGCCGCGACACCAGGGCGTCGGCGAGCAGCACCACGGCTCCCACGAGCAGCACCCGCCCGATGACCCCGAGCCCGGCCGTCGTGGTCAGGTCGGACAGCGTCGCCGCGCTCAGCACGGCGAGGCCGAGGGCTGCCGTCACCCGCAGCCCCTCTCGGGCGGCGGTGGCCAGGTCGGCGCGGATCCACCAGATCAGCACCGAGCCGCTGGCGCCGCCGGTCGCGACGAGCCCGAAGGCACGGGGTTCGAGCAGCACGGCGAGGCTGATCACGAGGGCGAGGCCGATCGGCACGGCGCCGCCGAACGGGACCGGAACCGTGATCACGAAGCCGGCCGCCATCAGCACGGCGAGGGCGAACACGCCCACGCCGCCCCAGCCTTCGGCGAGGACCGCCCCCGCGGCGGCGACCGCCGCTCCGCACAGCAACAGCGTGCTGGCGAGTCGCCGCCGCGGGGTGCTCACGAGCCCCCCTCTGCCCGCGGGAGCGTGGCGCCGGCGTCCTCGGTGTCGTCCGCGAGGTCGCCGAGGCCGGCCGAGCCCACACCTGCCTCGGGCGGGGGCACGGCGAAGTCGTGGACGTCGACCTCGTAGCCGGCGCCGTAGCGCTCGCCCCGCTTCTCGATGGCGCGGATCAGCGCCTCGACGCACGCCGGGTTGAACTGCGTGCCGGCGCAGCGCCGGAGCTCGGCGAAGGCGACGTCCTGGTCGAGCGCCCTGCGGTACGACCGGGTCGAGGTCATGGCGTCGAAGGAGTCGGCGACGGCCACGATGTGCGCCTCGAGCACGAGCTGGTTCGCAGGGTCGATGTCGGTGGCGTCCTCGAAGCGGCCGTGCTTGTCGGAGGCCGTCACCGCCATCGTGCGCATGAAGTCGACGCGCCCGAGGATGTTGATGCACACGTCGTTGTGCCGGCGGACGACGGCGAACTCCTCCTCGGTGAGCTTGCCCGGCTTGTTCAGCAGCCGGTTCGGCACGGCGAGCTTGCCGACGTCGTGCATGAGCGCCGAGTGCCGCAGGTGCTCGTACCACGACGGCGGCAGGTCCAGCTCCTCGGCGATGTACTGCGAGTACTTCGCCACCCGCTCCGTGTGCCCCGCCGTGTACGGGTCCTTCGCCTCGATCAGCCGGATGAAGATCCCGATCGTCGCCTCGTGGGCGTCGCGGATCTTCATGAGCGAGGAGTACGCGAAGCGTCCGATCAGCATCGGGAGGATGAGTAGCCCGACAACGGCGAGTCCGAGTGCTGAGGCCAACTCACCGACGACCAACCCGAGCATCCCGAACGCCAAGTAGTTCGGGAAGGCCGGCATCATCTGAGCCAGCACCATCCGAGGCCTCTCGTTGTTGTGCAGGGCGACGACCGGCACGATGAGGCTGGTGTTGACAAGGGCGAACGCGAGGGCTGTCAGGGCCACCGCTGGAACGATCCAGGGCCCTGCCGCGCTTGGCAGCGCTTGGTAGGCGAGGGCGGCTGCCGCTGACGAAAGCGCGAACTGGCCGCAGTTGAAGCCGATCTCCGGGAGCCTGAGGCGCCGGACGTGTGGCCAGTACAGTCCTGCGAACGCTCCGACAAGGGTGGCGCTGAGGATCAATGGAGCGTCCAGGCTGGCGAATACCGCCACGGACGCCATGATCACCATGAAGGTCGGGCTGATGCTGCTGGCTCGGGGGAGCAGCATCGAGGAGTTCTCGCCGATGACGACCAACCCGCCGAGCGCGAGCACGTAGCGGAGATCGACGCTGCCGTCGCTCAAGAGGACGGCCGCGAGGACCACACCGGCGGCGGTGGCGAGAGTCGCCAGTTCGAGTGCTCGTAGTCTGGTCAAGTCGTCTGCACCGTGCCTGCGAGGGGTGGCGGCGACCGAGCTAGGGAATAGGCGGCGAAGGCGCAGCGCGGATACAGCGCTCCTTTTGCGTGTTGCAGGCTGCGTGTGAGCTGATCTAGCTCGCGCAGCCACGGGCGCTACCGGAGGCCCCAACCGGCACCGGAAGCGAGGAGGAACGTGGTGACGCTGGACAGGATCGCCAGCATGCGGACGCGTGCCTTCTTCATGTGATGCACCCCCTTTGCGGATTGTTTGATCTCTCCCACGTCCGCTAACCGGTGGGAGGAGCTCGCTCCGCTCCGCTCGGGGTTGTGCTGCGACCAAC
>SIRW01000032.1 GCA_004366205.1 Actinomycetota bacterium | reverse complement strand
CTGCTGATCGCCTTCACGGGCGTGTGCGGCCTGCTCGCGGCGGCCGGCGAGCTGCTGCTCGACGGCCCGTTGCGGCCCGGCGCGGTCACGGGTGAGCTGCGTGGCGGGGTCGCCGTGGAGCGCGGCGACGACCGGGTCACGGTAATCCTGCCCGCCGGGCAGGCGAAGGCGGTGGGCACCGTCACCCACTGCGCGAGCGACCGGGCGGTGGGGCCGCCTCTCGCCCTGCCGCTCACCCTCGTCCCCGGCGCCGGGGCGGGAAGGGCGAGGATCACGGGAGCCGTCGTCGGCGGTGAGCGGGTCACGATCGCCTGGGACGGGGGCCGGCCCTTCGGGCTCACGGGCGACGGGGCGGTCGAGCCCGGCCCCATCCGGGTGGAGGTGGACCCCGACGGGGTGAGCTGGTTCCTCGACGGTGAGGCCCGGGGCTTCGCGCCGGGCACCTACCGGGGTGACGCACCGGTCGCCGTCGGCGCCGAGGGCTTGGCCGAGCCCCGCGACGGCATCCGCTTCGACGCCGACGGCGGGACCCTGCTGACCTCGACCGGGGGCGTGGCCGTCCGGCGGGCGCCCGCGCCGCTGCACCTCGAGGGGCCCGCCGCCCTCGTGTGCCACGGCGAGCTCCTGGTCGAGACGGCCGAGGGCACGGTCTCGGCGGCGACGTTCAGCTTCGGGCCCGGGCCGTTCGTGCTCGACCTCGAGCCCGCCCCCGGCGGCTGGCGGGCCACCATCACCATGCAGGGCCCGCTGGAGGTCGAGTCCCCCGACGGCGGGTGACGCCGGGCGGGCCCAACTCGGGGCCCAGCGGCCCGGAACCCGGCGCGCCCGGCCTCGAGAACGCGACGCCGGCCCAACTCGAGGCCCAGCGGCCCGGAACCCGGCGCGCCCGGCCTCGAGAACGCCGGGCGGGCCGTCCGCCTAGGGTGCGGCGGCATGGAGCTGTCGGGAACGTGGCGCGCCGTCGAGGCCGACGAAGCGCTGCGCCGCGAGTTCGCCGAGCCCGGCCTCGACGACGCCGCGTGGGAGCCGATCGTCGTGCCCGGCCACTGGCGGTCGACGGCCGCGTTCGCCGCCAGCGACGGGCCGGTGCTGTACCGCCGGACGTTCGAGGCCCCGGCTCCCGACCCCGGCCGGCGCGCCTGGCTGGTCTTCGACGGCGCCTTCTACCAGACCGACGTGTGGCTCGACGGCTCCTACGTCGGGGACACCGAGGGCTACTTCGTGCGCCACACCTTCGAGGTCAGCGAGGCGCTGCGCGCCCGGGCCGAGCACACCCTCGCCGTCGAGGTCGTGTGCGCCCCCCAGGTCGACCGCACGGCCAAGCGCAACCTCACCGGCGTGCTCCAGCACTGGGACTGCCTGGACCCCGAC
Source organism: Actinomycetota bacterium (assembly GCA_004366205.1). GTDB lineage: Bacteria > Actinomycetota > Acidimicrobiia > Acidimicrobiales > CADCSY01 > SIRW01. The sequence continues at coordinate 24,569 of SIRW01000032.1, read as the reverse complement.
TGGAACCCGGGCGGGATCTGGCGGCCGGTGCGCATCGAGGAGACGGGACCGGTGCGCATCCGCACCCTGCGCGTCCTGTGCCGGGACGCCACCGAGGGCGCGGCGGTCATCGCGCTGCGCGCCGACCTCGACACCGACGCCGCTCGAACGGTCGGGCTCCACACCGTCGTCACCCGCCACGACCCATCGGGCGCCGCGGGCGTGGCCGCCGCCGACGACCGCACCGAGCGCGTCCTCGCCCAGGGCGAGAACTGGGTGGAGTGGGAGGTCACCGTGCCCGAACCGGCGCTCTGGTGGCCGCGGGCGCTGGGCGGCCAGCCCCTCTACGACGTGACCGTCGCGGCTGTCCTCCCCGACCAGGGCGGGGCCGTGAGCCACACCCGCGCCCGCCGGACCGGCCTGCGCCGCCTGCACTGGCGCGACTGGACCCTCGAGGTGAACGGCGAGCGCATGTTCCTCAAGGGCTCGAACCACGGCCCCACCCGCATGGCCCTCGCCGAGGCCACCGCCGACGAGCTGCGGCGCGACGTGCAGCTCGCCGTCGACGCCAACCTCGACCTCCTGCGCGTGCACGCCCACGTGACCCGGCCCGAGCTCTACGACGCCGCCGACGAGGCCGGGTTGCTGCTGTGGCAGGACATGCCCCTGCAGTGGGGCTACGCCCGCGGCGTCCGCAAGCAGGCGGTCCGCCAGGCCCGGGTCGCCGTGGAGCAGCTCGGGCACCACCCGTCGATCGTCGTGTGGTGCGGGCACAACGAGTCGCTGGCGCTCGACGTGGAACCGGGGTTGGCCGGCGTCGACGTCGCCCGCGTCGCCGTGACCTTCGCGACTGGTCAGTTCCTGCCCACCTGGAACAAGGACGTGCTCGACCGCTCGATCGCCCGGGCCCTGTCCCGGGCCGACGGGACCCGCCTCGTCGTCCCCCACTCCGGCGCGCTCCCCCACCTGACGTCGGGCGGCACCGACACCCACGTCTACCTCGGCTGGTACCTCGGCGACGAGCGCGACTTCCCGGCGCTGTGCCGCACCATCCCCCGCATGGCCCGGTTCGTGAGCGAGTTCGGCGCCCAGGCGGTGCCCGTCAACGCCGGGTTCTGCGAGCCGGACCGGTGGCCCGACCTCGACTGGGCGCGCCTCGGCCGCACCCACGCCCTGCAGAAGCAGATCTTCGACCGCTACGTCCCGCCTGCCGACCACGCCACGTTCGACGCCTGGCGCGCCGCCACCCAGGCGTACCAGGCCACCGTCATCAAGCACCACGTCGAGCACCTGCGCCGCCTCAAGTACCGCCCGACCGGCGGCTTCTGCCAGTTCTGCTTCGCCGACGGCCACCCGGCCGTCACCTGGTCGGTGCTCGACCACGAGCGAGCGCCCAAGGCGGGGTACGGGGCGCTGGCCGCCGCCTGCGCGCCGGTGATCGTCGTCGCCGACCGGCTCCCCGCCGTGGTGCGCCCGGGCGACGAGCTCGGCGTCGACGTCCACGTCGTCAGCGACCTGCGGCGTCCGCTCGACCAGGCGCGCGTCCGGGCCCGCCTCGCGTGGGCCACCGGCCACCGCGAGTGGGCGTGGGCGGGCGCGGTGCCGGCCGACGCGTGCGAGCACGTCGGCCGGGTGGAGGCGGTGGTGCCCGACGAGGCGGGCCCGCTCCGCCTGGAGCTGGCCCTCGAAGCCGATGGCGGGGTGCGCGCCACGAACAGCTACGAGACGACCGTCGCCGGCAAGTCCCCACCCTCGGGGCGCGCGAACTAGCGTCAGGCGTCGATGGCACAAGCGACCAAGACCCGGCCGGACGCCGATCCGACCCAGCAGCGCCCGCTCCGCCGGGGCCGGGGCCTCTACAGCTCCGCCGTCGGCAAGAAGTACGTCATGGCGATCACCGGCATCGTGCTGATGGGCTACGTGCTCGCCCACATGGTCGGCAACCTCAAGCTGTACCAGGGCGCCGAGCACATGAACGCCTACGGCGAGTGGCTGCGGGAGATCGGCGAGCCCGCCGCCCCCCGGGAGTTCCTGCTGTGGGTCATGCGCGTCGCTCTGATCAGCGCCGCCCTGCTCCACCTCCACGCCGCCTGGGGCCTCACGCGCCTGAACTGGGCGGCCCGCCAGAAGCGCTACGCCAAGCGCAGCGACTACATCGCGGCGGACTTCGCGTCCCGCACGATGCGCTGGAGCGGGATCATCGTGCTGGCCTTCGTGCTGTTCCACCTGGCCGACCTGACCTTCGGCACGGCCAACCCCGACTTCGAGTACGGGCTCGTCTACCAGAACGTGGTCGCCAGCTTCGAGCGGCCGGTGGTGGCCGTCTTCTACATCGTCGCCAACCTCGCCCTGGGCGTGCACCTGTACCACGGGGCGTGGAGCATCTTCCAGAGCCTCGGTGCCGCCAACCCCCGGTTCAACGCGCTGCGCCGGGGCTTCGCCATCGCCTTCACGCTCGTGGTGGTGGGCGGCAACGTCTCGTTCCCCATCGCCGTCATGACCGGGGTGGTGTCCTGATGACCCTGACCGACACGCCGGGTGCGGGCAGCAGCCTGCTCGACGCCAGGATCCCCGACGGGCCGATCCACGAGAAGTGGGACAACCACCGCTTCTCGATGAAGCTCGTGAACCCGAACAACAAGCGCCGGTTCGAGATCATCATCGTCGGGACCGGCCTGGCCGGCGCCTCGGCGGCGGCCACCCTGGGCGAGCTCGGCTACCGGGTGAAGGTGTTCACCTACCACGACAGCCCCCGGCGGGCCCACAGCATCGCCGCCCAGGGCGGCATCAACGCCGCCAAGAACTACCGCAACGACGGCGACAGCATCCACCGCCTCTTCTACGACACCGTGAAGGGCGGCGACTACCGCGCCCGCGAGGCCAACGTCTACCGCCTCGCCCAGGTGAGCGTCGAGATCATCGACCAGTGCGTCGCCCAGGGCGTGCCCTTCGCCCGCGAGTACGGCGGCCTGCTCGACAACCGCAGCTTCGGCGGCGCCCAGGTCAGCCGCACGTTCTACGCCCGGGGCCAGACCGGCCAGCAGCTCCTGCTCGGCGCCTACCAGGCCATGGCCCGCCAGGTGAAGCTCGGCACCGTCGAGCTGCACACCCGCTCCGAGATGCTCGACCTCGTCGTGGTGGACGGCCGGGCCGCCGGCATCGTGGTGCGCGACATGGTCACCGGCGAGATCACCTCGCACGCCGCGCACGCCGTCGTGCTGTGCACCGGCGGATACGGCAACGTGTTCTTCCTGTCGACCAACGCGAAGGCGTCGAACACCACGGCCATCTGGCGGGCCCACAAGAAGGGCGCCCTGTTCGCCAACCCCTGCTACACCCAGATCCACCCGACCTGCATCCCGGCCAGCGACGAGTTCCAGTCGAAGCTCACCCTCATGAGCGAGTCGCTGCGCAACGACGGGCGCATCTGGGTGCCGGTGAACCCCGACGACACCCGGTCGCCCGACCAGATCCCCGAGGACGAGCGCGACTACTTCCTCGAGCGCATGTACCCCGCGTTCGGGAACCTGGTCCCCCGGGACGTGGCGTCGCGGGCGGCCAAGCGGATGGTCGACGAGGGCCGCGGGGTGGGCCCCCGCAAGAACGGCGTGTACCTCGACTTCGCCGGCGCCATCGAGCGCCTGGGCCGCCAGGTCATCGAGGAGCGCTACGGGAACCTGTTCGAGATGTACGACCGCATCACCGACGAGAGCCCCTACGAGGTGCCGATGCGGATCTACCCGGCCGTCCACTACACGATGGGCGGGCTCTGGGTGGACTACAACCTCATGAGCACGATCCCGGGGCTCTACGTCGCCGGCGAGGCCAACTTCTCCGACCACGGGGCGAACCGCCTCGGCGCCAGCGCCCTCATGCAGGGCCTGGCCGACGGCTACTTCATCCTCCCGTACACCATCGGCGACTACCTGGCCGGCATGCTCGGCACCCAGGCGCCGCCGACCGACCACCCTGCGTTCCGGGAGGCCGAGACCGGTGTGCGCGACATGACCCAGCGGCTCCTGTCGATCGGCGGCACCCGCTCGGTCGACTGGTTCCACCGCGAGCTCGGGCGCATCTGCTGGGAGTACTGCGGCATGGCCCGCAGCCGGGAGGGACTCGAGAAGGCGCTCTCGGAGATCCCGGCGCTCGAGGCCGAGTTCTGGAACGACCTGCGGGTGCTCGGTAGCGCCGACACGCTCAACCAGTCCCTCGAGAAGGCGGGCCGGGTCGCCGACTACTTCGAGTTCGCCAAGCTCATGATCGGCGACGCCCTGCACCGCGAGGAGTCCTGCGGCGGGCACTTCCGGGTCGAGCACCAGACCGAGGACGGCGAGGCCCAGCGCAACGACGACGACTTCGCGTACGTCGCCGCCTGGGAGTACGCCGGTCCCGACCGCGACCCGGTGCTGCACAAGGAACCGCTCGAGTTCGAGTACGTGATCCCCACCCAGCGGAGCTACAAGTGAGCGAGCAGGTGATCAACCTCACCCTGAAGGTCTGGCGCCAGCCCGGGCCTGACGCCGAGGGCGAGTTCAAGGAGTACGACGCGCCCGGCATCAACACCGAGATGTCGTTCCTCGAGATGCTCGACGTCGTCAACGAACGCCTCATCGAGCGGGGCGAGGAGCCCATCGCCTTCGACCACGACTGCCGCGAGGGCATCTGCGGGTCGTGCGGCATGATCATCAACGGCCAGGCTCACGGCCCCATGCGCAACACGGCGACGTGCCAGCTGCACATGCGCAAGTTCGCCGACGGCGACACCATCGTGATCGAGCCGTTCCGGGCCACCGCCTTCCCCGTCATCCGCGACCTGGTGGTGAACCGCTCGGCGTTCGACCGCATCATCGAGGCCGGCGGCTACATCACCGCACCGACGGGCTCGGCGCCCGAGGCCAACCTCATCCCCGTGCCCAAGGAGGTGGCCGACACCGCCTTCGACGCCGCCGCCTGCATCGGCTGCGGCGCGTGCGTGGCCGCCTGCCCCAACGGCGCCGCCCAGCTGTTCACGGCGGCGAAGGTCGCCCACCTGAACCTGCTGCCCCAGGGCCAGCCCGAGCGCTGGACCCGCGTGCAGGCCATGGTCGACGAGATGGAAGCGCACTTCGGTTCGTGCTCGAACCACCGAGAGTGCGAGGCCGTGTGCCCCAAGGGCATCAGCATCGACTTCATCGCCATGATGAACCGGGACTACCTGAAGGCCCAGTTCAAGAACCGGCGGCTGGCCTCCCAGAGCGGCTGAGGATCGCCGTGGGCCGGGGGATCCACCGGCGAAGAGAAATCTGGTTGTAACACTTCAAGGTGGGCGGGGGTGGCCGACAGGGATCTCGGCACGCACCATCGTCCCCCTCACCAACCACGGCGGAGATGCTGCACAACCCCCCCACCTTCATCGCGCGCGTCCTCGGACGCCTGCGTGCCCACCCCCACGCCATCCGGACCACCGAATGGCTCCGAACCGACCCAGCCGGACGCGCCATCGAGCGGGTCCGCACCAGCCCAACGGCCGGCCGGACGGTTGCCTGGCTCCGCACGCACCCGGCGGGCCGCGTCGTCGACCGCATCAGCACCCATCCCGTCGCCGGGCGAGTCCGCTCGGCGCCCCGGGTCGTCCACGTGCTCGCCGTCGTGCTCGCGCTGGCGCTCGTGGCGGTGCCGCTCCGCGGCGACGCCCGCACCGGCGGACCGACCGGACCCGGGACCGGGGAGCCGGTCGCGGCCGCTGCTGATGCTGGCGGTGGCGGCGCGCCCTCGTCCACCACGGCGCCGGCCTCGCCCGGTGCCGCCGTCCACGCCGAGGACGAGGCCGGTGACGGCCCCGCCCCGATGATCGGCCAGCCGGCCGCAGACGTCGCGACCCCGGCCGACGCGGTCATGCCCGCCAGCCGGGGCGCCATCCCGGTCGGCAAGGGCATGTGGCTGTGGCAGCCCGAGGAGATCGAGGGCGGCGACCCCGACCGCATCGTCGCCCGGGCCCAGGCCGCCGGCCTCACGCACATCTACGTCCGCACCGGCAGCTCCCGCATGGGGTTCTACGCCCAGGCGTTCCTCAACGAGATCCTGCCCCGCGCCCACGCCGCCGGCATCCGGGTCTACGGCTGGGACTTCCCCTACCTGCACGACCAGATGGCCGACATCAGCCGCAGCGTCGAGGCCATCACCTACGTGACCCCGACCGGCGAGCGCATCGACGGGTTCGTGCCCGACATCGAGACCCCGTCCGAGGGCACGGCACTCACCCCGCAGAGCGCCCGGGCCTACTCGGAGGGGCTGCGCAACGCCGTCGGCCCCGACTACCCGCTGATCATCGCCCTGCCCCGCCCGTCGCCGCAGATGCAGCAGCGGTTCCCCTACGACGCCGTCGTGCCCTACTACGACGCCATCGCCCCCATGACCTACTGGCTGAACCGCCAGCCCGACAGCGACGTCATCAACGACCTCACGTTCCTGTCCCGGTACGGCAAGCCGATCATCCCCATCGGCCAGGCCTACGACGGCGCCCCCGAGGGCGGCCGTCCCGGCCCGCCCCCGCCCGACGAGATCCGCCGGTTCATCGCCGCCGCCGAGGCGTACGGTGCGGTCGGTGTGTCGTTCTGGTCGTGGCAGCACGCCACCCCCGAGATCTGGGCGACGATCGCCGCCTCCGAGGAGTTCGCCATCGACGGCCCCCTCGGTGTGCGGGCCCGCGCCGGCCAGATCCGCTCGGTGCAGGCGCTGCTCGACAGCATCGGCTTCGCCACCCCCGTCTCGGGGCAGTGGCAGCCCGAGACCATCGACGCCCTGCGGGCGTTCCAGGAGGCCGCCCAGCTCCCGGTCACCGGCGCCGTCGACCGCCCCACCCGCGACGTCCTGCTCCGTCCCTTCGGGGCACCGCTGCCGGGCTGGTAGCCGGCTCGCTCACCCCTACCCTCACCGACTCTGCCGCGTCAGGAGGTCACATCCGGCCTCCTGGCGCAGCACGGTCGCGTCACTGGGGCTGGTTCCACTCCGTCCAGCCGTGGCCCGTCCGGCCGTCGGCAGCCGTGTAACGGCACAGCGCCCGGGGGAACCGGCTGACCTGGCCGTCCGGCCCCTCCAGCAGCACGGGTGCCAGTGCCAGTGGCTCGACGTCGAGCTCGAGGCTCAGGCCGGATCCGGTTTTCTTGGAAGCGTTCTGGTCGCCTTGTGTCCATTTCCCTTCCAGGAAATCGAGCCCGAACCCGGCACCGGTCGGCAGGCCGTCGGGACCGGTCTCGGTCCGGGGGCTGAAGCCGTCGATCGGCGTGAGCGGACCGCCGGGAGGTTGCACGTAGCCGGGCTCGAAGTTCCAGCCCTCGACGGCGGGGCGGAAGGCGTGGAACGCCGTGCCGTCGTCGAGCCAGCCCGAGGTCCACGTCCACCCGAACCGCCACCAGTCCCGCACCCCCCACGAGTGGTCCCGCTGCCCGCGGGCATCGATCTCCAGGCGGGTGTCCCCGATGAGCAGCTCGCCGTGCACCCGGCACGGCACCTCGTAGCGCGTGACGCCGGGGTAGCTGTAGGCGCCGCCCTCGGTCTCCCACTCCAGGTCGAGGCCGAGGGCCACCTGCTCGCCCCGGGGCTCGCCGTAGGCGTCGGTGGGGTCGGCGAGCGCCAAGCCGAACGCCTCGAGGCCGAGGGTCCAGTGCTCGAGCGGGGTCTCGCACTCGTGGGCCGCCCACAGCCCGTCGGTGCGCAGGTCGAGGCCGGCTCGAGGCAGGGGCACGTGGTGGTCGAGCACGGCGACGGCGGGCTGGCCCGGCCGGACCACGTACGCCCAGTACCAGGCGGCGTCGAGGTTCGGGTACAGCCCGACGCGCACGTAGCCGCCCAGGTCGCCGTCGGCCGTGGCGAAGTCGAAGTACCACGACTCGCTCCACAGCGCCTCCGACCCCGGCTCGTGCCGCCGTTCGTCCGCCGGCTCGGGTGTGGCGTACCCGCTCACCACCGTCGTCTCCGCCGCTCCGGAGGAGTCGGAGCGGGTCCCGTCGGATGCCCGGTCACGGTCGCTCCTGGCCGGGGCTGACCGAAGTCGGGGCAGGCAGCGTCGGATTCCGACGCCTGCTGCACCGACTTCCGCGGTGCCTCACCGGCCGGGACCCCGTTCCTGCCAGCGGCGCTTGCGGGCCTCGACGCCGGGCGGCAGCTTCTTCTGCGGCGGCGACGCCGGCGCCCCCCGCCCCCGCCGCCCGCGCCCCCGCCGGCCGGCCGGCGCCTCGGGGCTCGCCGCCTTCGCCGCGCCCCCGGTGGCCGTCGAGGCCCCGCCTGTGGCAGGACGGCGGGCGCCCATGCGGTCGGGCCGGGCGGTGCGCACGACGATCGTGCGGGCGATGCGGTCCTGCGGTCCGCGTCGCTGGCCGTCGACCACGAACATCGTCACCACGACCGCCGGCCACAGCATGAACGAGAAGGGCGGGAAGACGAAGAACGGGGCGTAGAGGAGCACCGAGCGGTTGATCGCCTTGCTCCACGCGGGCCACTCCCCCGTGTCCCGGTCCACGGCCGCCGCGCCGAGCAGGTACTTGCCACCGGTGCGGCCCCACTTGGCGGTGCCGACCGTCTCGTACAGCATCGGGACGGCGAACATGGCGGCGAGCAGGATCGCCTGCTGGCCGCCGGTGACCTCCACGTCCGTCTCCAGGCCGAGGAGCGCGGTGACGCCGAACAGGGCGAGGTTGATCAGCGAGTAGAGGATGAAGGCGTCAGCCACCCGGGCGCCGAGGCGGATGAGGGGGCTCGCCAGCTCCCGCCCGTACGGATCGGGCGTGTCCTCGGCAGGGACGCCCTCCTCGGGTCCCTCGGCCTCGCCGGCCTGCGAGGGCTGCAGGTGGCCCGCCGGCGCAGCCTCGGCAGGCTCCGGGGGCGGAGGCGGCGGCACGTCGGGCTCGCTGGCCTCGGCAGCCCCCTCGCCGGCTCCGACGGTCGCCTCGCCGGGCGGCGGTGGCGATGCGGGCCCGCTGGTCCCGGCAGTCTCGTCGCCGGGCGGCGGTGGTGTGTCCGCGTCGCCGTCGGAGCGGGCGTGCTCGTCGCCGGGGCGGGGGGCGTCGGTCATCGGGCGAGGGGGGCGTAGTAGTCACCCTCGCCCATGCTGCCGTCGTTCTGGCCGTCGTAGGCGGCGAGCATGGCGTAGAGGGGTTCGGGCGTGTCGCGGGGCATCGACCAGTCGAGCTGGTCAGCCACCCCGGCCACCTCGGCGAAGGGGCGCAGGAACGAGAAGTACACGTAGGCGCCGCAGCGGATCTTCTCGTCCCGCGTCATGGCGGCCACGTTGCGGTAGTGCTGGGCCTGGGCACGGCGGACCTCGGCGAGGATCCCGTCGAGCTCGTCGAGGGGCACGGCCCGCAGCGACCGGTCGGGTGTGTCGGTGGTGAAGAGTGAGAAGCCCACCAGGTGGGCCAGGTAGTCCTCCGGGGTGGTGATAGAGGTGCCCCAGTCGTTCACCTTCACGTCGACGCCGTCGAGCACGAGCCCGGCCGTCAGGTTCCGGTACGGCACGTCCTTGGCGACGTCCGACCACCAGAAGTCGCTCTCGGTCATCTGGTACAGGTCTCGCACGAGCAGGGTGCGCCCGTCGGGCAGCGGGTACGGGCCGGTGTCGCCGGTGCCCACGCGGGTGTCGAAGTAGAGCAGGAACAGGTACGACGTGAGGCTGGCGAGGAAGCGCCCGATGCGAGTGCGCTCCTCCTCGGTGTCGACCGGTGTCGCGCCGTCGGCGAGCATCGACACCACGTCATCGCCGTAGGGGCGGAGAACGAACCCGGCGTCCCAGGCCTGGCGCTTGCCGTCGCCGCGGTAGGCGAGGGCCGCCCGCTCCCAGAAGTCGAGCACGGTGTGCGTGGGCTCGAGCGGGTCGTTGCCGGGCTCGAGACCGGTCATCACCTTGCGGCCGATCAGGTAGATGTTGGCGATCGACCAGAGGTGAACGGCGTTGACCCGCATGCCCGGGTGCCGGCCGGCCCGCCCGATGTCCTCGGCGGGCATGGCTGCGTCGATGGTCCGCATCATCTCGGGGTGGCGGAACCAACACTCGATCGCCGAGATCAGGATGTAGGCCGACACGGGGATGAGCTGGGACTCGAGCGCCGTGCGCTCGGCGGTCATCGCCGAGCTGATGTGGGCGTGGTGGGCGATGCGCTCGTCCGTGATGGCCCGCATGGCCTCCAGGTCCTTCCCGGCGGCCGGTTCAGCCACGGACGATCCCCTCCTCGCCGCTGCAGTCGATCTCGACGGCGGCGCCGTTCTCGGGCTCGCCGTCGGCGAACCGGGTCGCCATCACGCACGGGATGCGGAAGTCCCGGCTGACGATGCCGATGTGGCTGCGGGGCGTGCCGCTGGTGCACACGATGGCCGCCAGGTCGTGGTACACGGGCGCCAGGAACGTTGCTCCCGCGTCCCGCACCCGGGCCACCACACCCTCGGCCCCGGACTCCATCAGCTCGAGCACGTCGTCGGGCCCCTCGAGCGCCCGCCACTCGCCCTGCACAGGCCCGTGGTCGAACACCTTGGTCCCCCGGCCGATCTCACGCACGGGATCGCAGGCTAGCGGCGCCCCCCGCCCGGGCCGAATCGCCCTACTTGACGAGGATGGGGATCCGATCGGCCGACGCCGTCCCCGACCCGTCACCCGGGATCGTGGTCGTCGTTGGCGGGTCCCCGTCATCGTCACCGGGGTCCTCCAGCTCCGGGCAGTGCGGCGCGTACGCCGTCACGTCCGCCCCACCTGCAAGCAGCCCCGTGAGCTGTGAGAGATCGTTCGCGGTCATATCGACGATCCCCTGCAACTCGCCGATGAGCTGGTTCAACGAGATGCCCAGGAGGGTCAGGTTCAGGCCGAGGTTCTCGATCGTCGACTGGAACGGCGAGGTGACACCCGACGGCCAGCCCCACACCGTCCAGAGGCTGCCGTATGCGAAATTTCCGTCTGGGCCGAAGGCGGCCGTCTCGCCAGGGTTCCCGGGCAGCGTGAGCGCGAGCTGACCACTGTTGAGGCCTCGCAGGAGAGCGCTGTCCGGGAGCGTGTCGCCGTCAGCGTCGAGTGAGGTGATGACCGCTCCCACTGGGTTGCCGCCGTCGGCACTCACGTACGAGGTGCGGCCCTCCAGTAGGACCCGGTCGGTCACGCAGAGCTCGAGGATCTCGGCCTCGGCTCCAGCGAGCTCGACGTCGTAACGGAGCCGCGGCCGGCTCGTGAGGAGGGACAGCAGGCTCGAGGGAGGCCGGTACGTCACGGTCATCCGCACCTGCCCGGTCCGGGCGACCGTTCCTTCGCCCCCGACCGCTTGCTGGGGCGGCTCGATCACCCTGACCGTCGCCACGACATCGCCGAGGCTGGCGGGTACCACGCCCGGCGCTCGGCCGCTCACATCCACAGTCACGGCGTTGTCTCCGGTGGCGAGCATCACGGCACCAAGAACCGCGTGCAGAGCGTTGACCCGAGCGGCGCCACCCTCTTGCGTTCCCGCGTCCCCGAGGCCAGCGGCGACATTGACGACCTGGCGCAGCCGGATCGTGCGGCCTCGCATGGACTCGCTGAACTCCTGGTCGAACACCTGCACGGCCGCGCTCGCCGCCGTGTCACCGCTCACCGCATGCGCTGTTGCTGCGAGAAGCTCGGCGACCGTGACCTCGGCATCGAGCATCGCGTCGACCGAACCGACGGAGACGCCGACGTTGTTGAAGCCGGCGACCAGCGAGTCGAGCGTGACGGTGGCCCCGGCAAGTCCGCTGTAGCTGACTGCCTCGGCACGCAGGCTCGTGGCATCGGCGCCGACGAACTCCTCCAGGATCGCCGTCAGGAGCGGGTTCGGGTCGTGCTCGAGTCGCAGCAGGAACGACCCGACGGAGACCGTCGTGTACGCCTCATCGGCTGGGTCGTCGTCGCCGCCGGGGGGTGGCGGGTCGCCGGGCTCGTCGGGGGGTTCGACCGGCTCAGCGTCGGCGCGATTCGACAGCTTCGCCACAGCGGACACCTCGGTCACGGGCGAGCTGGACGAGAGGATGTCGAAGTAGCGCGTCACGTCGTCAGCGAGGGTGACCCGCACGGCGTTGGGTGTGCACCCCGCGACAAGGTCAGGCAGGTCGAGGAAGCCCAGTGCCGCGCCGAGCAGGCCCGCGTCGAGGAGGCGGTCGTTGATCTCGACGCAGGGGTAGAACTCCCGGTCGTCGAGGTCCATCAGCGGGTCGAGGAGTTCGAACATCGGCCCGCCGCTCGAGCCGTCGTTGAACCAACCAACCTCCACGTCGAATCGGGTGACCGATGCAGGATCAAGTCCGTTCCTGCGGATGCTGGCCGCGGCCTGATCGTACGCATCGCTCTCGAAGAGCCACAGGTCTTCCCCCACGATGGGGAACTCGAGCTCCGTCAAGGTGTAGGTGGCGTCGATGGCCGCGAGGTCCGCGACCTTCTGGAGGTCGCGGCGCTTGAGGGCCTGGGCGCCGATGTCGATCGACAACGCCGCGGCGATCACTGCGACCACCGCGCCGACGGCGGCCATGATCATGATCGCCCCGCGCTCCTGCTGCAGGCGAGTGCCCCGGCCGTCGGGGTTCCGCCCGAACCTCATGACTCGTCCGGCGGCATCTGCACCGCGGAGTCGGCCGTGATCGTGGACGGGAACAGGTAGCCGAACCCGGGCAGGGCGAGCGTCGGCACGAGCGGGTAGTTGTCGTAGTCGTAGACCAGCCGCACCCAGATGCACCGCTCACCAGGGCTTCCCACGCCGGTCTGACCCGTGAAGGGGTTCTCGTCGCAGTACTCCTCCAGCACAGCCGTGCCGCCCACGTAGGGCTGGTTGAAGCCCGGGACGCCGAGGGCGTCCATCTTGTCGCCGAGCCAGTCGAGGCGACCCTCGATCGTCTCCCAGGCGACGTCTTGGCGGTCGTCGGGTGCGGCGCCGACGGCGGTGCGGGCGCCCTCGGAGGCGGCGTTGGTCATCGACTGCTTGAGAGCGAGGGCCATGCCGAAGGCGATGAGGCCGTACAGGAGGGCGACGAACAGGACGACGACCAGGGAGAACTCCACCAGCACGGCGCCCCGCTCGCCCCGGCGAACGCGCTTGGGACGGTTTGGGTCCATTAGGTCCTCAGTATCGGCACTTGCCCGGTTCTGGACCATGGCCCGGTCGCGTCATTCCCAAGGGGTCCGTCGGGACTAGTCGCACCCGGGCGTGGAGCTGCCCGGGGGCCGGCGGCGGCGTGCCGGCCCCCGGGCAGAGGGGGAGGACCTGGAGCAGCGGGCTACTGCACGAGCACGGGGATACCGCTCACCGGGCCGACGATGTCGACCTCTTCGCCCTCGCACGCCACGTCGTTGACGGTGAGGTCGGAGCCGACGACCGAGAAGCGCTCGAGCAGCTCCCGCACCGGGGTGGCGGCGCCTCGCACGGTGCTGAGGAGCAGCTCGTCGAGGACCTCCTGCAGCTCGGCCGGGATGTCCTCGCCCACGACCTCGAGGTGGCCCTCGACGTCGGCGAGCAGCGAGGACACGATCTGGCTCAGGTCGCTGCTCACCACCGCGGTCTGCGGGTAGTCGGGTCCGAAGAAGTCGATGGTGTCGGTGAGCACGTTGATACCGTCCACCGTGCTGATCGCACCGACGAGCAGCTCGTGGCTGAGCACGTCGGTCAGCTCACCCGGCAGGTTCGCCCGCAGGAAGGCGATGGCCAGGTCGGCCGCGTCGGTGTCGACGAGCTGGTTCACCACGTCGAACACCGTGTCCCGGCTCGGGCAGGCCAGCCCGGTGAGCTCGGCCGTCGCCTGGACGGCCCGCACCTCGAAGGGCAGCACCACCGGCGAGCTCAGGCCGTCGAGCAGGGACTCGAGCTCGCCGAGATCGATGCCGAGGGCGTCGCCGATCCCACCGATGAGGCCGCCGCCCACGTCCCCGACGGGGCCGAGGATGTCGCCCAGCGGCAGGCCGCCGAGGGAGAGCGGCTCGGCGAGCTCGACGGTGAGGGTGCCCCGCACCTGGGCGGTCTGGGCCACCGTCCCGACCCCGCCGATGGCGGTCACGGGCGGCTCGATGACCGTGAAGCGCATGGTGACCGAGCCGATCCCTGCTGGCAGCAGCGAGCTGCCCTCGAGCACCACGGCGTTGTCGCCGGTGCCGGCCATGGCGCCGGCCATCACCAGGTCGAGCACGTTGGTCTCGAGGGTCAGGGCCCGGGTCTTGAAGCCCTCGTCGGTCTCCTCGGTGTCGTTGGTCGCGACCCGGATGATGTCGCCGAGCTGGAAGGTGCGCCCGGCGTAGCCGAACGAGCGGCTGTACTGCTCGAGCACCTCGACCTCGGCGGCCAGGGCGGGGTACCCGTCGACGTTGCCGTCCTCGTCCGGCTCCATGCGGCGCAGCGCGTGCGCCGTGGCCGACAGGAGCTCGGAGGCGGTCATGTCCAGGGCGAGCAGCTCGTCGAGCGTGCCCACGGTCGCGGCGCCGTCGATCGCGGCGTCCCGGACCCCCAGGAGCAGCGCCCGGAGGCTGACGTTCGCGTTGGCGAGACCGTTGTAGCTGACGAGCTCGAGGTCGCTCTGGTCGTCGAGGCTGACCGGTGCGTCGCCTGTGTCGCCCAGGAGCGCCTCGAGCAGCTTGGCGATGGCGGCCGAACCGCTGACGTCCTCGGCCCGGGCGGCGAAGGAGCCGATCGTGAAGACGGCGACGTCCTCCTCCCACTCGTCGTTCTCGCGGTCCCCGCCGAACGCCGCCACGCCGGCGGCGGCGACCATCGGGTCGGTGGCGCCGGGCATGAAGTAGCGGCGGGCGGTGTCGGTGGCCCGGACCTTGACGGCGTTGGGCTCGCAGTCGCCGAGGTCGACGGCCAGGTCGGCGAGGGCGGCGCCCGCGTCGGTCCAGATGAAGTCGCGCAGGCCGTCCTCGTCGCCGTTGGAGAGAAGGTTCGCCAGCGTGCCCGTGAGTCCGTTCAGGACGGCGCCGAGACCGCCGAGCCAGGTCGGCTGGGCACCCATGCCGCACTCCGTGAAGGTGCGGTCCTCGCTGTCCCAGTCGCCCAGGCGGGCGACGACGTCGGCGTCCGGAAGGCCGAGGTCGAGGCCGTTGCGGTCGGCGCTGTCCTCGGCGGCCCACTGGGCGGCCTGGGTGGGGCTGGCGTGCTCGCCCGCCTGCACCTCGGGGATCACCCACGAGGCGTCGAGCGCGGCGAGGTCGGCGACCTTCTGCAGGTCGCGCTTCTTCCACGCCTGCGAGCCGATGTCGACACTCAGGGCGGCGGCGACGAGCGCCATGACCACCCCGACCGCCGCGATGGCGAGCACGGCCCCGCGCTCGCGGTCGTCGCTGTTGAGTCTGCTGCTGAAGCGCATCGTCTCCGTCCTCACGAAGAAGCCGGCGGCATCTGCACCGCGGAGTTGCTGTGGATGGTCTCGGGGAACAGGTAGCCGAAGCCCGGGAGGGCCAGGGCGGGCACGAGCGGGCGGTTCTCGTAGCGGTAGACGAGGTCGACCCACAGGCAGTCCTCGTCCGGGTTGCCGCCGGCGGGCTCACGGGCGAAGGGGTTCCAGTCGCAGCGGCTCTCCCGCGCGTCGATCGCCAGGGCGTCGAGCTTGTCGCCCAGCCAGCCGAGCCGTTCCTCGATGGTCGCCTCGGCGATCGCCACCCGGTCCTCCGGGGCCGCCCCGACAGCGGTGCGGGCGCCCTCGGACGCGGCGTTGGTCATGCTCTGCTTGAGAGCCAGCGCCATGCCGAAGGCGATCAGCCCGTAGAGCAGGGCGACGAACAGCACGACGACGAGTGCGAACTCGACCAGCACGGCGCCCCGCTCCCGCTCGGCTCCGGCGCGCTCCCGCCTCGTGCGCAGTCTTCCGATGTCCACGTTTGCGTGCTCCTCCCAGCTCGACGGCGGCACCGTTCGCGGCGGTACCGCACCGTCTGTCCGGCAGTATCCAGGTCGGTTGGTGCTCGGGCCATGGCCCGGTCGTGCCATTTCCGTCTGACCCAACCGGGCTAGTCCCTGATCCGGCTATCGGCTCGCGGCCGCTCGGGACTTGAGCAGAAATTGGCTCAAGGGGCGGCGACGTCGTGCCGATGAAGCGGCCTTTTCGGACAGGTAGGCACGATCCAGAAGCGCAAGCTTCGGACTCGAGGACAGGCGCGCCGGGTTCCGGCGCGCTCGACCTCGAGTTCGCAGACGCGCGGGGCTCAGCCGATGAGGCCGAGGCGCTCGACGGTGTCGCGCTCGTCGACCAGCTCGGCCCAGGATGCCTCCATGCGCGTGCGCGAGAAGTCGTCGATGTCGAGGCCGGGGACGATCTCGTAGCGGCCGCCCGAGCACGTGACGGGGAACGAGGAGATGAGCCCCTCGGGGCAGCCGTAGGACCCGTCGGAGGGGATGGCCATCGAGACCCAGTCGCCCGCCGGCGTGCCCGAAGCCCAGTCGCGCACGTGGTCGATGGCGGCGTTGGCGGCCGACGCCGCGCTGGAGGCGCCCCGGGCCTCGATGATCGCCGCCCCCCGCTGCTGCACGGTGGGGATGAAGTCGCCCTCGAGCCACGCCCGGTCGTCGACGACCTCTGCTGCGGGCCGGCCGCCGACCTCGGCGTGGAAGATGTCGGGGTACTGCGTGGCCGAGTGGTTGCCCCAGATCGTCATGCGTGTGACGTCGGCGACGGGCACGCCGGCCTTGGCGGCCAGCTGGGCCTTGGCCCGGTTGTGGTCGAGGCGGGTCATGGCCGTGAACCGCTCGGCGGGGATGCCCTCGGCGTTGCGCTGGGCGATGAGGCAGTTCGTGTTGGCCGGGTTGCCGACCACCAGGACGCGCACGTCGTCGGCGGCGACCTCGGCCAGCGCCTTGCCCTGGGCGGTGAAGATGGCGCCGTTGGCCTCGAGCAGGTCGGCCCGCTCCATGCCCTTCGACCGCGGTCGGGAGCCGACCAGCAGCGCCCAGTTCGCGCCCTCGAACGCGGCCTTCGGGTCGTCGGTCTCGACGACCGAGTCGAGCAGCGGGAACGCGCAGTCGTCGAGCTCCATCACCACGCCTCGCAGCGCCTGGAGGGCGGGGGTGATCTCGAGCAGCTGCAGCCGGACCGGTGTGTCGGGACCCAGCAGCTGGCCGCTGGCGATGCGGAACAGGAGGCTGTAGCCGATCTGGCCGGCAGCTCCGGTGACGGCGACGCGTACGGGCTCGGTCATGGCCGGCACCCTACCCAGTACGCGCCGAGGGGACCGCACCGGGCGGTCCCCTCGGCGGCTCGATCCGACGTCGCGCTACAGCTGCATCGACTTGATCTCGAGGAACTCCTCGAAGCCGTAGACGCCGTACTCGCGACCGTGGCCGGACTGCTTGTAGCCACCGAACGGGGCGTTGGGGTTGAAGGCGCCCCCGTTGACCTCGATCTGGCCCGTGCGGATGCGCCGGGCGATGGCCTTGGCGCGCTCGACGTCACCGGACCACACGCCGCCCGACAGGCCGTAGATCGTGTCGTTGGCGATGCGGACGGCCTCCTCCTCGTCGTCGTAGGGGATGATCGACAGCACCGGGCCGAAGATCTCCTCCTGGGCGATGGTCATGTCGTTGCGGACCTCGGAGAAGACCGTGGGCTTCACGTAGAAGCCCTTCTCGAGCCCCTCGGGGGCCTCGGGGCCACCGGTGAGCAGCTTGGCGCCCTCCTCGATGCCCTTCTGGATGTAGTCGCGCACCCGGTCGCGCTGGGCGGCCGAGGCGAGCGGGCCGAGCCGGGTGCCCTCGGCGAAGGGGTCGCCGGGGGTGTAGGACTCCGCCGCCCGCACGGCGATCTCCTCGACCTCGGCGAGCTTGGAGCGGGGCACGATCATCCGCGTCAGCGCGATGCAGGTCTGCCCCTGGTTCAGGTAGCACTTGCCGACGCCGTCGGTGACGGCCCGCTCGAGGTCGGCGTCCTCGAGGATGATGTTCGGGGACTTGCCGCCGAGCTCGAGCGCCACCCGCTTGACGGTCTGGGCGGCGACCTCGCTCACCCGCTTGCCGGCCCGGGTGGAGCCGGTGAAGCTCACCATGTCGACGTCGGGATGGGCGGCGATGGCCTCGCCCACCACCGGGCCGTAGCCCGTGACCATGTTGAACACGCCGGGCGGCAGGCCGACGTCGTCGATGATCTCGGCCAGGATGAACGCCGAGAACGGCGCGACCTCGGACGGCTTCAGCACGACCGTGCAGCCCGCGGCGAGCGCGGGAGCGACCTTGGCGGCGATCTGGTGGAGCGGGTAGTTCCACGGGGTGATGGCGCCGACCACGCCGACGGGCTCCTTGACCACCAGGGAGTTCCCGATCTCCTCCTCGAACTGGTAGCCCGAGACGATGTCGGCGGTGGACTTGAACGTCATCATGGGCAGGCCGGCCTGGATCATCAGGCTCAGGCTCTTGGGCATGCCCACTTCCCTGGTGACCACCGTCGCGATCTCGTCCATCCGGGCCGCGAGGCCCTCGGAGATGCGGGTGAGGAACTTGGCGCGCTCCTCGGCCGGGCGCTGCGCCCAGTCGTCGAAGGCCGCTCGGGCCGCGCGGACGGCCTTGTCGATGTCCTCCTCGGTGCCCTCGGGGATCGACCCGAAGACCTCCTCGGTGGCGGACTCCACCACCTCGATGGTGCCGGAGCCGGTCGACGGCACCCACGCGCCGTCGATGTAGAGCTTGTCACGCTGATCCATGCGGATCTCCTCCCGGGCGTCGGTTGCTCGATCGGTTCTCGGGGACTGACACTACCGTCAGGAGGGCGCGTCCGCCCCATCCGGGAAGGGCGCCCCCGGCGGCGGCTACAGGCGGTCGACGATGGCGGAGGCGAACTCCGAGGTCTTGACCTCGGTGGCGCCTTCGCGCAGGCGGGCGAAGTCGTAGGTGACGATGCCCTCGCTGATCGTGGCCTCGAGGGCCCGGTAGATGTCGTCGGCGGCGTCCTGCCAGCCGATGTGCTCGAACATGAGCACACCGGACAGGAGCACCGAGCCGGGGTTGACCTTGTCCTGGCCGGCGTACTTGGGCGCCGTGCCGTGGGTGGCCTCGAAGATGCCGTGGCCGGTGACGTAGTTGATGTTGCCGCCGGGGGCGATGCCGATGCCGCCGACCTGGGCGGCGAGCGCGTCGGAGAGGTAGTCGCCGTTGAGGTTCATGGTGGCGATGACGTCGAACTCGTCGGCCCGGGTGAGGACCTGCTGGAGCATGGCGTCGGCGATGACGTCCTGCACGAGGATCTTGTCGCCGGGGTCGCCGCCGCAGTCCTCCCAGCTGACGGCCACGTCGGCGAACTCCTCCCGCACCAGGTCGTAGCCCCAGGTGCGGAAGGCGCCCTCGGTGAACTTCATGATGTTGCCCTTGTGCACCAGGGTGACGCTCCGGCGGCCCTTCTTCTGGGCGTACTCGATGGCGGCGCGGACCAGGCGCTTGGTGCCGAACGCGCTGATCGGCTTGATGCCCAGGCCCGAGTCCTCGCGGATCTCCCAGCCGAACTCGTCGCGCAGGAACCCGAGCAGCTTCTTGGCCTCGGGGGTGCCGGCCTCGAGCTCCTTGCCGGCGTACACGTCCTCGGTGTTCTCCCGGAAGATCACCATGTCGACCTTCTCGGGGTGCTTCACCGGCGAGGGGACGCCCTGGAACCAGCGCACCGGACGCAGGCACACGTAGAGGTCGAGGATCTGGCGCAGGGCCACGTTGAGGCTGCGGATGCCGCCGCCCACCGGGGTGGTCAGCGGGCCCTTGATCCCGATGATGTGGTCCTTGAAGGCCTCGACGGTCTCCTGCGGGAGCCAGTCGCCGGTCTCGTTGTAGGCCTTCTCGCCGGCGAGGACCTCCTTCCACTCGACCTTGCGGCCGTGCTTGGCGGCGGCGGCGTCGAGCACGGTGCGGGCGGCGGGCCAGATGTCGACACCGGTGCCGTCACCTTCGATGAAGGGGATGATCGGCTCGTCCGGGACGTTGAGGCTGCCGTCGTTGTTGACGGTGATCTTCTCGGCCATGCCGGCGAGCCTAACCGGGCACCGGTAGGGGTCACCCAGCCGGGACGTGCGGGTGCGGTCAGGCCAGCCCGAGGTTGGCGAGCACGGCGCGCACCGACGCCGAGCGGTTCATGGCGTAGAGGTGCAGGCCCGGCGCTCCGGCGTCGAGCAGCCGCCGGGCGAGGTCGGTGGCGACCTCGACGCCGATGGCCTGGAGGTCCTCGGGCCGGTCCTCGGCCGCCTCGATGCGCGCCAGCAGGCCGGCGGGGATCTCGGTGCCGTTCATGCTCGCCATGCGCTTGGTGCCGGCGACGTTGACGATCGGCAGCACGCCGGGGAGCACGGGCGTGCGGCAGCCGAGGGCGTCGAGCTCGTCGAGCATCCGCAGGTGGTGGTCGACGGTGAAGAAGAACTGGGTGACGCCGAAGTCGGCCTCGGCCAGCTTGGCGGCGAGGTGCCGTCGGTCGCTGTCCCGATCGGCCGAGCGCGGGTGCAGCTCGGGGTGGGCGGCGACGCCGACCGAGGCCGCCGGGTGCACCTCGCGCACGAGCCGCACCAGGTCGATGGCGTGGCGGTAGTCGCCGGTGGCGGGCGAGCCGTCGGCGGGCGGGTCGCCCCCGAGGGCGAGGATGTTCTCGACGCCCTCGTCCCGGTAGCGCTCCAGCAGGCCGACGAG
The DNA here is from genome assembly GCA_004366205.1 of Actinomycetota bacterium. Lineage (GTDB taxonomy): Bacteria > Actinomycetota > Acidimicrobiia > Acidimicrobiales > CADCSY01 > SIRW01. The sequence continues at coordinate 4,005 of SIRW01000032.1, read as the reverse complement.
CTCGGCGCGCGTGTGGCCGATGCACGTGAGGTGCGCCATGGCCGGGAAGGCGAAGTCCCGGTTGATGCGGATGACCAGCTCGCGGGTGCGGTCCCTCGTGCTGCCACCGGCGCCGTAGGTGACCGACACGAACGACGGGGCGAGGGGCGCCAGCTCGTGCAGGGCCTTCTCGAGCTGGCGCTCGGCCTCGTCGGTCTTCGGCGGGAAGAACTCGAAGCTGATCGTGCGCCCCGCCGCCAGCAGGTCGGCGATCCTGGTCATGGTGCGACCAGGGTAGTTGTGGCGGCTCAGCGGGCCCGGGTCGGAGCGAGCCTCAGGCGGCGGGTGGGTTGGCGCGCTCGGCTGCGAGCACGCAGTTCCGCAACAGCATGGCGATGGTCGTGGGCCCGACCCCGCCGATGCGGGGCGTGACCCACGAGGCCACCTCGGCTACCCCTTCGTCCACGTCGGAGACGACCCGGCGGCCCTCGTAGGTGACGCCACCCCCGATCACGACGGCGCCCGGCCGCACCATGTCGGCGGTGAGGAAGTTCCCCACCCCCGCGGCGGCCACGACGATGTCCCCCCGGCGGGTGTGCTCGACGAGGTCGTCACGGGCGACGCCGGTGTGCACGACCGTGACGGCGGCGTTGGCGCCCTCCTGCTTGAGGGTGAGGAGCAGGGCGAGTGGCCGGCCGAGGGTGGGGCCCCGCCCGATGATGACGACGTGGCGGCCGGCGGTCTCGATGCCGTAGTGCTGCAGGATCGCCTGGATGCCCGCCGGGGTGCAGGGGATGGGACCCTCGGCCTGGAGCACGAGGCGGCCCAGGTTCGTCGGGTGCAGGCCGTCGACGTCCTTCTCGGGGTCGATGGCCTCCATGGCGGCGTTGAAGTCGAACCCGGGGGGCACCGGGTTCTGCACGAGGAAGGCGTCGATGGCGGGATCCCGGTTGAACTCCTCGACCGCGGCGAGGAGGTCCGCCTGGGTGCCCTCGGCCGGGATGTGGCGGTGGAACGACGCCATGCCGGTGCGCTCGCACGCCTCGTGCTTCATGCGCACGTAGCCGGCGCTGGCGGGGTCGTCGCCCACCAGGATCGTCCCCAGCCCCGGGGTGATCCCCCGCTCGGCGAGGGCGGCGATGCGGCCCTCGAGGTCCGCGAGCACGGCGTCGGCGACGGGGCGTCCTTCGAGCAGCTGGGCGGCCATGCCCCCTTCCTACCGCACGCCGGAGAGCTGCAAGGCCCGCACCCGCGGCGCCATGCATGGGTGCGCTCCTGACCGGGGCGCGCAGATCCTCTCGAGACGTTTCTCGAGAGCCACGGTTGCGGGTTCCGCAACGATTCCTCTCGAAAAACCAGATGAGAGGAATCGCGCACCCTCGTCAGTGCAGGAAGTGGCGCTCGCCGGTGAGGACCATGGCCAGGCCCAGCTCGTCGGCCCGGGCGATGTTCTCCTCGTCGCGCACCGAGCCGCCCGGCTGGACGACGACGGCGACGCCGGCGGCGGCGGCGGCCTCCACCCCGTCGGGGAAGGGGTAGAACCCGTCGGTGGCCGAGGCTCCGCCCTTGGCCCGGCCCTCGGCCTTGGCGGCGGCGATCTCGGCGGCCCCGACCCGGCTCTGCTGGCCGGCGCCGATGCCCACGGCCTGCTCGTCGCGCACGAGCACCACGCAGTTCGACTTCACGTGGCCGCACAGGCGCCAGGCCAGCTCGGCGTCGCGCCACTCGGCGTCGGTGGGCCGGCGCCGGGTGACGACCCGCCACTGGTCCCGGCCGGCCTCGTAGCGGGGTGGCTCCTGCACGAGCCACCCGCCCGTCTGCTGGCGCAGCTCCCACGTGGGCTCGCTGGGCGCGGGGGCCGACAGCACCCGGGTGTTCTTGCGCTTGGCCCGCAGCGTGTCGAGCACGCCGGCGTCGTAGCCGGGCGCGATCACGACGTCGGCCTGGGCGGCGGCGGCCATGCGCTCGGCGGTGGCGGCGTCGACGGGGCGGTTGAGGGCGACGATGCCCCCGAACGCCGACAGCTCGTCGCCCTCGAAGGCCCGCTGGTAGGCGTCGGCGAGGGTGTCGGCCATGGCCGCGCCGCACGGGTTGGCGTGCTTGATGATCGCTACGGCGGGGCGGTCTGCGAGGGCGCTCAGGTCGTGCACGAGGCGCCAGGCGGCATCGGCGTCGTAGAGGTTCAGGTAGCTGAGCGGCAGCCCGAAGTGCTGCTCGATGCCGTCCCACCACCCGGCCCGGCCCGCCTGGCGGTAGCGGGCCCCCCGCTGATGGGGGTTCTCGCCGTAGCGGAGCTCCTCCACCCGCTCGAGCGCGACGTGGATGGTCGGCGCCAGCCCCTCCTCCTCGCCGGCGATCTCGTCGAACCACCCGACGACGGCGGCGTCGTAGGCGGCGGTGGTGGCGAACGCCTTGCGGGCGAGCCGCCGCCGGGTCCCGGCGCTGATCGCCCCGCTGCGGGCCTCGGCGAGCACGGTCTCGTAGTCCCCGGGGTCGACCACCACGGCCACGTGGGCGTGGTTCTTGGCCGCGGCCCGCACCATGGCGGGCCCGCCGATGTCGATGAGGTCCTCCCCCCGACCCCCGCCGTGCTGGAAGTCCGACGGGTCGGAGCCGAAGGGGTAGAGGTTGACCACGACGAGGTCCACCGGCTCGATGCCGTGGGCCTCCATGTCGGCCCGGTGCTCGGGATCGTCGCGGTCGGCGAGGATCGCCCCGTGGACGCGCGGGTGCAGGGTGACGACCCGGTGGCCGAGCATCGGCGGATATCCCGTGTAGTCGGCGAGGTCGGTGACCTCGATGCCGGCCTCGGCGATGGCCCGGGCGGTGCCACCGCTCGAGACCAGGTCCCAGCCGAGATCGGCCAGCCCCCGGGCCAGGTCGACCACGCCGGTCTTGTCGTACACGGAGAGCAGGGCTCTCACAGCGGGATCCTCCCCTCGATGACGTCACGGATGGTGCGGGGGTACAGCGAGCGCTCGACGGCCTTGATGCGCTCGTGCAGGCGGCCGGCGTCGTCGCCGGGCAGGACGGGCACAGCCTCCTGGGCGAGGATGGGTCCGGAGTCGACCTCGAGGGTCGCCACGTGCACGGTGCAGCCGGTGACCTTCACCCCCGCCTCGATGGCGGCCTCGACGGCGTGCCACCCCGGGAACGCCGGCAGCAGGGCCGGGTGGGTGTTGAGGATGCGGCCGCCGAAGCGGTCGAAGATCGGCTTGTCGAGCACGGTGCCGAACCCCGCCATGGCGACGAGCTCGACTTCGTGCCGCTCGAGCACGTCGACGACCTGGTGGGTGTAGGCGAGCCGGTCGAAGTCGGCACCGAAGCTGGTGCGCTCCACGAGCTCGGCCGGCACCCCCGCCAGCTTGGCGACCTCGGTGGCCCGGCACGGCCGGTCGACCACGACCACGACCACCGGCAGCCGCTCGTCGAGCATCGCCTCGAGGATCGTCCCCGACCCCGACGCCAGCACACCGATGCGCACGCCGGCGACGGTACCAGCACACGCGACGGAGCCCCGGCCGCGCCGGGCGCGTCCGGAGCGGCTAGAGCTGGGGGTCGACGCAGCCGGACGCGCCGCCGCCGGGGCCGCCGGCGGGGCGGTGCGGGAACAGTGGTTCGATGTGGCCGGAGCCGGGGTCGTCGGTCTCGAGGAAGCGGATGATGGCCCGGGCGATCGCCAGGCCCTGGTCACGCTGGACCTCGGGACGGGCGAGCAGGTCGGCCTCGGGCGCTTCGGAGAGGTACGCGCCCTCGGTGAGGGCGGCGGGCACGCCCGGTGTCTCGTCGACGATGTCGTGCCAGCCGCCGGCGTGGCGGAGGATCCCGTAGAAGTCCCCACCCCGGCTGTTGAGCCGGTACTTGTTCCCGGCGTCGCGGGCCGAGCCCCAGACCATGCCCTCGTAGCGGGCGAGGTCGGCGTAGATCTCCTCGTACAGCAGCCCGCCGAGGCGCTTGGACTCGGGCACCCCGTGCTGGTGGTAGATCTCGGTGCCCGGCGTGTCGCGAAGGAGCGCGGGCGCGCCG
>SIRW01000031.1 GCA_004366205.1 Actinomycetota bacterium | reverse complement strand
ACGAAGTTGTAGCCGATGTCGGCCCACCCGCGACCCTGGGTGTGGTGCCGGTAGATCGCCCGCACCCGCCCCGCCGGGTCGGTCTCGTCGTTCACCGTCACCGTGTGATGGAGGATGAACTTCTGGATCGGCGCGAACCTGGGGTCGCCGTTGCGCCACGACTCGTCAGCGCCCCACTCCGCCCGCCGGATGATGGGTGGGGGCGGGGGCGTGGCGAACGTGGACGAGACCGGCTGGACAACAGCCAGGTCTGCCTCGGCGGCTGGCGGCGGCCCAGCGACGCTGGTGTCGGCGCCGGCGGACCGGAGGAGGTGCGGCGCCATCGCCATGGCGCCCGCGGTCGCAAGGCCGCCACGCAAGAGGCTTCGCCGGGCGAGCCGTCCTGGGGTCACGGCCGAGGCTCTGGGCTGGGTCTCGCAGGTGTCACACACGATGTGCCCTCGCTGGGCGATCTCGCGCTGTCTCGCCGTCTCGCTGTCGTCACCGTCGGTTCCCAACAGCCCCCGCTGCTGGGCTTCCCCCACCTGTCGGCAGAAGCGGCGACGGACTCAAGTCCGTTCGCGGTTGTTGCTCATGATTCTGGTGTGGCTGGTGTGGGTTTGTCCAGCACCGTGGCCGCGAAGCGCTCGTAGCGGTCGAGGATGGCGGGCCACCGGTACCAGGCCTCGACGTAGGCCTGACCGCGCCGGCCCAGGCGGGCGCGCAGCCCGTCGTCGGCCAGGAGCCGGTCGAGGGCGGCCTCGAAGGTGGCGTAGCCGTCGAACCACAGGCCGCCGCCCGCACGCTCGCAGTGCCCCCGCATGACGTCGGACCGGCCGTTCACCAGCGCGGCCCGGCCGGCGAGCCACGCCTCCATGAGCGCGATCGAGAACGACTCGTAGGCGGAGGGGTGCACGAACGCCGCCGCGCCGCGCAGCGCGCCCCACTTCACGGCCTCGTCGACCCGCCCGGCGACCACGACGTCGGGATGGGCGCCGACCGGGTCGATCACGGGGCCGAGGAGGGCCAGGGCGAGCGGGCCGGGCCGCCGGCGCTTGTAGGCGGCGAAGGCGGCGACGAGCGCCTCGGTGCCCTTGGCCCGCTCGACCCGGCCCACGGCGCACACATACGGGCGGTCGCCGAGCCCGAGCGCGGCGCGGGCGGCCTCGGGGTCGCCGGCGCCCGGCTCGGCGCCGAGCCCGGTGACGACCTGGGGGCGGTGCGCCACGGGGAAGAGCCGTTCGACCAGCCGGCGCTCGCTGTCGACGTGGTACGCGAAGCCCCGGGCGGCGCCGAACACCTCACGGAACACCGGCAGGCGGATGGCGGGCTCGTCGTGGGCGGCGGGGTGCAGCACGGCCCGGTCGCGCACCCGGGCGATGCCCCGCACCGTCGGGTAGTACAGGTACGGGTAGAAGGCCACCAGGTCGGCGGGGCTCGCCTCCACGGCGTCGAGCAGGTCGGGGCAGTAGGGGCCCTGGGCGTCGATCCAGCGCTCGACGTCGTCCCGGCGGGCCGAGGGCGGGTGCAGCTCGACGACGGGCGTGAGCCAGAAGAAGTCGGGGTGCCGGCCGGCCCGGGCGCGGATGCGGTGCACGGTCACGCCGTTGAGGTCGACGTCGGCCTCGGGGTAGTGGTGGTCCCAGGTGCGGGCGTCGACGGCGGTGGTGGTGAAGACCTCGACCTCCCAGCCGAGCGTGGCCACCAGCCGCTCGGCGAGCATGCGGGCGCCGTGCTCGGCGCCGCCCACGACCTCCTCGCCGTAGCGGGGGACGACGAACGCCAGCCTCACGCCGCGGCCTCGATGGCCTGCTCGATGGCGGCGGTGAAGCGCGCCCGGGACCGCTCGAGGGCGAACTCCCCCGCCAGGCGCTCCCGCCCCGCCGCCACCAACCCGGCCCGCACCCGTGCGTCCCGCACCACCCGATCCACCGCCGCCGCCACCCGAGCCGGCGACTTGTCCCCCAACAACACCCCCGCACCCCCCAACGTCTCGGGCACCGCCGCCGCCGCGAACGCCACCACCGGCACCCCCCACCACCACGCCTCCAGCAACGGCACACAGAACCCCTCGTGCTCGCTCAAGCACACGAACACGTCCGCGTTGGCGAAGTACGCCGCCTTCGCCCCCTCCGGCACCGACCCCGCCAGCTCCACCGCCCCCTCCAACCCCAACGCCGCCACGTAGCCGGCCACCGCATCCCAGTACGCCTGCGCCGAGGGCCCCCCCACCAACCGCAACCGCGCCCCCGGGTCATACAACCGCCGGTACAGCGCGAACGCCGCCACCACGTCGTGCTGGCACTTGTTCGGCGCCACCCGCCCCACGAACAACCACTCCGCCCCCGACCGCTCCGCCGCCAACCGCTCCCCCACCCCCGCATCCACCTCACCGGCGAACCCCCCCGGGTCCACCAGGATCGGCGCCACCGCCGTCGCCCCGAACCCCACCTGGCGCAACTCCACCTCGTTGAACCCCGAATCCGCCACCCCGAACACCGCCCGGCGGGCCAGGGTCACGAGCTGGGCCCGCCCCCAGGACTGGACGTGGGCGGCGCCGAGCTCCCACGGCTCGAAGAACGACGACGGGGTGATGTTGTGGTAGTCGACCACCAGCGGCTCGCTGCGCCGGTTGAGGAAGTCGGCCTGGACCGTGCCGCTCGCCACGTGCAGCAGCAGCAGGTCCCCGGGACCGCCGCCGTTGCCCCGGCCCGTGCCGTAGTCGAGGTAGGGCCGGGTCCGGCCGGCGTAGGCGGGATGGGTGGCCTCGACGAAGATCTCGGACTCGTAGCCCAGCTCGTGCAGCAGCGCCTGGACCGCGAGCGTGTGGCCGCCGACGGCGTCGTGGGGGTAGAGGACGGGGACGAACTGGTGGACGGCGCGCACCCTGCTCACCGGCCGTCTCCCAGCACGGGCGCCAGGGCGTCGAGGAGCCGGGCGCGGGTGACCTCGAGCGAGAAGTGCGACCGCAGCCGGCGTCGCCCCGCTTCGACCAGGGCGGTGCGGACCCCCGGGTCGGTGGCGACCCGGTGCACGGCGGCGGCGACCCGGTCGGGGGCCTTGTCGGCGAGGAGCAGCCCGGCGTCGCCCAGCGTCTCGGGCACGGCCGCGGCGGCGAACGCCACGACGGGCACGCCGTGCCACCACGCCTCGAGGAGCGGCACGCAGAACCCCTCGTGCTCGGAGAGGCAGACGAAGACGTCGGCGGCGCGGTAGTGGGCGGCGAGCTCGGCGGCGGTGACGCTGCCGGCGAGATCCACGGCGCCGCCCAGGTCGAGCTCGTCGACAGCGCCGCGCAGGGCGCCGAGGTAGGCGGCGGAGGAGCTGCCGCCCACGAGGCGCAGCCGGGCGCAGGGGTCGTACAGCCGGCGGTGCACGGCGAAGGCCCGCACCAGGTCGTGCTGGGCCTTGTTGGGCGCGACCCGCCCGACGAACAGCCAGGCCGTGCCCCGCCCTCCGGGCCGGCCCCCGGGGCCCCCGAGGCGGTCGAGGGTGCGCTCGTCGACCTCACCCTGGAAGGCGTCGAGGTCGAGCAGGATCGGCGCCACCTCGGCGCGCCGGTAGCCGGCGGCGCGCAGCTCGCCGGCGTTGTAGGCCGAGTCGGCGATGCCCAGCTCGGCCCGGGCGGCGAGCTCGGCCAGCTGCAGCCGGCCCCAGGCCAGGTCGTAGGCGAGCATCGGCTCCCAGTCGCTGAAGAACTGCGCCGGCGTGATGTTGTGGTAGTCGACGACCAGGCGCTCGTGGCGGGCCCGCAGCCGGTCCGCCATGGTCGAGCCGATGGCGAGGTGGTACAGCAGGACGTCGCCGGCCCGGGCCGGCACCCGCTCGCCGTAGGCGTCGGTGGGGTGGGCGGGGCCGGGGGCGCCGCGCCGCAGGTGGTCGGTGAACACCTCGGACTCGAAGCCGGCCCGCCGCAGCGTGCGCCGCACCTCGGCGACGTGGCTGCCCACGGCCCCGGCCTCGTACGTCGGCACCAGCTGGTGCACCGCCGCCGTCACGCCGCGGCCTCGATGGCCTGCTCGATGGCGGCGGTGAAGCGCGCCCGGGACCGCTCGAGGGCGAACTCCCCCGCCAGGCGCTCCCGCCCCGCCGCCACCAACCCGGCCCGCACCCGTGCGTCCCGCACCACCCGATCCACCGCCGCCGCCACCCGAGCCGGCGACTTGTCCCCCAACAACACCCCCGCACCCCCCAACGTCTCGGGCACCGCCGCCGCCGCGAACGCCACCACCGGCACCCCCCACCACCACGCCTCCAGCAACGGCACACAGAACCCCTCGTGCTCGCTCAAGCACACGAACACGTCCGCGTTGGCGAAGTACGCCGCCTTCGCCCCCTCCGGCACCGACCCCGCCAGCTCCACCGCCCCCTCCAACCCCAACGCCGCCACGTAGCCGGCCACCGCATCCCAGTACGCCTGCGCCGAGGGCCCCCCCACCAACCGCAACCGCGCCCCCGGGTCATACAACCGCCGGTACAGCGCGAACGCCGCCACCACGTCGTGCTGGCACTTGTTCGGCGCCACCCGCCCCACGAACAACCACTCCGCCCCCGACCGCTCCGCCGCCAACCGCTCCCCCACCCCCGCATCCACCTCACCGGCGAACCCCCCCGGGTCCACCAGGATCGGCGCCACCGCCGTCGCCCCGAACCCCACCTGGCGCAACTCCACCTCGTTGAACCCCGAATCCGCCACCCCGAACACCGCCCGGCGGGCCAGGTCGGCGAGCTGGTGGCGGCCCACGTCGAGCTCGACGGCGACGTGCGGCGCCCACGGCGCGAAGAACGACGACGGGGTGATGTTGTGGTAGTCGACCACCAGCGGCTCGGGCCGCCGCTGCACCCACCCGGCGACGGGGCTGCCGATCGACGCGTGGTACAGCAGCAGCGTGCCGGCCGGCCCGCCGGCGAGCTCGCGGTGGGGCCGGCACTCGCGCCGCAGCTCGGGCCAGGCCTCGCCCACGAAGACCTCGGACTCCACGCCCATCCCCCGCAGGAGCGCACGGGCCTCCAGCACGTGCCCGCCGATGGCGTCGCGCGGCGCGAGGGTCGGCACGACCTGGTGGATCGCGGAAGGCCGCGCCGTCACGAGCGGGGCTTGCGGGCCACGACCAGGTGGCTGTCGGCGCCGAAGACGGCGGCGGCGAGGCGGGCGAAGTTGGCGTTCAAGGCGGACGACAGGTCGCTGTCGACCGGGATCACGGCGAGATCGTGGTCGGTGTCGCGGCGGCGCACCTCGACGGGATCGAAGCCCGCGGCGGCGGCCAGGTGCGACCACGTGTCGGGGTGCAGGGGGCGGCCCGGCGCCAGGTCGGCCTCGACCGGGGACCGGCGCCGTCCCCACGCCTCCGGGGCGGTGCCGATCACGACGAGGACGCCGCCGGGCGCGAGCGCCGCGGCCGCCGCCCGCACGAGCCGGAGCTGATCGGCGCGGCGCAGCACGTCGACCGACCGCGACAGCACGACGGCGGCGAGGGCGCCCTCCGGCACCGCGCCGAGGTGCTCGAGCACGGTGCCGGACCGGACGTCGAGCCCGCCGGCGGCGGCGGGGTCGACGACGTCGCGGCGCGGGTCCACGCCGTAGGCGTCGAGCCCCACCTCCAACAGGCGGGTGACGAGGCGCCCGTCGGCGCAGTCGGCGTGCAGGACCCGGCCGTCCACGTCGGTGAGGACCTCGACCACGGCGTCCGCCCAGGCGTCGAGCAGCTCGACGTCGCCCGTGTCGGGCTCGCCGGCGGGACCGCCGGCGTCGAGCCCGGCACCCGAGCGGTCGGTGACGAGCTCCTCGAGGTTCCCCACCCGGTTCGAGAGCAGGTCGATGCGGGCGACGACGACGCGCAACGCCCGGGCGGTGGCGCCGCCCATGGCGGTCACCTGGGCGGCGAGATGGTTCATGTACCAGGCCATGAGCTTGCGCAGGACCCGCTTGATCTGGCTGGCGCCGGGCTTGCCCGACTCGACGGGCACGGCGGCGCTGATGAAGGAGGCCCGCTCGACCTGCTCGACGATGGCGTCGAGGTCGTTGTCGCCCGGCGTGCTCGGGGCGAAGCGGGCGAACAGCTCGTCGAGCTCGCGCTCGAGCTCCGCGGGCAGCTCGCCCGACGCCCGCCGGCGCTCGACCTCCTCGTCGATCTCGGCGAGCAGCCGGTCGAGGTCGAGCGCCGGGGCCTCCCCGTCGCCGGCCGGCGTGTCCTGCTCCGCGGTCACTTCTGCACCGTCCTCATCGAACGTCCTCCTGCTGCAGCTCGGCCCGCCCGCCCGGCCCGCGGCGGGGCCCGGGGTCCTCCTCGCGCACGGTCACGGCGCCGCTGGCGGTCATCGTGGCGCGCATGGCGACCGCCCCCCAGGCGTGGGTCGGGTTCATCACCTCGAAGTGGTGCTCCTGCTCGAGCCAGTCGTACATCGTCCCGCCGTCGCGGCTGTGCACGCCGAGCGTCAGGGGGTACGTGCCGTCGAGGAGCGGGACGGCGTCGAAGGCGAAGGTGATCTCGCCCTCGCCGGCGAGGTCGAACACCAGCCCCTCGCACAGGTTGTTGGTGCCGAACACCAGCCGGCCCTCGAGGTCGTGCACGGCGAGCACGAAGACCGCGCCCTCGACGGGCCGCTCGACGCTGAACGCCACGGTGACCGTCAGCGGTTCGTGGGGCAGCAGGTACCGCCGCTCGGCTTGTGCGGGGTGGCTCACCCGCACACCGGTGATGCGCACGGGTCGGGACCGCCCGCCGGCCGCAGCCGGTTGGGCGCCGTCCCCGCCCTCGCCGGCGGCGCCGAGGCCCTCCTCGTCACCCTCGCCGGCGGCGGGCGCGGCGTCGGGGGCGTGGCCCAGCAGGCTCTCGCGGAACGTGCGGATGGCCTCGGCGGGCGGGCCCTCGGCGATCTGCCGGCCATGGTCGAGCACGACGGCCCGGTCGCAGATCTGGCGCACCTGGTCGGGGGCGTGGGACACGAACACGATGGTCCGGCCGTCGCGCTGGAAGCGGCGCACGCGGTCGAGGCACTTGCGCTGGAAGGCCTCGTCGCCGACGGCGAGCACCTCGTCGATGAGCAGCACGTCGGGCTCGACGTTGACGGCCACGGCGAACCCCAGGCGCATGTACATGCCCGAGGAGTAGTGCTTCACCTGCTGGTCGATGAACGGGTGCAGCTCGGAGAAGTCGACGATCTCGTCGAAGCGCCGCTCGATGTCGCGCCGGCTGAGCCCCAGGATCGACGCGTTGAGGAACACGTTCTCGCGGCCGGTGAGGTCGGGGTGGAACCCGGCGCCCAGCTCGAGCAGCGACGCCAGCCGGCCCCGGGTGCGGATCTCGCCGTGGGTGGGCTGGAGGATCCCGCCGATGCACTTGAGGAGGGTGGACTTCCCCGACCCGTTGTGGCCGAGCAGGCCGATGGTCTCGCCCTCGGCCACCTCGAAGCCCACGTCGCGCAGCGCCCAGAAGTCCTCGGGCGGCTTGCGGCGGCCGAGGTGGATCACCCGCTCCTTCAGCGAGCTGTAGCGCTCCTGGTTGATGCGGAAGCGCTTCGAGACCCCCAGCACCTCGATGGCGGCGGCCACTACAGCTCCTCGGCGAAGTTGCCCTCCACCCGGGCGAACAGGCGCAGGGCGAGCACGAGGAGGACGGCCGACACGAACCCGATGATGACCAGGTTCCGGCCGTACCAGAGCACGCTGGCGTCGGGCAGGATGCGGATGAGCCCCTCACCGCCCCCCATGCGGCCGATCCCCGCCGGGGCGCCCTCGGTGGTGGCCGACACGGTGGCGTACAGGGTGCGCTGGAACACCAGCACGATGGGCGTGACCGGGTTGACCAGCGCCAGCCAGCTGGGCAGGGGCCCCGCCCCGAGCCGGTCGGCGATGATCTCGTACTGGTAGACGATCGGGGTGAGCCAGAACCAGGCGAGCAGCGCCAGCTCGAGCAGGTGCTGGGTGTCGCGGGCGTAGACGTTCACGCAGGCCACGGTCACCGCCAGGGCGGCGCTGAGCAGGAGCAGCACGACCAGCGCCGGCACCAGCATCGGCAGCCAGCTCAGCGCGACCGAATAGCGGAACAGGGCGAGGGCGCCGAGCAGCACGACGCACTGCAGGAAGAAGTGCACCAGGGCGGCGCCGACCGACGCCAGCGGCAGGATCGCCCGGGGGAAGTACACCTTGTTCACCAGCGAGGCGTTGAGCGTGATCGACGTCGACGCCGACGACACCGCGGTGGCGAACAGGTTCCAGACCAGCAGCCCCGACAAGAGGAAGATGGCGTAGAAGGGGATGCCCGCCCGCAGCACCAGCTGGAAGACCACGTAGAAGATCACCAGGTACATGGCCGGGTTCAGCATCGACCACACGAACCCGAGCGTGCTGTTCTTGTACTTGACCTTCAGCTCCTTGCGGACGAGGCCGGCCAGCAGCTCGCGGTAGCGCCAGACCTCGTTGAGCTGCTCGAGGGCGCCGCGGCGCGCCGTGACGACGGTGGTGGGCGGGGCGGACACCGGGCGACATGCTACCGGGGGGCCTCCGGCCCACGGCGAACCGGTAGGTTTGGCCGCCCATGCGCGCCGCCCTCGACGTGACCCCGCTGCTGGGCGCCCGCACCGGGATCGGCCAGTTCGTCCACGCCCTCCTCGACGCGCTCGAGCGCCGACCCGACGGCCCCGAGCTCGTGCCCTACGTGCTGTCGGGACGGGCCCGGCGGCGGCGGGGCGGGCTCCCGGCCGGGACGCGCGTGCTGCCGATGCCCGCGGCCGCCCTGGTGCGCTGCTGGGCCCGCGCCGACCGGCCCGTGGCCGACCGGTGGCTCGGTGGGGTCGACGTCGTCCACGGCACGAACTTCGTCGTCCCCCCGATGCGGGCCGGCGCCCGGGTGACGTCGGTGCAGGACACGTGGTGCCTGCGGGAGCCGGAGCGCTGCTCGCCGGCGGTGCGGCTGTTCGGCCCCGTCGTGCGCCGCGCCGTCGCCCGGGGGGCGTGGGTGCACGCCAGCTCGGCGTTCGTCGCCGGCGAGGTGCGGGAGCTGCTCGCGACCGACCGGGTCGTCGTGGTGCCCTACGGCGTTCCCGACGTCGGGGATCCCGCCGACGCCGCCCGGGTGGCGCTCCCGGCCGGCGTCCGGGCGCCGTACGTGGTGGCGCTGGGCGCCCTGGACGCCCGCAAGAACCTGGCGACCCTGGTGCGGGCCTTCGCCGCCGTCGAGGCGAGCGACGTGCAGCTCGTGCTGGCCGGGCCCGACGGGACGGCGTCGGCGGAGGTGGACGCGGCCATCGCCGCCCTGCCCGGGGAGCGCCGCCGGCGGGTGGTGCGCGTCGGGATGGTCAGCGACGCCGAGCGGCGGGCGCTGCTCCACGGCGCCGCCGTGCTCGCCTACCCGTCGCTGTACGAGGGCTTCGGGTTCCCGGTGCTCGAGGCCATGGCGGCGGGCGTGCCGGTGGTGTGCACCACGGCCGGCGCCGTGCCCGAGGTGGCGGGCGACGCCGCCCTGCTCGTCGATCCCCACGACGCCGACGCCCTCGCCGGCGCCCTCACGCGCGCGCTCACCGACGGGGCCGTGCGCGCCGACCTCACCCGGCGGGGTCGGGCCCGGGCGGCGGCGTTCACGTGGGAGGCCACCGCGGAGGGCATGCTGCGCCTGTGGCGGCAGGTGACCACGTGAGCGGGGGCGGGACCGGCGCACCGGGGGGTGCGGCCCGGCCGGAGCTCACCGTGGCGCTGCACGTCGGCCAGCTGGTGCAGCCCGTCCCCGGGGGGATCGGCCGCTACGTCGAGCACCTGGTCGCCCACCTGCCCGGCGCCGGGGTTGCCGTCACGCCCTTCTCGGCCGGCACGCCCCCGCGGCCGCCGGCGCGCCACCACGACCTGGGCCAGCCGCACGGCTCGGCCCGCTACGAGCTGTGGCACCGGCTGCGCCGGCCCGTCGTGCGCGTGCCCGGCGACCTCGTGCACGCCCCGAGCCTGGCGGTGCCCCCACCCGGACGGCGCCCCCTCGTGGTGACCGTGCACGACGTGGCGTTCCTCCGCCACCCGGACTCGCTGACCGGCCGCGGCGTCGCCTTCCACCGGCGGGGGCTGGCGCTCACCCGGCGCGAGGCCGCAGCCGTCGTCGTCCCCTCGCGCTTCGTCGCCGGCGAGCTCGCAGCCGAGGGCGTCGACCCCGAGCGGGTGCACGTGGTGCACCACGGCGTCGACGCCCCGCCGTTCGGGCGGGCCCACCGGGTGGAGGACGCCCGCCCCTACCTGCTCTTCGTGGGCACCGTCGAGCCCCGCAAGGGCATCGACGTGCTCGTGGAGGCCTACCGGGCGTTGCGCCCGCGGCACCCCGACCTGCGCCTCGTGGTCGCGGGCGCCGCCGGCTGGGGCGAGCCGCCCGACCTCTCGCACCACGGTGTCGTCCCCCTGGGCGGCGTCGACGACGCCACCCTCGACGCCCTGTACCGGGGGGCGGTAGCCACGGTGCTGCCGTCGCGCTACGAGGGGTTCGGGATGCCCCTGCTCGAGGCCATGGCCCGGGGCTGCCCCGTGATCGCCACCGACTCCTCCAGCCTGCCCGAGGTGGTGGCCGACGCCGGGCTCCTGGTCCCGGTGGGTGACGTCGACGCCCTGGCCGGGGCGATCGAGCGGGTCCTCGACGACATGGAGCTGCGCTGGGCCCTGGGCGACGCCGGTCGGGCCCGGGCCGCCCGCTTCACCTGGAGCGCCAGCGCCGCAGGGCACCGCGCCGCCTACGAGGCCGCCCTGGCGGCCTGACGACGCCGTCGGCCTCGGCGCTCCCGGCGGAGCCGGTGCGTCGGGCGTCGCGCCACCAGCCGGCGGCGGCCGCCACGTCCGGGTCGTCGTCCGCGGCCAGGGCGTCGAGGGCGGCGGCCACGTCAGCGCGTCGGAGCAGGTCCGGCGGCGCCATGCGCAACGTGACGGCAACCCAGCGACGCACCCCGGGGTGCGGGTCGCGGGCTTCGGTGACGGCGTCGCCCCCGACGTCGTCGGCGGTCAACGGGCCGCGCACGGGCCACGGCGCCAGCTCGGGTGGCGGCGGGCCCGGCGCCAGCGCGACGCAGTCGATCCACGAACGGGTCTGCAGCACGTGGGACCCGATCGGCACCAACCCGTCGGCGTCGATGCGGTGGACGGCGTAGCCGAGGTCCTCGACCGCCCGCTGAAGCGCCTGGGCGTCGGTGCCGAGCAGGTCGAGGGCGTACCCGTTGCTCTCGAACACGAGCGGCGGTCGGTGCCCGAGCACCGGTCCGAGGCCCCGTAGGACCTCGATCTCGTAGCCCTCCACGTCGACCTTCACGACGTCCGCCGGGCCGCCGAGCCGCGGGGCGAGGTCGGCGCCCGTGACGACCGGCACCTCGAGCGCGCCGGGCTGGCCGGCGGCCACGACCCGACCCCACGCACCGTCGGGCAGGAACGGCACCGAGCCCGCCTCGGGACCGGCGGCGGCGTGCACGACCCGCACGCCGGGCTCACCCGGCGAGGCGGCGGAGAGCCCGGTGAGCTCGGCTGAGCGGGCCAGGCAGGCGGCGTTGAGGGGGGACGCCTCCACGGCCAGCACCCGGGCGCCGGCAGCGGCCGCGGCGAGGCTGAGGGTCCCCAGGTGGGCGCCCACATCGAGCACCACCGAACCGGGCCCGGCCAGCGCCAGCAGGAGCCGGTGGGCGTCGGGCGGGCGGTAGGTGCCGGCCCGGAGCTGGCCGGCCAGCACGTCGCCGCCGATGTCGGGCACGAGCATCCACACGGGCTCGCCGCCGGGCACGGGCAGCCGGACCCACGTGGTCGTCTGGCCGCCGGGCAGCGTGGTGGGACCGGGAGGTGGCTGCGAGGTGGGCACGGGCGCGCCATGGTGCCGCGCTCCACCGCCTGCGCGCCATGCTGGCGGCGTGCGAGTCGCCCTCGACGTGTCCGCCGTCCCCGACCGGCCCGCGGGCGCAGGCGTGTACGTGGTCGAGCTCGTGCGGGCCCTCGCGGCCCGCGGCGGGCTCGACCTGCACCTCGTGACGCGCCGGGCGGACACGGCGCGGTGGGAGGCGCTCGCCCCCGGCGCGGCGCTGCACCCCCGGGTCCCGAAGCGGCGGCCGGTCCGCCTGGCGTGGGAGCAGGCGCTCGCGCCCGGCGTCGCCCGGGCCGCGGGCGCCACGGTGTGGCACGGGCCCCACTACACGATGCCGCTGCGCTGCCCGGTGCCCGCCGTGGTCACCGTGCACGACCTCACCCTCTTCGACCACCCCGAGCTCCACGAGCGCGCCAAGGTGTGGTTCTTCCGAAGGATGATCCGCGCCGCCACCCGGCGGGCCGCCGTGCTCGTGAGCGTCAGTGCCAGCACCGCCCGGCGCCTCGAGGAGCTGCTCGCCCCGGACGCGCCGGTGCTCGTGGTCCCCCACGGCATCGACCACGACCGGTTCCGCCCGCTCCCGCCGCCCGGCGCCCCGGACGACCTCGACCTGCTCGCCCGGCTGGGGGTGCGGCCCCCGTTCGTCGCCTTCGTCGGCACGATCGAGCCCCGCAAGAACGTGCCGGCCCTCGTCCGGGCGTTCACCACGCTCGCCGGCCGGCACCCCGACCTGCAGCTGGTGATCGCCGGCGGGCGGGGCTGGGACGGCGGCGCCCTCGACCGCAGCGTCGCCGCCAGCGGCCTGGACGACCGGGTCCGCCGCCTCGGCTACGTCGACGACGCCGTGGTCCCGGCCCTGTACCGCCGGGCCGCGGCGGTCGTGTACCCCGCCCTCGCCGAGGGCTTCGGCCTGCCCGCGCTCGAAGCCCTGGCGTGCGGAGCGCCGCTCGTGACCACCACCGGCTCGGCCATGGAGGAGCTCGTGGGCGACGCCGCCCTGCTCGTGCCCGCCGGCGACGACGCCGCCCTCACCGGCGCGCTCGCCACCGCGCTCGACGAGCCGGGCGTGGCCGGGCGCCTCCGCGCCGCCGGCCCGCGCCAGGCCGCCCCCTACACCTGGGCCCGCTGCGCCGAGCGCCACGTCGAGGCCTACCGCCTCGCGGCGACGGCGCCGACCCCGTCGCCGCCCGCCTGACGGCCGCCCCGCGTGAGCGGGGGGCGGCGTGGCTAACGTGCGGCCATGGCGATCGTCCACCCCGCCGTCGAGGCCTACGCCGAGGCGCACACGACGCCCGAGCCGCCGCACCTCGTCGCCCTCGCCGAGGAGACCCGGGCCTCGACCTCGTCCCCGGGCATGATGGTCGGTCCCGTCGAGGGCCGGTTCCTCGCCATGCTCGTGCACCTCGCCCAGGCTGAGCGCATCCTCGAGATCGGCACGTTCACGGGGTACTCGGCGCTGACGATGGCCGAGGCGCTGCCACCCGGTGGGCGCATCGTCACCTGCGAGGTCGACCCCGAGCACGCCGCCATCGCCCGCCGCCACGTCGAGGCCAGCCCCCACGCCGACCGGATCGAGATCCGGCTCGGCCGGGCGATCGACACCGTCCGCATCCTCGAAGGCCCGTTCGACCTGGTCTTCATCGACGCCGACAAGCCGAGCTACCCCGCCTACTACGAGGCGACGCTGCCGCTGCTGTCGGCGCGGGGCCTGATGATCCTCGACAACGTGCTGTGGCGGGGCGAGGTGGCGGATCCCGGCACCGCCGACCCCGACGCCCGCGCCCTCGCCGCCCTCAACGAGCAGATCCGCAAGGACCCCCGCGTCGAGTGCGTCATGCTCACCGTCCGGGACGGCATGACGCTGGTGCGCCGGCGCCCCACCCCGTGATCACCGTGCTCGCGGGCGGCGTCGGCGCCGCCCGGTACCTGACGGGCCTGGTGCGGGTCGTGCCCCCCGGGGAGGTCACCGCCATCGTCAACACGGCCGACGACGTGACCCTCCACGGCCTGCGGGTCTGCCCCGACCTCGACACGGTCGCCTACACCCTGGCCGGCCTGGTGAACCCCGAGGCGGGCTGGGGCCTGGCGGGCGAGTCGTGGACGGTCATGGGCGCGCTCGAGCGGTTCGCCGGCGTGGCGCCCCCGGGCTCGCAGGCGGCCACCACCTGGTTCCGCCTCGGGGACCGGGACCTGGCCACGCACCTGTACCGCGCCGGCCGGCTGGCCGAGGGCGCCGACCTGGCGACGGTCACGGCCGAGATCGCCCGGGCGCTCGGGGTGGGCGTGCGGCTGCTGCCCATGACGGGCGACCCGGTCGAGACCCGGGTCGGGGTGGCCGGCGAGGGCGAGGTCGGCTTCCAGGACTACTTCGTGCGCCGGCGTCACGCCGTGCCGGTCACCGGGGTCCGGTTCGCCGGCGTCGAGTCGGCCCGCCCGGCGGCCGGTGTGCTCGAGGCCGTCGCCGGCGCCGGCGTCGTGGTGATCGCCCCGTCGAACCCGATCGTGTCGATCGGCCCGATCCTCGGCGTGCCCGGCGTGCGGGACGCCCTGCGGGCCCGGCGCCGCTCGGTCGTGGCGGTGTCGCCCATCGTCGCCGGCGCCGCCCTCAAGGGGCCCGCCGACCGCATGCTCGCCGAGCTGGGCCACGAGCCCTCGGTGGTCGGCGTCGCCCGCCTCTACGCCGAGGTCGCCGGCACGCTGGTGGTCGACACCGCGGACGCCGGCCGGGCCGGCGAGGTGGAGGCGGCGGGCGTGGCCTGCGTGGTCGCCCCCACCGTCATGCACGGCCCCGACGAGGCCGCCGCCCTGGCCCGCGCCACCCTCGCGGCGGTCCGTCGGTGAGCGCCACCACCCCCCTCCCCCGTTCAGGGGACGCGCGGTGACGGCGGGCGAGGTGCGGGTCGTGCCCGTGCGGGGGCTGCCGGAGGTGCGCCCCGGCGACGTGCTGGCCGACCTCATCGCCGGCGCGTGCGGCGACGACCTGGCCGACGGCGACGTCGTCGTCGTGACCCAGAAGGTGGTGTCCAAGGCCGAGGGCCGCCTCGTGGCCGTCGACCCCGACGACCCGCGGTCCCACAAGCCCGTCGTCGAGGCCGAGGCGGTGCGGGTGCTCCGCCGCCGGGGCGAGCTGCTCATCACCGAGACCGCCCACGGGTTCGTGTGCGCCAACGCCGGCGTCGACCGCTCCAACGTCGACGACGGCTGGGTGGCGCTGCTGCCCAGGGACCCGGACCGCTCGGCCCGGCGCATCCGCGACGGGCTGCGGGCCCGCACCGGCCGGCAGGTCGCGGTGGTCGTCAGCGACACGTTCGGGCGGGCGTGGCGGCGGGGCGTCACCGACGTGGCGCTCGGCGTGGCCGGCGTGGCGGCCGTTGTGGACCTGCGGGGCACGCCGGACGACCGCGGCCGCGAGCTCGCCGTGACCGAGGTGGCCGTCGCCGACGAGCTGGCCGCCGCCGCCGACCTCGTCATGGGCAAGGCGAGCCGGGTGCCGGTGGCGATCGTGCGCGGCGTGGACGCCGCCTGGCTGCGGGAGGGCTCGGTGCAGGCCGAGATCGTCCGACCCCCCGCCGAGGACCTGTTCCGGTAGGCCGCCGGTCAGCCGGCCCTGCGCTGGTCGCGGAACCAGCGCAGGACGGCGGCCACCCCCTCGCCGAGGGTGGTCCACGGCCGCCATCCCAGGTGGATCTCGGCCCGCCCCGGGTCGAGGGCCGAGCGGGCCAGCTCGCCGGGCCGGGCGGGCGCGTAGGTCGGTTCGGCGTCGACGCCCGCGGCCTCGGCCATCACGGTGTAGAGGTCGATCACCGAGGTCTCGGCGCCGGTGCCGATGTTCAGCAGCAGGCCGCCGCCCCGGTGCCCGGCGCGCACGAAGGCGTCGACGACGTCGTCGACGTAGACGAAGTCGCGGGTCTGGCGGCCGTCGCCGAAGATCGTGCACGGCTCGCCGTCGAGGAGCCGGCCGGCGAAGATCGCCACCACGCCCGCCTCGCCGTGCGGGTCCTGGCGGGGGCCGTAGACGTTGGCCAGCGCCAGCGACGTGAACTCGAGCCCGTGCAGCTCCCGGTAGGCCGCCAGGTAGTCGCCGGCCGCCTTCTTGGCCACCCCGTACGGCGACAGCGGCCGCTGCGGGTGCGACTCGCGCACGGGGAGGTCGGACGGGTCGGGGTCGCCGTAGATCGTGCCGCCGCTGGAGGCGAACACGACCTTGCGGCTGCCGGCGGCGCGGGCGCCTTCGAGCACGTTGAGGGTGCCCAGCACGTTCACCTCGGCGTCGAACACCGGGCGGGCGACCGACACCCGCACGTCGGCCTGGGCGGCGAGGTGGAAGACCACCTCGGGCTCGCACCGGGCGATGAGGTCGACCACCCCGGGCGAGCGGATGTCGACCTGGTGGAAGCGCACGGCGCTGGCCCGGTCGGCCCGGGCCTCGGCCAGGTTGGCGAGCGAGCCCGACGACAGGTCGTCGACGACGTCGACGGCGTGGCCCTCGGCGCACAACCGGTCGACCAGGGTCGAGCCGATGAAGCCCGCCCCGCCCGTGACGAGCGCCTTCACGACGGCTCCTCCGGGGCCGGCACCCGCGCGCCGTCGAGCCGGCCTCCGGGGTCGATCTCGACGCCGTCGCCCACGACGCTGCACCCCGTGACGACGGCCCCGGCGCCGACGACGGCGCCCGCGCCGACGATCGAGCCCTCGATGCGGGCCCCGGCGCCCACCTGCACGCCCGGCAGCAGGACGGCGTGGGCGATCCGGGCGTCCGCCCCGACCACGCAACCCGGGCCCACCACGGCGTGCTCGACGGTTGCGGCGGGATCCACCTCGGCGTCCTTCCCGACCAGCGCCGGGGTCGGGGGGTCGCCGCGGCGCCCGTCGAGCACGTCGAGGTTGGCCTTCAGGTACAGCGCGGGCGTGCCCGTGTCGAGCCAGTAGGCGTCCGAGGCCATGGCGTACAGCACGCCCTCCTCCGCCATCCCGGGGAACACCTCGCGCTCCACGTTCACCCGCCGGCCGGCGGGGATGCGGTCGAGCACCTCGGGCTCGAGCACGTAGGTCCCGGCGTTGATGAGGTTGGTCGGCGCCTCGTCACGGGGCGGTTTCTCGATGAACGCCGTCACCCGCCCGGCGTCGTCGGTGGGCACCACACCGAAGGCGGAGGGGTCGGCGACCGGCGTGAGGCTGATCGTGCCCTGGGCCCCGGCGGCGTCGTGGAACGCCACGAGCGCGCCGATGTCGAGGTCGGTGAGCACGTCGCCGTTGAGCACGAGGAACCGCTCGTCGATGCCGGCCTCGCGCGCCGCGAAGGCGATGGCGCCGGCGGTGTCGAGGGGCTCGGGCTCGACGGCGTACACGAGGCGCACGCCGGCGCACTCGCCGTCGGGGTAGGCCCGGGCGAAGGCGTCGGGCCGGTAGCCGAGCGAGAGCACGACCTCGTCGACACCGTGGCGCGCCAGCCGCCCGACGACCCATTCGATCATCGGCCGGTCGCCCACCGGGAGCATCTGCTTGGGCGTGGACAGGGTGAGCGGCCGCAGGCGGGTGCCGAACCCGCCGACGAGGGCGACCGCCCTCACGGGCCGGCCTGCTCGTCCTCGACCGGGTCGCCGGTGCCGCCGGGCTCGGCCGCGCCGCCACCGGGGTCCGGCTCGCCACCCCCGTCAGGGCCGGCGTCACCCTCGCCCTCCGCCCCGCCGGCGTCGGTGTCGGTCGGCACGAGCGGGCGGCCCTCCTCGCCCGCGAGCGGGTCGGCGAGCTGGGCCACCGACGGCGGCTGGGGGATGTCGTGGCCCTCGGGGGCGAAGGCGATGGTGATGACCTCGTTGTTCTGCGGCGGATAGGACGTGAAGTCACCCTCGAGCAGCCGCCCCTCCTCGTCGAGGGGGTTCTCCCACACGCGGACCTGGACCACGCCGGGCTCGCCGTCGCAGTCGTCGCCGTTGGCCACCTCGATGCCCTGCACCTCGAGCCGGTCGTCGCGCAGCACCATGCCCACCTGGTCGGCGAACGCCCCGAGGTTGGCGCGCGAGCCCGTCACGGTGGTGGCGAACGGGTGCAGGTGGATCAGCCCGTCGGCGTGGGTGTGGATGCCGAGCCGGTCGGGGCCGGTGTCGGTGAGCGGCGGCAGGAACTGCCCGCAGACGTAGATGCCGTAGGCGGCGTGCCAGTGGTCGCCGATGATGGGGCTGCCCCGCTCCGCTTCGAGACCCTGGCGGGAGACCACGACCAGGCCCACGCCGAGGGCGACGACGAGGCTGAGCGCCACCGGCCACATCCAGTTGCGCTGCTTGACACCGGGCCGGCCCGCCGTGCGGGCGGCGCGCGCGACCTTCTTGCTGGCAGAAGCCTTGCCCACGCCGCGAATCTACCGCCGCCCCGGCCGGATCCACGATCGGGCCGGGTCGAGGGCTACACGGCGGCGTGGGGCCGGCCCCGGACCCGGCGCTGCGCCCACGCCAGCACCGTGCGCACGGCGAGGCCGAGCGCCACGACCGGCAGCAGGAGGCGGCGGGGGCCCGCGGCCGTCTTGCGGAAGAACCGGTACAGCGACCGGTGGTGCTCGAGGATCATGCGGTAGGGCGTCTGGTCGGTGGACCGGCCGATGCCGTGGCTCACCCGGGCGGCGGGCTCGTAGCCGACGCGCCATCCCGCCTCCCACGCCCGCCAGCACAGGTCGACGTCCTCGGCGTACATGAAGTACTGCTCGTCGAACCCGCCGAGCGCGTCCCACGCCTCCCGCCGCACGGCGAGGAAGGTGGCCGCCACCCAGTCGACGTCGGCGGCGGTGGCGTGGTCCCAGTCGAGCATGCGGTAGCGGCGGCTGAACGGGTTCCGGGGCCACACGAAGTAGAGGAAGCCGTGCCCGACGGCGTCGAGCAGGTTCGGGAACGTGCGGGCCGAGGGGTAGACGTCGCCGTCGAAGGTGTCGATGCGGGGTCCCACGATGCCGAGCCCGGGGTCGACCTCGAGCGCCTCGACGAGCGCCTTCACGGCCGGTGTGTCGACGACGAGATCCGGGTTGGCGACGACGATGTAGGGCTGGGTGGTGACGGCCACGCCCCGGTTCACGGCCGACCCGAAGCCCAGGTTCACGCCGAGGGCGAGCACGATGGCGTCGGGGTCGGCCTCGCGCACCGCCTCCACGGTGCCGTCCCGCGAGCCGTTGTCGACCACCACGATCTCGGCCACGCCCGCGGCCCGCAGCGACCGCACGCACGCGACGGTGTCGGCGGCGACGTTGTAGCCGACGACGACGGCGGCAACGGGCAGGGCCACGCTCAGCGCTCCAGCACCCGAGCCAGCCACTCGGCCGTGCGGGTGAGGCCCTCGCGCAGCTCGACCACGGGCTCCCAGCCGAGCAGCCGGCGCGCCTGGCTGATGTCGGGCTGGCGCACCGTGGGGTCGTCGACGGGCAGGGGCTCGAACACGATCTCCGAGCCCGAGTTCGTCACGTCGAGCACGAGCTCCGCCAGCGCCAGGACCGTGAACTCGCCGGGGTTGCCGATGTTCATGGGCCCGGTGTGCTCGGAGTCGAGCAGGGCCAGGAACCCGCGGATCTCGTCGTCGACGTAGCAGAAGCTGCGGGTCTGGCGGCCGTCGCCGTAGACGGTGAGGGGCTTGCCCGTCAGCGCCTGCACGAGGAAGTTCGACACGACCCGCCCGTCCCCGGGCCGCAGGCGGGGCCCGTAGGTGTTGAAGATGCGCGCGATGCGGACGTCGAGCCGGTGGTAGCGGTGGTACGCCATCGTCATGGCCTCGGCGAAGCGCTTGGCCTCGTCGTAGACGCCGCGGGGGCCGACGGGGTTGACGTGACCCCAGTAGGTCTCGGGCTGCGGGTGGACCTGGGGGTCGCCGTAGACCTCGCTGGTGGAGGCCAGGAAGAACCGGGCGCCCTTCTCCTTGGCCAGGCCGAGCGTGTTGTGCGTGCCGAGGCTGCCCACCTTCAAGGTCTGGATGGGCATCTCCAGGTAGTCCTTGGGCGACGCCGGGCTGGCGAAGTGCAGCACGGCGTCGACCGGCCCCGGCACCCACACGTAGCTGGACACGTCGTGCTTGACGTAGGTGAAGCCGGGCACGCCGAAGAGGTGCTCGATGTTCGACAGGTCGCCGGTGACGAGGTTGTCGATGCCGACGACCTCGTCGCCGCGCGCCAGCAGGGCGTCGCAGAGGTGGCTGCCGAGGAACCCCGCGGCGCCGGTGACGACCACCCGGCTCACGAGCGCCCCACGCCCTCGTAGGTGAAGCCCCGGCGGTACAGCGCGGTGCGGTCGAGCAGGTTGCGGGCGTCGACCACCCGGGGCACGGCCATGGCCTCGCGCACCTTGTCGAGGTCGACGAAGCGGAACTCGTCCCACTCGGTGAGCACGGCGAGCACCTCGGCGCCCTCACACGCGGCGAAGGCGTCTCCTACGACGCGCAGGCCGGGGACCCGCTCGAGCGCCGGGTCGGCGCTGTCGGTGGGCACGGCCGGGTCGTAGGCCTGCACCTCGGCGCCCCGGGCGAGCAGCCGGCTGACGATCTCGATCGCCGGCGACTCGCGCAGGTCGCCGGTGTTGGCCTTGAACGCCAGGCCCCACACGCCCACCCGGGTTCCCTCCAGCGACCCGCCGGCGGCCCCGGCGACCTTCCGGGCGATGCGCTCGAACTGCTGGTCGTTCACGGCGACGACGCTGCGCAGCAGCTCGAAGTCGTACCCCCGGCTCTCGGCGGTGTGGATCAGCGCCCGCACGTCCTTGGGGAAGCACGAGCCGCCCCAGCCCGGGCCGGGCTTGAGGAAGTCGTGGCCGATGCGGTGGTCGTAGCCCATGCCGAGCACGACGTCGTGGACGTCCGCGCCGACGGCCTCGCAGACGGCGGCCATCGAGTTGATGAAGCTGATCTTGGTGGCGAGGTAGGCGTTGGCCGCGTACTTGATGGTCTCCGCCGTCGCCGGGTCGGTGACGATCGTGGGGGCCTGGATGCGCAGGTAGAGCGAGGAGACGCGGATGGCGGCGGCCTCGTCCTCGCTGCCGATCACGATGCGGTCGGGGTTGAGGAAGTCGTGCACCGCCGAGCCCTCGCGGAGGAACTCGGGGTTCGACACGACCCGGACGTCGGGCCGGCGCAGCACCCGCTCGACCACCCGGGTCGACCCGACCGGGACCGTGGACTTGTTCACGACGATCGCCTCGGTGGGCAGCACCGGGGCGATCTCGCGCGCCGCGGCCTCGATGTAGGAGAGGTCGGCGGCGCCGTCGGGTGACTGCGGCGTCGGCACGCACAGGTAGGCGAACTCGCAGTCCTCGGCGGCGCCGGCCCCACCGACGACGAAGCGCAGGCGCCCGCTGGACAGGCCCTCGGCCACGAGCTCGTCGAGGCGGGGCTCGAGGATGTCGACCTCGCCCCGGGAGAGCCGATCGACCTTGGCGGCGTCGACGTCGGCGCACACCACGTCGTGGCCGAGGTGGGCGAAGCACGCGCCCGTGGTCAGGCCGACGTAGCCCGTCCCGATGACGGCGATCGTGCTCATCGTGGTGCGCTCCTCGTGGGGCTCATGACGTCAGGGCGGTGACGACGCGCGCCAGGGCGTGGCGGTGGTCGGGCAGCGGGTCGATGCCCGCCAAGCGTAGGGCGGCGCCGTCGAGCCGGGAGTCCGGGGGCCGCGGGGCGGGCCGGGGCGGGTCGAGGTCGGCGGTGGCGACGGGCTCGACCCTGCCGGGGTCGTGGCCGGCGAGCCGCAGCACGTCGCGCGCCAGCTCGTACCAGGTGGTGTCGCCCCCGTTGGTGACGTGGAAGGTGCCGGGCAGGCGGGCCGTCACCAGCCGCACGACCATCCCCGCGAGGTCGGCCGCTTCGGTGGGCCGGCCCCGCTGGTCGTGAACGAAGCGCAGCGCACCGTCCCCCTCGGCCAGGGCCAGGATGGCCTTCACCACGTTCGCGCCGTGCACGCCGAACACCCACGAGGTGCGCACGACCGTCGAGCCCGGGTCGAGCTCGCGCTCGCCGCCGAGCTTCGAGCGCCCATACACCGACTGCGGGTTCGGGTCGTCCCACTCGTGGTACGGCGCCCCCTTGCGGCCGTCGAACACGTAGTCGGTGGACACGTAGCAGACGTGGGCGCCGACCCGGCGGGCGCCGTCGGCCACCCAGCGGGTGCCGAGCGCGTTGACGGCGAGCGCCCGGTCGGGGTCGCCCTCGCAGGCGTCCACGGCGGTCCAGGCGGCGGCGTGCACGACGGCGTCGGGAGCGAGCGTGCAGATGGCGCCGAGCACCTGGTCGCGGTCGGCCACGTCGAGCTGCCGGCGGGTGGCGGCGACGACGTCGTGGCGCCCGCCGGCGGCCTCGAAGGCGGCGACGAGCTCGCGGCCGAGCTGCCCGCCGGCGCCGGTGACCAGGACCCTCACGCGCCCGGGCCGGGTGCGCCCGGCGTGCCCGCCCATGCCGTGGCCTCCGCGACCGGCGCCCGGCCGCGCAACGGCTCCCACCAGTCGCGGTGCTCGGCGTACCAGGCCACGGTGGCGGCCAGGCCGTCCTCGAAGTCGATCGCCGGCGCCCAGCCGAGCTCGCGGCGGATGCGGCCGGAGTCGAGCAGGTAGCGCCGGTCGTGGCCCGGGCGGTCGGGCACGATGGTCTTCAGGCTCGCGGGCTTGCCGAGGGCGGCCAGGACGGCATCGGCGATCTGCTCGACGCTGCGCTCGTCACCGGTCCCCACGTGGTACGTCCCGCCCACCTCGCCCCGCTCGAGCACGACGTCGACGGCGGCGCAGTGGTCGTCGACGTGGATCCACTCGCGCCGGTGCTGCGTGGAGGCGTACAGGGGTAGCGGCTCGTCGTCGAGGGCGCGGGTGGCGAACAGCGGGATGACCTTCTCGGGGAACTGGTAGGGCCCGTAGTTGTTGGCGCAGTTGGTGATCGTGACGGGCAGCCCGTAGGTCTCGTGGTAGGCGCGCACGGCGTGGTCGGCGCCCGCTTTCGACGCGTTGTAGGGCGTGCGCGGCCGGTAGGGCGAGTCCTCGATGAAGGCTTCGTCGCTGTCGAGCGGGAGGTCCCCGTACACCTCGCAGGTGGAGATGTGGTGGAAGCGCTCGACGCCCACCTGGCGGGCCGCCTCCAGCAGGGCCTGCGTGCCCAGGACGTTGGTGCGGAAGAACCGCCCGGGGTCGACGACGGCGAGGCTGTTGTGCGACTCGGCGGCGAAGTTGACCACCACCTCGATGCGGTGCTCGTCGAGGACCCGGGCGACGAGGTCGAGGTCGCCGATGTCGCCGTGCACGAACGCGATGGCGTCGTCCAGCCCGGCCAGGTTCTCCCGCACCCCGGCGTAGGTGAGGGCGTCGAGCACGACCACGTGGTCGTCGGGGTGGTTGGCGAGGCGCCGGCGCACGTAGTTCGAGCCGATGAAGCCGGCCCCGCCGGTGACCAGCAGGCGCATCGGATCAGGCTACTGCCGGGGCCTCACGGCAGGTGGAGGCGGGAGTGGTCGCCCAGCATCACCCGGGTGGCGCGGGGCTTGGCGTCGCCGCGGACCAGCTCGACGTCGCGCCCCACGAGCGAGTCGACGAGCCGGGTGATCCCCTCGATGCGGGAGCGTTCGAGCACGACCGAGTGGTCGAGCTCGGAGTGGACGATCTCGCAGTCGCGGTCGATCGACGTGTAGGGCCCCACGAAGCTGTCGACGATCCGGGTCCGGGCGCCGATGACGGCGGGGCCCCGCACCGTGGACCGGACGATCTCGGCCCCCTCCTCGATCACCACCCGGCCCTCGACCCGGGACCCGGCGTCGACGGCGCCGGCGATGCGCGGCTCGATCGTGTCGAGCACGAGGCGGTTGGCGTCGAGCAGCGGGGTCAGCTTCCCGGTGTCGATCCACCACCCCTCGAGCACCGTGTGCAGCACCCGGTGGCCGTGGTCGATGAGCCACTGGATGGCGTCGGTGATCTCGAGCTCGCCCCGGGCCGACGGCTCGATGGCCCGGACGGCGTCGTGGATGTGGGGGTCGAACAGGTACACGCCGACGAGGGCGAGGTCCGACGGCGGGTCGCTGGGCTTCTCGACCAGCCGCACCACCCGGTCGCCGTCGAGCTCGGCGACGCCGAACCGGTGCGGGTCGGGCACCCGGGCGAGCAGGATCTGGGCGGACGGCGGCTGGGGGGCCTGGTCGTCGAGGCTGGGCGTGGCCGCCCGGCGGCGGGCGGCTTCGAAGCCGTCGACGAAGCGGCGCAGGTCCTGCTCGAGCAGGTTGTCGCCCAGGTACATGACGAAGTCGTCGTCGCCCAGGAAGTCGCGGGCGATGAGCACGCAGTGGGCGAGGCCGAGCGGCTGGTCCTGGGGCAGGTAGGTGACCTCGACGTTCCAGCGGGAGCCGTCGCCCACGGCCGCCTCGATGTCGGCGCGGGTGTCGCCCACCACGATGCCGATCTCCTTGATGCCGGCGCCGGCCATGGCCTCGATGCCGTAGAAGAGGATGGGCTTGTTGGCCACCGGCACCAGCTGCTTGGCGCTGGTGTAGGTGATCGGCCGCAGGCGGCTGCCGAGCCCGCCGGCGAGGATCAGCCCCTTCACCGCGCCTTCCCTAGCACGATCGCCGCTAGCACTCGGGCTCGGGCGGGGGGGCGTCCTCGGGGGGAGCCTCCTCGGGCGGGGGCGCGCCCGGGGGCGCCTCCGGTGGCGCCGCCTCGGCCGCCGGGGCGGGCACCTCCTCGGCGGGGCGCGGGGTGTCGAGCACGCCGTCGAACGCGCTGCCCGTGGTGAGCACGAGGTCGACGCCGGTGAGCGACGGGTCCTCCACGTACTCGACGGGGCCGTCGACGTGCCGGGCCAGCAGGTGGGCCTTGGCGGCCTGGCCGGCGCCGAAGCGGATGACCGGCCGCTCGACGCCGAACGGCCGGGCGTCGCCCACCCCCGCCACGTTGAACCCGACCGCGGTGAGCCCGCGGGAGGTGCGGGTCGCCTCGCCGGAGCGACCGGAGCCGTTCAGCACGCGCACCCGCACCGACGACGGGGTCACCGCCCCGGGCTCGGGGCGCAGCCCCCGGAAGATGTCGAAGATGGGCTGGGCCTCGCCGGCCCGCAGCCGCAGCACCGACGCGCCCCCCACGCGGGCGTTGTCGACCGGGAGGGTGTGGGACTCGAGCCGGTCGGGCGTGAGGTTGCGGAAGTGCCCCGCCAGCCGGCGGATGTCGTCCACGCCGACCCGGTCGTCGATCGTGACGTGGTTGATCCCCACGTTGATCAACCGGTTGACCTTGGCCGGGTTGGTCAGCCCCCGGGAGATGGCGTCCCGCAGGGCCCGGCGCACGAAGTCCTGCTGGCGGTTGATGCGCCCCAGGTCACCGGTGGGGTCGGTGCGCCACCGGCCGTCCTCGAGCACCTGGTAGTTGCGGCTGCGCACGAACGCGAGCGCCTGGAAGCCGTCGAGCACGTGGCACCCGGGCTCCCGCACGAGCAGGCCGGTCACCGCGTCGGTCGCCGGGCTCGGGAAGTACATGGTGACCCCGCCGGCGGCGTCGACCAGCGCCTTGAACCCGGCGAAGTCGATCTCGGCGTAGTGGTGGATGGGGATCCCGAAGTTGTGCGTGATCGTGGTGACGAGCGCTTCGGGGCCGGCCATGAACGCCTCGTTGATGCGCCCGCTGCGGCCGAGGTGGGGGTGCTCGACCCACAGGTCGCGGGGGAACGAGAGCATGTCGGCCTTCTGGGCGGCCGGGTCGAGCCGCACCACGATGATCGTGTCGGCCCGCTGGCCGCCGACGATGCCGGTGTCACCGAAGGACTCGCGGGCGGTGTCGTCGTCGACGAACTCGCGGCTGTCGGACCCCACCAGCAGCCAGTTCTCGGGCTCGCCGGGCGGCTCGTCCCGCAAGGCGTCGCCGAGGCTCACCCGCGGGAGCTGCTCGTACTTGACGTACAGGTAGCCCACGCCGCTGGCCGCGGCCAGGCTCAACGCGATCAACAGGCAGTTGAAGGTGATGAGGAGGCGCTGCGGCCACGTTCGGCGGTAGCGGATGGTGCCGCCACCCGCCCCGACGGCGGACATGCGGGTCAGGCTACCGGCGCCCGGCGGCGGGCCGGAGGTCGGGCCCGGGACCGCTCAGACGGGCAGGCCGAGGGTGCGGGCGATCACGAGGCGCTGGACCTCGCTGGTGCCCTCGCCGATCTCCAGGACCTTGGCGTCACGGTAGTGGCGGGCGACAGGCGTGTCGTCCATGAACCCGGCGCCCCCGTGGATCTGCGTGGCGGTGCGGGTCGCGGCGACGGCGGCCTCGGTGGCGTACAGCTTGGCCACCGCCGCGGCCCGGCGGAACGGCCGGCCCTCGTCGCGGAGGCGGGCGGCCCGGTAGGTCAGCATGCGGGCCCCGTCGAGGGCCACGGCCAGGTCGGAGCAGGCGAAGGCCACGGCCTGGTTGGCGCCGATGGGCCGGCCGAACGCGTGGCGCTGCCCGGCGTAGGCGACCGAGTCCTCCAGGCAGGCGCGGATGCAGCCGGCGGCGAGGGCGGCGATGGCGACCCGCCCCTCGTCGAGCACCGACAGGAAGGCGCCCAGCCCCCGGCCGGGCGCGCCGAGCACGTGGTCGGCGGGGACGCGCACGCCGCTCAAGGTGACGCCATGGGTGTCCGAGGCCCGCCAGCCCAGCTTGCGGTACGGCGGCTGGATCTCGACGCCGGGCGTGTCGACCGGCACCACGAAGGCGCTGATCTCGCCCGGCGCGGTGCGGGCCGCGACCGTGATCACCGAGGTGATCTCGGTGCCCGAGTTGGTGATGAACGCCTTCTCGCCGTCGAGCACCCACTCGCCGGTCTCCTCGTCGCGCACGGCCCGCGTGCGGATCGCCCCGGCGTCGCTGCCACCGTCGGGCTCGGTGAGGCCGAAGGCCGCCAGGGACCGCCCCGCGCACAGGTCGGGCAACCACCGCTGGCGCTGCTCCTCGGTGCCGAAGCGGTGGATGGGCCCCGCCCCCAGGCCCACGCCGGCCGAGAGCGTGATGGCGATCGACTGGTCGTGGCGGGCGAGCTCCTCGATGGCGAGGCACAGCGTGGTGAGGTCGCCGCCCTGGCCGCCGTACTCCTCGGGGAACGGGATGCCGAACAGGCCCAGCTCGCCCATGGCCCGCACGGTGGCGAGCGGGAACGTCCCGGTGCGGTCCCACTCCCCGGCGTGGGGCGCCACCTCCCGCTCGGCGAAGTCGCGCACGACGGCCCGCAGCGCCTCCTGCTCGGGCGTGAGCCCGGGGATGTGGTCGGGGTCCTCCACGGGTCCGGTGGCCATGGCTCGGATCGTACGCTGAGCCCATGCCCCTCCCGCCGCTCCGCCGCCGTCGCCGGGTGCGCCGGCCGTGAGCGGCTCCGTCGCGCGCCCCGACCGGGAGCTGCCGCCGCTGGCGGTGGTCGGCGGGCGGCTGGCGACCGGCCTCCTCGACGTCACCACCGACCTCACCGCCCTCGACGGCGACGGGTTCTGGGCGGTGGTGCTGTCGTTCGAGGGCGAGGCCGTCTGCGCCCGGTTCGACCGGGTGCGGCCCGCCCGCCCGTGGCCCGGTCCCCCCTGGCGGGGCCCGGCCGCCGAGGCGTGGACGTCGAGCCTCGACCGGGACGCGTTCTGCGCCGGGGTCGAGGCGATCCGCGCCGCCATCGCCGCGGGCGACGTGTACCAGGTGAACCTCACGCGCCGGCTGTCGGCCCCCGCCCCCGCGGGCGCCGACGTGGCCGCGCTCGGCGCCGCCCTGGCGGTGGGCAACCCCGCCCCGTACTCGGCGGTGGTGCGGGTGCCGTCCCACGGGGTGCACGTGGCCTCGGCGTCACCCGAGCGCTTCCTGTCGCGCGACGGCGACGTGGTGGAGTCGCGGCCCATCAAGGGCACGGCGCCGACCGCGGCGGGGCTGACCGCGAAGGACTGGGCCGAGAACGTGATGATCGCCGACCTCGTCCGCAACGACCTGGGCCGGGTCTGCGAGTTCGGCTCGGTGGAGGTGCCCGCCCTGTGCGCGCTGGAGCAGCACCCCGGGCTCGTGCACCTCGTCACCACGGTCCGGGGCCGGTTGCGCCCCGGGACCGGCTGGGCCGACGTCGTCGACGCCACGTTCCCGCCCGGCTCGGTGACCGGCGCGCCCAAGCTCGCCGCCCTCGAGGTGATCGGCAAGCTCGAGCCCGTCGGGCGGGGCCCCTACTGCGGGGCGGTGGGCTGGGTCGACGCCGGGGCCCGGCGGGGCGACCTCAACGTGGCCATCCGCACCTTCTGGCTCGCCGACGGCCAGCTGCACCTCGGCACGGGCGGCGGCATCACGTGGGACTCCGACCCCGCCGCGGAGTGGGCCGAGACCGAGCTCAAGGCCCGCCGGCTGCTGGCGGTGGCCAGCAGGTGAGCGTGCGGGGCAGCATCGGGCCGTGATCGTCTACCTGAACGGCGAGCTCGTCCCCGCCGAGCGGGCCGCCGTCTCCCCCTTCGACCACGGGGTGACCGTCGGCGACGGCGTGTTCGAGACCCTGCGCGTCTACCGGGGCACGCCCTTCGCCGTGCGCCGGCACCTCGACCGGCTGCGGGTGTCGGCCCGGGGCCTCGGCATGCCCCCGCTGCCGGCGGAGCAGGAGCTGCGGGCCGCGCTCACCGCCGTGGTCGACGCCAACTCGCTCACCGAGGGCCGGCTGCGGATCACCGTCACCGGCGGCCCGTCACCCCTCGGCTCGACCCGGGGCGACGGCGACCTGACGGTGGTGGTGGCGGCCGGCCCGCTCGAGCCGTGGCCCGAGGCCACCGAGGTGATCACCGTGCCGTGGCCCCGCAACGAGCGGGGCGCGCTCGCGGGCCTGAAGACGACCAGCTACGGCGAGAACGTGGTCGCCCTGGCCCGAGCCCGGGAGGCCGGCGCCGGGGAGGCCATCTTCGGGAACCTGGCCGGCAACCTGTGCGAGGGGACGGGCACCAACGTGTTCGTGGCCCGGGCCGGCCGCCTGGTCACGCCGCCGCTGTCGTCGGGGTGCCTGCCGGGCATCACCCGAGCGCTGCTCCTCGAGCTGCCGGAGCTCGACGTGGTCGAGCAGGACGTGCCCCTCGCAGCGCTCGCCGAGGCCGACGAGGCGTTCCTCACCAGCTCCACCCGCGAGGTGCAGGCCATCGCCGCCGTCGACGGCCGGCGCCTCCCCGCCGCGCCCGGCCCGCTCACCCGGCAGGCCCGGGACGCCTTCACGGCGCTCGTCGCCCGCGACCTCGACCCCTAGCCCGGGCCCCGGAAGGCGCACGCGCTGGCGGGCAGCCGCTGGGGGGTCTACGGGCCGGCGCCGACGCG
>SIRW01000030.1 GCA_004366205.1 Actinomycetota bacterium | reverse complement strand
CCACAACGCCGTGTGCGAACGGTTCCACGGCACGATCCTGCAGGAGTGCTGGCGCCCAGCGTTCCACCGGCGCCGGTTCACCAGCGTCCGTCAGCTCCAAGCCGAAGCCGACGCCTGGCTACTCACCGACAACCACCGACGCCGCAACCACAGCGACTACGTGCGCGGCAGAACCCCCCAGCAGATCCTCGACACCCACCGCGCCAACACGACAGCATGACCACCAGCCACAGCGCCCATCTGTCACCTCGACCCCCCGGCCCGGAAGGTCTAGCCGACAAGTGAAACACGTGTTCGGTCGACATCCCCCCGGTAGAGTGAGCCGGTGGCCGACACCCTCGTGATCCGCGGGGCTCGGGAGCACAACCTCAAGAACGTCAACCTCGAGCTTCCCCGCGACAAGCTGATCGTGCTCACCGGCCTGTCCGGGTCGGGCAAGTCCTCCCTCGCCTTCGACACGATCTACGCCGAGGGCCAGCGTCGCTACGTCGAGTCGCTGTCGGCGTACGCCCGCCAGTTCCTCGGCCAGATGGACAAGCCCGACGTGGACTTCATCGAGGGCCTGTCGCCCGCGATCTCGATCGACCAGAAGTCGGCCTCCCGCAACCCCCGCTCCACGGTGGGCACGATCACCGAGGTCTACGACTACCTGCGGCTGCTCTACGCCCGCATCGGGGTGCCCCACTGCCCCCAGTGCGGCGAGCTGATCACCCGCCAGACCCCCCAGCAGATCGTCGACCGCATCCTCGAGCTGCCCGCGGGCACCCGCTTCCAGGTCCTCGCCCCCGTCGTGCGGGGCCGCAAGGGCACCTACGAGTCGCTGTTCGGGGAGCTGGCCGGCCAGGGCTACGCCCGGGCCCGGGTCGACGGCGAGGTCCGGGAGCTCAACGAGACCATCGAGCTCGCCCGCTACGAGCAGCACACCATCGAGGTCATCGTCGACCGGCTCGTCGCCAAGGAGGGCATCGAGCGGCGCCTCACCGACTCCATCGAGACCGCCCTGCGCCTGGCCGACGGCGTCGCCGAGATCGAGGTCGTGCCCCGCGACGGCGAGCCCGACCCCGACGCCACGCTCACGTTCAGCCAGCACCTGGCGTGCGCCAACTGCGGCATCTCCTTCGGCGAGCTGGCGCCCCGCAACTTCTCGTTCAACTCGCCCTACGGCGCCTGCGCGCACTGCGACGGCCTCGGCACCCGGTTCGAGGTCGACCCCGAGCTGGTGGTCCCCAACCCCGAGCTCGCCATCGCCGAGGGCGCCATCGCCCCGTTCAGCGGCGGGCGGGCCCGCTGGTTCGAGCGGGTCCTGGAGGGCGTCGCCGAGGCCCACGGCTTCGACGTCGACACCCCCTACGAGCAGCTCAAGAAGAAGGACCAGAAGGTGCTGCTCTACGGCACGGGCGGCAAGCGGGTCACGGTCCAGTACCGCAACCGCTTCGGGCGGGTCCGCACCTACAGCAGCGGCTACGAGGGCGTGGTGCCCTACCTCCAGCGCCGGCACGCCGAGGCCGAGTCCGACACCGTGCGCGAGCAGTGCGAGTCCTACATGCGCGAGGTGCCCTGCCCCGAGTGCGGCGGCGCCCGCCTCAAGCCCGAGTCTCTGGCGGTCACGATCTGCGGGCGGAACATCCACGAGCTGTGCAGCCTGTCGATCCGCGAGACCGCCGAGGTGCTCGCCGGTCTCGAGCTGTCCGAGCGGGACCGCATGATCGCCGAGCGGGTCGTGAAGGAGGTCAACGCCCGGCTCAGCTTCCTGCTCGACGTGGGCCTCGACTACCTCACGCTGTCCCGCTCGGCCGGCACGCTGGCGGGCGGCGAGGCCCAGCGCATCCGCCTCGCCTCGCAGATCGGCTCGGGCCTCGTCGGCGTGCTCTACGTGCTCGACGAGCCGTCCATCGGCCTGCACCAGCGGGACAACCGGCGCCTCATCGACACGCTCACCCGCCTGCGGGATCTGGGCAACACCGTGCTGGTGGTCGAGCACGACGAGGACACGATCCGGGTCGCCGACCACGTCGTCGACATCGGCCCCGGGGCGGGGGAGCACGGCGGCGAGATCGTCTACTCCGGCCCCGTCGCGGGCCTCACCAAGGTCAAGCGGTCGATCACCGGGCAGTACCTGGCGGGCACGCAGGAGATCCCCGTCCCGTCGGTGCGCCGCCCGCCCCGCGAGGAGTGGATCGTCGTGCGGGGCGCCCGCGAGCACAACCTGAAGGACATCGACGTCGAGATCCCGCTCGGCTGCTTCGTCGCCGTCACGGGTGTGTCGGGCTCGGGGAAGTCGACGCTGGTTTCCGACATCCTCTACCGGGCGCTGATGCAGAAGGTCTACAAGTCCAAGCTGGCGCCCGGCCGCCACAAGGCGGTGGAGGGCGTCGAGCACATCGACAAGGTCATCAACATCGACCAGTCACCCATCGGCCGCACACCCCGGTCGAACCCGGCCACGTACACCGGTGTGTTCGACCACGTCCGCAAGCTGTTCGCGGCCACCCCCGAAGCGAAGGTGCGGGGCTACCTGCCGGGCCGGTTCAGCTTCAACGTCAAGGGCGGCCGCTGCGAGGCGTGCGCCGGCGACGGCACCATCAAGATCGAGATGCACTTCCTGCCCGACGTGTACGTCCCGTGCGAGATCTGCAAGGGCGCCCGCTACAACCGCGACACCCTCGACATCACCTTCAAGGGCCACACCATCGCCGAGGTGCTCGACATGCCCTGCGAGGAGGCGCTGGAGTTCTTCGCCAACCAGCCCGCCATCGCCCGGCACCTACAGACCATCGTCGACGTCGGCCTCGGCTACGTGCGGCTCGGCCAGCCGGCTCCCACGCTGTCGGGCGGCGAGGCCCAGCGGGTGAAGCTGTCGTCCGAGCTGGCCAAGCGCTCCACCGGCCACACCATCTACATCCTCGACGAGCCCACCACGGGCCTGCACTTCGACGACATCCGCCGCCTGCTGTCGGTGCTGTCCCGGCTGGTCGACCAAGGCAACACCGTGCTGGTCATCGAGCACAACCTCGACGTCATCAAGACCGCCGACTGGATCATCGACCTCGGCCCCGAAGGCGGCGACGGCGGCGGCCAGGTCGTCGTCGAGGGCCCGCCCGAGCTCGTCGCCAAGACCCCCGAGAGCTACACCGGCCAGTTCCTCGCCGAGATCCTGGGGGTGTGACAACAGCTGGTAGCGGGGCCGGCGAGGGCAGGTCACCCGCCGGCGTGCGGTGACCGCAGCTCGCACGGCGGTTGCGCCCGGGTGAGACGCTCGTCGGTGGTGACGAGGGGGCACGCTCGCTCGCTGGCGGGCACCACGTACACACCGTCCAGGACCCCGATCCGGTCCTGCAGTTCGAGCGCGCGGCCGAGGTGGTCGATGGTCGGCAGGACCAGCTCCTGCTCGAGCGCGAGCGCCTCGGCCAGGGCGTCACGCGCGACCGCGACGCTGATCTCGTTCGCCCGGCGGAGACGGGCGAGCGCGGACAGCACCTCGGCAGGTTGGTGAGCGGGGGCGCAGATGGTCTGGCCCTCCAGCTGGGCCAGCACCCAGTCTTTCTGCGGCTGGTCGAGCACGACGTCGACGAGGGCGGCAGCGTCGAGGACGATCACGCACCGAACTCCTCGCGTGCCCCGGCCACTGCGGCCGAGGCGTCGAGCACCCTGGTCACCCGGGGCGCACGCTCCTGGACGGCTGCCACCCACCGGTCGACCCCAGCGGTCCGCAGCGCCTCCGCGATGGCGCGTTGCGCCAGAGCGGAGATCGAGAGGTGAGGGTCGCGTGCCGCTCGGTACAGGTCCTCCGGCAGGTAGACGCTCACCTTAGGTGTACCACCAGTGTACCCCCAAGGGGCTCGTGAGGCCGGGGTCGGGCATCCTCGCGGCGTCGGAATTTGGGGGTGCAAGGGCGCTGGATATCGGCTGCAACCAAGGGGGAATGCTCTTCGCCACAAAGGACGAGATCGAGTGGGGAGTCGGTATCGACTTCGACAGCAAGATGATCAACGCAGCCAATCGCATCCGATCACTACGAAAGATTGAAAACCTCGACTTCTACGTGTTCGATTTGGATCGAGAAGATCTCACGATCATCGAAGACTTTCTGCCTGATGACGTCGACATCGTATTCCTACTCTCGGTGTGCGCGTGGATACGGCGGTGGCGGGAAGTGATCGAGTACTGCCGAGATCTGGCTCCGCACCTGTTGTTCGAAGCCAACGGTACGGATAAGCGGCTCTTCGCGTTGGAGTGGGGAGCGGCGCTGAGCTGAAGTAGCGCGTGGGGGGTCCACCACGGGGGTGGCGTCCCATCGACGGTGTAAGAACGTGTCC